>JBBSLH010000179.1:0-8552 GCA_038255425.1 Acidimicrobiales bacterium
GACGGGCCCATGATGGCGGTGAACCGACCCTTGGCGAACTCGACGTCGACGCCGCCGAGCGCCGTGACCGCAGTCGTCCCGGAGCCGTAGGTCTTGTTGGCCGAAACGGTGCGGGCCGCGGCGAGGCCAGCGGGTGCAGACAGGGGAGCACTCATGATCGGCACGGTACTGCGGGTGCAGCGAGACTCCCATGGGGTATGACCCTGATGCCCCATACACTGCGGGCGTGAACTGTCCGAAGTGTGGTGCCGAGGTGCCGGCCGAGGCTCGGTTCTGTCCCTCGTGCGGTCACGAACTCGTGGTCGTGGGCGACCAGCGACGGATCGCCACCGTGCTCTTCGCGGACCTCGTCGGGTTCACGTCGCTGTCCGAGACCCGCGATCCCGAACAGGTGAAGGCACTCGTCGACCGCTGTTTCAAGCGCTTCGCGCTCGACATCGAGGCGTTCGGCGGGCGGGTCGACAAGGTCATCGGCGACGCGATCGTTGCCTTGTTCGGCGCTCCGATCGCGCATGAGGACGACGCCGAGCGTGCGGTCCGCGCCGGCTTGCGGATGCAACAGACGATCGCCGTCGTCGGTGCCGAGGTCGATCATGTGATCCAGATGCGCGTCGGCATCAACACCGGCGAGGTCCTGGTCGGCGCCGTGCAGGGTGGGCGCGAGTACACCGCAATGGGCGACGTCGTGAACACGGCGAGTCGGTTGCAGACCGCTGCGGAGCCCGGCATGGTCCTCGTCGGCCCCGACACCTATGCCGCCACCAGTTCTGTCGTACGGTACGAGTCGATCGACCCCGTCATCGCGAAGGGGAAGGCGCTGCCGGTCGAGGCGTGGGTCGCAGTCGAGGCCGTCCTCCCTCCGGGGTACCGCCCCCGGCGCCCCGAAGCCCCGTTGATCGGTCGCGAAACCGAACTCGCGCTGCTCACCAGCGTCAGCACCAACGCCATCGATCGCTGTCGGGCGGCGTTGTTGCTCGTGCACGGTGAAGCGGGCATGGGTAAGTCGCGGCTGGCCGAGGAGACGTCGTCGCACGCCACATGCGAACTGGGCGCGCTGGTGCTCGAGGGCCGCTGTGTTCCGTACGGCGAGGCCAACGTGTGGTGGCCGATCGCCGATGCCGTCCGGTCCGCTGCCCACCTCGAGCCCGATGCGTCGCCGTCGGAGATCGAGGCCGGACTGCACCGGATCACCTCCGCAGCTCTTGTCGAGTCGAACCGGGGCGACGAGGTCGACCGTGTCGTCGCCGGGCTCAAGCATCTCCTCGGGAGCGACAGCAGCCTGCGCGGGATCGACGTCACACGTGCTCGCGACGAGGTGATCCGTTCAGTGGTCGCGATCGCTGAGGGATACAGCCATCGTCAGCCGGTCGTCGTCGTGCTCTCCGATCTCCACTGGGCCGATCAGGAGGTGCTCGATCTCGTCGACACGCTCCTGAGCCGACTCGCCCGTCGGCCGTTCGTACTGCTGGCGACCGCCCGGCGTTCACTCGGCGAACGGTGGCACCCGTCGCCCGAAGCGGCCAACAGCGTGGTGCTCCATCTCGATCCGCTCGACGCTGACGCAAGCCGACGGCTGCTGTTCCTCCTCACCGAGGGCGAGCTCCACCCGGCACTCGCCTCGATGCTCGTCGACCGATCGGGCGGCAACCCCTTCTATCTCGAAGAGCTCGTGTCACTCGTCACCGAAGCCGGGGTGAACACCGTCGAGCAGCTGTTGGCCACCGAGTCGGGCGAGCTGCCGAGCACGCTTCGCGGGCTCATCGCCGCACGCCTGGACGCGTTGGCGCCCGCCGACCGATCGATCCTCGACGATGCCGCCGTGCTCGGTCGACGCAACAAGATCGGTGCGTTGGCCACCATGGCCGAGGTCAAGCGAGGCATCGACAGCGAGGCCGCGAGGGCGCACATCGAGAACCTGGCGGCGCGCGAGTTCCTGCTGCTCGAGGGCGACACGTACTCCTTCCGGTCCGATGTGATCCGCGAAGTGGCGTACTCGACGCTCACCAAGGCCGATCGTGCGAAGTCCCACGCGGGCATCGCCTCGTGGATCGAGCACCACTTCGATGAGTCTCCCGTCGATCACGAACACGAGCACGCACACCTTGCGAACCATTGGGCGTCGGCCGCGGAGGTCGTCGACGAGCTCGGACGGATCCCGGGCGTGCCCGACGACGTGCACGACCGTGCGGTGACCTGGCTGACGACGGCAGCGCACGAGGCCGACGAGGAGTCCGTGCCGGCGGTGGCCGCGTCCTTCGCCGCTCGAGCACTCGGCCTCGTCGCGGACGACGATCCTCGCCGGATCGAGCTCCTCCGCCTGCGCGCCGATGCGCTCACCGATCAGTACGACTTCGTCGCAGCAGAGGACGACGCGACCATGTCGCTCCAGCTGGCCTCTGCCGCCGGCGACCAGATGGCGGTGGCTCGTGCGCAGCTCGTGCTGGGCGAGATCCAGCAGCATCGGGGCGACAGCGCCGGATCGCTCGGCATTCTCGAGGACGCTCGTCGTCGCTTCGACGAGGCAGGAGACGCGGCCGGGCAGGGTTCGGCGCTTCGCCAGATCGGCATGACGCAGGTGTTCGCCGGCAACTTCGACGCCGCCGACACGGCGCTCGAGGCTGCCCTCGCCCTGTTCGAGGAGGTCGGCGACGCGCGTGAGGCCGCCTGGGCCCACCAGAACCTGTCGTGGTCGGCATACATCTCGGGCAGGGTCGACGAAGCCGAGGCCCGCGTGCTCCAAGCGATGGAGACGTTCGAGGACCTCGGTGATCATGGTGGCCTGACGTGGTCGCGAGGCCTACTCGCCTGGGTGCGGTTCCACCAGGGACACGACGACGAGGCGTTGGCGCTTGCCGAGGTGGTCGGGGCCGATGCCCACGAACGGGGCGAGCTGTGGGGCGAGGCGATGATGGTGGTCCTCACCGGCTCCATCTGGTTGTGGTCCGGCCGCACGGAGGATGCCGTCGAGACGCTCCGTCGGGCCGTCGACCTGTTCGAAGCGATCGACGACGGCTTCGGTGCGCTCCAGGCGAAGTGCAACCTGGCGAGAGCCCTCGCCATGCAGGGCGACGTCGACGAGGGCCGCGATGTCCTCGCCGAACTACGGAACAACACGCTCACGGCGATCTCCGGCGACTCGATGGGACTCGAGCACATCACGTCACTCGCGCTCGCCGTCCAACTGGGCGACATCGAGATGGGTGCTGAGGTGCTCGGTGGGTCGCCCGAGTCGCCGACCGACATCGTCGGCGCTCCCGATCGCATGGTGGCCTCGGTGATGCACTCGCTCCAACGAGGCCAGGTCGGTGCAGCCATGGGCGTTCTCGATGCGCTCGAAGAAGACCGCGGCTACATCGCTGCGGGCAGCGCGCTCCTGGCAGCGGTCTCGGGGCGGCCCGACGATGCCCATGCCGCGGTGAAGCGTGTCAGCGCCGGGCCGCACACCTATCTCGACCTCGTGTACGGACGGATCGCCGAGGCGCTCGCTCATGCGCACGCCGGCGAGATCGACGAGGCGCGCGTCGTCTTGTCCGTGGCCATCGAGGCGACCGATGCCACTGGTGATCGCATCGCGCAGGCCGTGGTGCGCCTGACCGACGCCGCGGTCGCCGAGGTGGCAGGGAGAGACGACGCCCAGACCGCCCGCCGCGTCGCCGAGGAACGTCTCGCTGCCCTCGGCATCGCGGCCGACGGCTGGCGTGCGCTCCTCAGCGACGCTCTCGGCGTCGGCGTGGGCGTCTAGTACAACGAGCTAGGACGGTTGGGCGGTCACGCGCAGGTACGGCTTCTTCGCGTCGAAGCTGCCGAAGCGTTCCTTGGCATCCTCGTCGGAAACCGCCGGGACGATGATGACGTCCTCGCCGTTCTTCCAGTCGGCCGGCGTGGCGACCGAGTGGTTGGCGGTCAACTGCAGGCTGTCGATGACCCGGAGCAGTTCGTCGAAGTTGCGCCCGGTCGACGCGGGGTAGGTGAGCGTCAGCTTGACCTTGTTGGCCGGGTCGATCACGAAGACCGAACGCACCGTGAGGGTGTCGTTGGCGTTCGGGTGGATCATGTCGTAGAGGTCGGCGACCGTGCGATCGGGATCGGCGAGGAGCGGATAGTTCAACTCGTTGCCGGTGACGTCGGCGATGTCGCCCTTCCAGTCGTTGTGCGACTCGACGGGGTCGACGGACAGCCCCAGGACCTTGACGTTCCGCTTGTCGAACTCCGGCTTGAGTCCGGCGACGCGACCGAGTTCAGTCGTGCAGACCGGCGTGAAGTCCTTCGGGTGGGAGAACAGGATCGCCCATGAATCGCCTTTCCACGAATGGAAGTCGATCGTCCCTTCGGTGCTGTCTGCGGTGAAGTCCGGTGCTTCGTCTCCGAGTCGGATGGCCATGGGATGCCCCCTGAGGGTGGGTGTGGTGAGTGTGGACTCGCCAGAGCCTAGCGAGGCTCGACCGAAACCCGACCTGATCGGTCGGGTATTCCCGTGACCGATGACACATGGCGGATCTAGCAAGTGCTTGATACAGTTAGCAACCAAGGCAAGCGAGCCGCCCCGCCGATCTCCCCAACTTCACAAAGACACAGGAGTCACACCATGAGCAAGGTCATCACCACGGTCACCGAGTACGAAGCGAAGGCCCTCGAGGCCATCGTCAAGGTCCAGGACGAGGTCCTCGGCTACGTCAAGCAGGCAGTGGAGTTCGTCGACGGCCGCATCTCCGAGATCGAGCTCCCGTTCGAGCTCCCCAAGGTCGAGGCGCTCCAGACCGTCATCGCCGAGGTCCCGACCCTCTCCGAGGTCATCGACACCCAGTTCGCCTTCTCGAAGAAGGTCCTGGCCAACCAGGAGAAGTTCGCCAAGAACGTCGTGAAGGCCGTCAAGCCCCTCACGCGTGACGCCGTCAAGCCGGCCGCGAAGAAGACCACCACCAAGGCTGCGGCCTGAGTCTTCCCGCTTCCTGATCAACGGGAACCACGAACGGACGGTGCCTCTGGGCGCCGTCCGTTTCGCGTTTTCTAGGTCTTGGAGTCGGCGGTGGCCGCTTCGAGGCTGATGTTCTGGGCGACGTAGCTGCGGTAGACGGCGAGGATCGCCGCCTTCTGATCGTCGGTGAGCAGCGAGTCGGCGCGGACCGCGTCCTCGACGCTCGGACCAGCGGTCTTGTCGGGGTCGCCTTCGAGTAGTCCGGCCTGGACGAGCAGCGACTCGGCCGAGACGTTGAGTGCGGTGGCGATGGCCTTCAGGACCCGGACCGACGGCGTGTGCAGACCGCGCTCGATCTGACTGAGGTACGGGTTCGACACGTTGGCCTTCTCGGCCAGGTCGCGCAACGAGTACTCGGCTGCCTTGCGACGGTCGCGGATGAACGTGCCGAGTGACTCGAGCTGTTTCCGGGCGGCCTCGTCGAGATCCATGATGTCCCCAGGCTACGGGGTCGGCACGCTGCCGCCGCGCCGCACGTCGGGCTCCAGATAGATCACCCGAGCGACGGGGACGGCCGCCCGGATCGCCGACTCGACCTCGTCGACTGCGAGGGCCAGTTCCTCGACCGTCATCGTGTCGCCGAAGTCCAGCTTCGCGCCGACGAGGAGTTCATCCGGCCCAAGATGCTGCGTCCGCATGTGGATGAGTGCGTCGACCGATTCGTGGGACTCGATCGCAGCCCTGATCGCCGCTTGATCCCGCACGGTTGCCGACTCGCCGATCAACAGGCTCTTCATCTCGACGGCGAGCACGATTGCGATCAGTCCGAGGAGGAGCCCGATGCACAGCGTCCCGATGCCGTCCCAGACCGGATCGCCGGTCACCTCGGAGAGCCCGACGCCGGTGAGCGCCAGCACGAGACCGATCATGGCGCCAGCATCCTCGAGGAGCACGACAGGGACCTCAGGCGACCGAGAGCGGCGGATGAACTCCCACCACCCGGCCTCGCCCTTCATCGTCCTGCCGATCTTGATCGCAGTGCCGAACGAGTAGCCCTCGAGGACGATGCCGAGCAGGAGGATGCCGACGGCGACGCCGAGCGAGTCGATGACGTGGGGATGACGGATCTTCTCGATGCCTTCGTAGATGGCGAACGCCGACCCGAGCGTGAAGAGGACGAGGGCCACGATGAACGACCAGAAGTAGCGCTCGCGGCCGAAGCCGAAGGGGTGCTCTGGTGTGGCATTGCGACGGGAACGTTTGCCGCCGTAGAGGAGCAGGCCCTGGTTCGACGTGTCGGCCACCGAGTGCACGGACTCGGCGAGCATCGACGACGACCCGGTGATCAGGAACCCCACGAACTTCGCGATGGCGATCCCGGCGTTGGCCACCAACGCAGCGATGATCGCCTTCGTTCCACCTTCTCCACCTGCAGCCATGGCGGACATCCTGCCTGATCCGTCAGCGCCTCTTGGTCTTCGCCGTCGGGACCGCGGAGGTCGGATCCTCCGGCCACGGGTGCTTCGGGTACCGACCACGCATGTCCGCGCGAACCTCGAGGTACGCGCCGGCCCAGAAGCTGGCGAGGTCCTGGGTCACCTGGAGCGGGCGGCCAGCGGGGGAGAGCAGATGCAGGACGACGGCGACTCGCCCGTCGGCGACGGTCGGGGTGTCTGTCGAACCGAAGAGCTCCTGGAGCTTCACGGCGAGCACCGGTGGGTCGACCGAGTAGTCGACGCGGTATGAGTTGCCCGACGGGACCGGGAGTCGGGGCGGAGCGAGTCGGTCGACTTCCGCTCGTTGCCTCCAGTCGAGACCGCGCAGGAGGACCTCGCTTCCGTCGACGCGTCGAAGGTCGCGGCGTCGGCGAGCGTCACCGAGAAATGGTCGGATGCGGTCGTCGGCGTCGGCGACGAGGGTGTCGTCGTCGACCGCGGGCCAGTGCTCGGGGTCGACGCCATGGAGGAACTGGAGTCGCTCCTGGAGGGCTCGGCTGTCGTCGTTCCAGCCGAGGATCGAGATGCCGACGTCGCGGATGCCGTCGATGAGTCCGTCGGCGTAGGCAGCGCCCGGGGCGTCGGTCGCGGGGGCGGTCGAGAGCACGATGGCGCCGAATCGCTCGACGCGACGGGACACGACGTCGCCCGACCGCCGATCCCAATGGACCTCGTCCAGCGTCTCGATCGCTCCGCCGGCGATGGTCCGGACGTCTTCCTCGGCGAGCGTCGCTCCCAGGAAGATGCGCGCCAGAGTCGTCTGGCCGTCGAGCTCGACCGCAGACACGTACTCGGCGCCAGCGAGCGGGTCACCTTCGGCGACGAACGCCCCGCGGCCACCCGCGAGGAGGAACTCGCCTCGTTGTCCGGGTCTGGCCCGTCCCACCCGGTCGGGGAAGCCGAGACCGACGACGAGGCCGAGCGCACCGGTGGCGGCGGTTCCCGCCTTGCCCTTCGCTCCGACGATCGAACGGAAGCGGGCGGCGTCGCGGCGGGCGCGTTCGACCGCACCCCGATCGAATCGGCCCGGGTGTTTCAGCGCGGCCAGTCGTTCCCCCACATCGGACCCACGACGACGCAGGCCCGACTCGTGCAGCACTGCAGCGGTGTCGGCGGCCAGTGCGCCGTGGCCGAGCTCGCCACCTCGGAGCAGCAGGTGGGCGAGACGTGGGTGCATCGGGAGCTCGGCCATCGCTCGGCCGTGTGCGGTGACGGTGCCCGCCTCGTCGAGCGCACCCAATCGCTGGAGGAGGTCGCGCGCTGCTGAGAGGTGGGCCGCCGGTGGAGGTGTCGGCCAGGTCAGGTCGTCGACATCGGCGCCCCACGCGGCGAGGTCGAGCGCAAGGGGAGCGAGGTCGGTCACCTCGATCTCGGGCTCGGGGTGGTCTCGCAACGTGGCGTCGTCCGCACGGCTCCAGAGTCGGTACGCCGTGCCCGGAGCCAACCGACCAGCACGACCCGCTCGTTGCGTCGCCTCGGCTCGCGTCACCGGGACCGTCACCAGCCGGGTCATTCCGCTGCCGGCGTCGAGTCGTGGCGTGCGCCGCCACCCGGCGTCCACCACGGCCGTGACGCCCTCGATGGTCAGGCTGGTCTCGGCGATCGACGTCGACAGCACCACCTTCCGTCGGCCCTCTGGCGCTGGTTTGATCGCTGCATCCTGGACGTCGCTGGACAGGCGACCGTGGAGCGGACGGACGTCGACGTCGGCTCCCAGGTTGCCCAGCGCACGTTGCGTCCGGTCGATCTCGCCCGCGCCTGGGAGGAAGACGAGGACGTCCCCGTCGTGTTCGTCCAGAGCACGCACCACTGCTGCTGTCACCGCCGGCTCCATGCGTGCTGGCCGTCCGCCGACGATGCGAGGGGTGTCGATGTGCACGACCTCGATCGGGTACGCACGCCCCTCGGATCGGATCACCGGCGCATTGATCAGCTCAGCGATCGGATCGGCTTCGAGCGTTGCCGACATCACGACGATCCGTAGGTCCGGGCGGAGCGCCTCGGCGACGTCGAGTGTCAGTGCGAGACCGAGGTCGGCGTCGATGCTCCGCTCGTGGAACTCGTCGAACACCACGGCAGACACACCGGTGAGCTCCGGGTCGCGTTGGAGGCGTCGGGTGAGGGTCCCTTCGGTGACGACC
>JBBSLH010000180.1:0-8529 GCA_038255425.1 Acidimicrobiales bacterium
ATCCGTCCGGACAGCGGCGGAGCGGGTCGTCAGCGAGGTGGCCTCGGCCAGGTCATCGAGCTCGGACCCACCGACGGCTACCAGTTCGACTTCTCCGCCATGTTCGACCGTATCGACCATCCAGCGCGTGGTCGCCGGGGCGGTGGTGACGGCGCGCCCGGTCGCGTGTACCTCGACGACGGGACGCCGTTCGCGGGCAAGGGGAAGCAGGTCGTTCCCGCCGGACGTCGACTGGTGCTCGAGCTGCCCGGCGGCGGGGGATTCGGTGACCCGGCCGAGCGGGCCGCAGATGCGGACGAGAACGACAGACGCCAGGGATACGTCACCGAGTGAAGGAGCCGGGCAACTACGTTGCCAAGATGACCGATGACGAACGACGGGCAGTGGTGGAAGCGTTCTGGGCAGCCTTGGCCGCCCGCGACTGGGATCATCTGGCCGCCTTCCTCGGCGACAGCAGCGAGTACTGGGACGTCCCGATCGGGCGGGAGAACGGCGCGACCGGCGCCGCCGACATCGTCAAGCGGCTGCAGCTCGGTCTCGCACCCCTCGCCGAGTACACGAACCACCCCGAGTTCACGATCGTGGACGGCGAACATGTCGTCTCCATCCACTCCGAGTCGTGGAAGTGGGATGACGACCACCGCTACACGCTGCAGTTCGCGACCCACCAGCGGGTCGTCGACGGCGTGATCGTCGAGTGGCGCGACTACAGCGACATGAGTGGCCTGATGGCGGCAGCTCCAGCGTGGTGGCACGATCTCCTCGCCGCCGACGATCTCTCTTGGCGGACGTCGGCCTGACGGTGCCGACGTCAGCGGGGGCGGCCGACGTGCCTGTTACGGTCACCGCGATGCGGGTTGCCGTTCTCGGACCCCTCCGAATCGAAGTCGACGACGACGAGGTCCCGCTCCATGCGCCCAAGGAGCGAGCGATCGTCGCCGTGTTGGCGCTCCGGGCGCCCGACTCGGTTCCACCCGAGGTCCTCATCGATGCTGCCTGGGGCGCGGGCGCTCCGTTGGATGTGGCGGAGCTGTTCCGGGCCGCGATCGGTCGACTCCACGCGCAGTTGGGACCCGATCGCATCCTGGAGACGGCGGACGGGGAGTACCGACTCGTCATCGATCCCTCCGCGGTCGACGTCAATCAGTTTTCCGCCGCGGTGGCGGTCGATCCTGGATCGACGCCGGCACGGGCCGAGTGGCTCCAGGCTGCGCTGGCGATCTGGCGTGGTCCGGCGCTCCAGGACCTCGCCCCGTCGTCGGGGGCACGAGTCGAGATCCGAGCGCTCGAAGAGCTCCGTCTCGATGCCGAGGAAGACCTGGTCGCCGCACTCCTCGCAGTCGGCAGAGCTCGCGAGGCGATCTCGACCGTCGAACAGTTGGTCGAGGCCCAGCCGATGCGCGGCCGTCGGTGGGCGCTGCTGGTCACCGCGCTCGTACGCCACGACCAAGTCAGCGAGGCGCGCCACGCTCACCAACGAGCAATCGAGATGTTGGATGTCAGTGCGGTTCGCGAGCTGGATCTCGCGCTGTCCGACTCGGCCGTTCGAGACGCGCTGGGCGTGGTCGAGATGGCCAAGGACGAGCGCCCTCGCTCGGGACTCCGCACCTTTGTGTTCACCGACATCGAGGGTTCGACGAACAAGTGGCAGCGCCATCCCGACGCCATGACGACGGCGTTGGAACTCCACGACCGTCTCCTCCGCGAGATCTGTGCGAAGCATTCCGGCGAGTGTTTCACCCACCTGGGCGACGGGCTCGGTCTGGCGTTCGTCGACCCCAGGGATGCACTCCACGCGTCGACGGAGATCCAGACGGCGGTCGCCGATGCGCCTTGGCCGCCGGAGACGCCGCTCAAGGTCCG
This sequence comes from Acidimicrobiales bacterium, assembly GCA_038255425.1. Classification (GTDB taxonomy): domain Bacteria; phylum Actinomycetota; class Acidimicrobiia; order Acidimicrobiales; family Salinilacustritrichaceae; genus Salinilacustrithrix. Next base: position 1,864 of record JBBSLH010000180.1, read on the forward strand.
CATCGGCATCCACTTCGGGTTCGCCGACTTCCGTGACGGGAACTACCTGGGTCCGCCCGTCAACGTGTGTGCTCGCATCAACTCGATCGCGCACGGGGGCCAGACGCTGGTGTCGGCAGCCACCGTCGGTCTGGCGGCGCCGGTGGCGACCACCCCCTTGGGGGCCTACACGCTTCGCGGGGTCGACGATCCCGTCGAGGTCCACCAACTCGGCCCCGGGGAGTTCGGTCCACTCCGTGGCACCGACCCGACGCGCCACAACCTGCCGGTGGCGGGAACGGCGATCATCGGTCGAGCGGAGGCCATGAGCGACATCCGCGGGCTCCTGACATCATCGCCTGTCGTGACCATCACCGGCCCTGGCGGCTCCGGCAAGACCAGACTGGCCGTCGAAGTCGCGCACGAGGAACTGCTCACGAGGAGCGACGGTGCGTATTTCGTCGACCTGACCGGTGTCCAGGACGAGCGTGACGTCGCTGCAGCCGTCGCCGGGGCGCTCCGACTGTCGGTCGGCGCCGACGGAGCCGAGGACGCGGTGCTCGGACATCTCCGCGATCACGACGCGCTCGTCGTGCTCGACAACTGTGAGCACATTGTGGACGGGGCGGCGGAGTTCGCCGAAGCCGTCGCAGCACTCGGTGGTGGTGCCCGACTTTTGACCACCGGCTCTGGTCCGCTCGACATCGATGCCGAGCGGGTGCACGTGCTCGAGCCGCTGTCGACCGATGGCGTCGACAGCCCCGCAGTTCGCCTGCTGATCGAGCAGGCCCGTCGCGTCGATCCCGGGTTCTCGCTCGACGAGAGCACCGCGCCCATGGCGGTCGACATCTGTCGACGCCTCGACGGTCTTCCTCTCGCGCTCGAGTTGGCCGCAAGTCGATTGGGCGTGCTGTCGCTCGACGACCTCGGCCGGCACCTGGAGGATCGGTTCAGTGTGTTGCGGAGCGGCGGCCGTCGCCGAGGAAGGACGATGGAGGCGACGGTCGCGTGGAGCTATGGGTTGCTCGAGCTCGTCGAGCAGCGATGCTTCCGTCTCCTGGGCGTGTTCGCCGGACCGTTCGACGTGGCCGCCGCCGCCGCCATCATCGGGGTGAATGAACTCGACGCCATCGATCACCTCGAGGAGTTGGTGTCGAAATCGTTGGTGGTCGTCGACCGCTCCGGCCCGAGGCATCACTTTCGTCTGCTCGAGACCTTGCGCGCGTACGCGCGGCTCCGACTCGTCGACCAGGGGGAGCTGGACAGCGCTCGTGCCGATCATCTCGATCACCATCTCGCCACCTTCGTTCCCGATGACGGGACCGTGCTCATCTCGTCGCGCGACGTGGCGCAAGCGCGACACGTGCACGGCGACATCCTTGCGGCGTATGGCCACGCAGCCGACAACGATCGCTGGGAGGACGCTGCGCGCTTGTCGTTCCTCCTCACGAGCGTGTCCGCGATGGCCGGTACCGGTGTCCCGACCGGCCTCGACGAGGTGGCGGAGCAGTTCGGCCCCGACCATCCGATCGGCGGGATGCTGCTCGTCGCCCGTCTGCTCCACGCCGTGGCCATCGACGACTGGGGAGCCGCCATCCGCATCGCGCAGCACGCGACGGTCAGTCCGTTCCCTGCCGTCGCGGGTACGGGCTGTTGGCTCCTGGCGTTCACGAGTGCAGTGGTCGATGCACCTGGAGTCGAGGGGATTCTCGCTGACGCGGCCGAGCATCTGGCTGCGATCGAGCCGGGAAGTCACAACGCCCGCAGCATCGGCGCGGGGATCACCTACACCCGGGCGGCGCCAGCGGCCATGCGCGGCGATGTGGAGACCGCCCGATCGTCGTGTCGCAGCTGGTACGACGACGGCCCCTACATCGACCTGGTCGCGACCGAACCGCACCTGCTCGCCGAACTCGCCGTCATCGAGATCATCGACGGGAACCTGGCGATTGCTGCCGACCTCCTCGACCGTGACGATGTCGACGAGTTCCTCCAGGCGTCGGCGGTCGTGGTGAAGGTCGCGGCACTGGCGCTGAGCGACGACATCGAGGGCGCCAGGTCACTTGCGGTCCCGTTCGCTCGCGAAGCAACACTCGGACGGATCGCCCGCATGTCGAACGATGCGGCCGTCGGCCTTGCTGCGGTGCTCATCGCCGATGGCGACAAGCAGTCGGCGCGCGATCTACTCCTCGCCGCACAAGGTGCGAGGGCACCACACATCGGACTGCTCGCCACCCATCTCGCTGAGCGCATCGGATGCGGTGACGAGGTCGCGGCGCTCCGCTCCGACCCCGTCTTCTCGCGAGCCGACGCCACCGCCGAGGTCGAAACCGCGCTGGCGCTCCCGATCTTCTCCTGACCCGCACTGTTCTCCTGACCGGCCCGGGGCGGGTCTCAGCGACGAGGCCAGGCCCTCGGTCCGCGCGCCGCACCCACGAGCGGCCACGCGATCGCATGGGTGCCGTCGGAGTAGGCGGCGATGGGCTCCGAGAGCGGCTCGATGCCAGCGGCGGAGAGGACGTCGTTCGTGCGGACCTCGGCATCGGCGGAGCGCAACACCCACGGCACGTGGGAGATGTCGCCTCGGGCGAGCCCACCGCGCCGGTCGAGGGTGTACATGCAGTATCGCTCGCCGAGGAACGTGTCGAGATCTGTCCAGTCGCCGAGTGGCGCGGACGTGGGTGCGTAGGTGGCGTCGAAACGTGCTGCGACCGGACCATGGCGATGGCTCGTCGCACGGAAGGCGCCGCCTTCGTCCCCGAAGCTCATGGTGGCGTCGGCGTACGGGAGGCGGAACACGCGCTTGGCGATCTGCACGCTGAACCAGCTCATCGCGTCGATGCTCAGGAACCACACGCCGGCGCGTCCGCGGTTGGTGACGTAGGCGCGCAGGTTCAGTTCCGGGAACTGCTCGGTGCCCGGAACCGGCGGCAGGTCGCGGATGTGGACTGCCTTCAGCTGGAGCGGGATCAGCGTCACCCATGCCGACCCGTCGAACTCGTCGACTGAGAGGTCCGGGTGCACCAGCGACGCCAGTTCGGCAGCGTCGACTCGATAGTGCAGGTAGAGGAGATGCTCCCAGCGCTGGTTCATCACCCACGGCAACTGGATCATGCGCGTCCTCCGAAGATCTGACCGAGGCGTCGCTGGAAGGAAGACGGGATGTCGGCGATGCTGATGGTCTCGATCTTCGGGTCGTCGAGGTCGTGACCCCACGGATAGGACGCGAGTCCGAAGCGGGAGATACGTCGGAGTCCCGGGAGGTCGAGACTCGTGGCCGACATGTCGTAGAGGGGCTCGACCCGCGAGCCGATCAGGACGTGATCGGCGAACCAGATCAGGGGATCGCCGAGATGTGTCCAGGCCGGGGTCCGGCGGCGCAGGTCGGATCGCAGTGGGTAGTGCTGCGGGTAGAGGTCAGGGACGTGCATCGCGATGCTCACTCCGGACGCGGACGGACGGAAGAACCATCGGGCAATGGCGGACAGGTGCCCGAGTGCCCAGTCGTGGTCCTCGACGATCGCCTGTGCGTACAGGACCCGCGTGAGGGTCAGGGCCATCAGCTTCTGCTCGTGCGGTTCTTCGTCGCCGGCACTCGCGAGGTTGTCGAGGTAGCCGAGCGCGATGCTCGTGTTGTGTGCCCGGTACCACGAGGCGGCGTGCGGGTCGGCAAGGAAGCGCTGCCACGCGACGACGCCCAGCGTCGAGCCGGGCGCCGAGTCGCATGCTCCGAAGAGGAGGCGCGCCTCGATGGCATCGCGGAGGAGCGCTCCGTTGACGTTGCGCCACCACGGACTTCCCGGTGTCTTCGGATCGTCCAACCCGTTGAGGACGCCGCGATGGATCTCCCACCGCAAGAAGGCGAGCTCTGAGGCCCCGTAGCTGTGCCATCCCTCATCGGGATGGCAGACGTAGAAACCCTCAGCGAGGCGATAGCGCGCCACCGGGTCGTCGGCAGCTGCGGCGACCTCGGCGTCTGCTTCGGCGGCGAACCGTCCCTCGCGCGGACCCTGGGCAATCGCTGCGTGTGTGTCGCTCACGACCGTCCAGTGTCCGGGGCCAGGATCTGCGGGCCGAGTGTAGTGTCGGCTTCTCGGGCCACGGAGGGGAACAGCATGCGCGTCGTAGTACTGGGCGGTGGGGTCGCGGGCCTCACGGCGGCGATGGAGTTGCTCGAGCGGGGGATCGAGGTCGACGTCTTCGAGGCGCTCGACATCCCGGGTGGCAAGGCCCGGAGCATGGTCATCGAACGACCGTCGCAGGCGGGGCTTCCCGGCGAGCACGGGTTCCGGTTCTTCCCCGGCTTCTACCGCCACGTGATCGACACCATGAAGCGGATCCCCACCGTCGACGGGAAGTCCGTCGCCGACAACCTCGTCGCCGCCGAGTACGGGATGTTCGCCCGAGAGGGCGCTGACCCCGTCGTCGTGCCCGCCATCAGTCCGAGGAGCCTCGAGGACGTCATCAAGACGTTGCAAGGTCTGAAGGGCATCAATGCCGACCTGAGCACGGCCGACATCGAGTTCTTCGCCGGCAAGTTGTGGCAGATCATGACCAGCTGCAGCGATCGACGGCTCGAGGAGTACGAAGAGCAGAGCTGGGCCGACTTCATCGAGGCTGACTCTCGCTCCGCTGGCTATCAGGAGTGGTTCGCCGGTGCGATGACGCGCACCCTCATCGCCGCGTCGGGGAGCAGGGCCAGCAGCCGGACGGTCGGCGACATCACGATCCAGATCCTGTTGTCGAGTTGGAAGCCCGGGGGTCAGTCCGACCGGCTCCTCGACGGTCCGACCAACGAGGCGTGGATCGACCCGTGGATGACGTACCTGCATTCGAAGGGGCTGCGGTTCTTCCCCGGCCACCGGGTGCAGGAAATCCTGGTCGACGACACACAGGTCTGCGGCGTCCGTGTCGAGAGCGACGCCGGGACCAGAGTCGTCACTGGAGACCACTACATCGTCGCCATGCCGGTCGAGGCAGTGGCCAAGCTGGTGACCGACGAACTCGCCGACGCGGTGCCGTCGCTCGCCACCACCCGGGAACTCACCGACAGGGTGGCCTGGATGAGCGGCGTGCAGATCTATCTGCGCAAAGACACCAAGATCATCCGGGGCCACAGCATCTATGTCGGGTCGCCGTGGGGGCTGACGTCGATCAGCCAGCAACAGTTCTGGCCGCATCACCGCCTCAGCTCCGACTCGGATGGACGCGTCAACGGCGTGCTCTCGGTCGACATCTCCGATTGGGACACTCCGGGCAACAACGGCAAGACGGCGCGCGAGTGCACGCTCGAGGAGATCCGCGACGAGGTCCTGACGCAGTTGCGTGCCTGCGTCGGTCACCTCCCGGATGTCGACCTGTCCGAGCCGAACATCGACTCGTTCTTCATCGACCCCGACATCGTGTTCTTCGGAGAAGACGGCCTGGCAGAGGTGAACCACGAGCCGCTGTTCGTGAACGAGCGGGGCACCTGGTGGATCCGCCCGCACGCGCACACCGAACTGCCCAATCTCTACCTCGCATCGGACTACGTGCGGACGAACACTGACCTGGCGACGATGGAAGGCGCGAACGAGGCCGCTCGTCGAGCGGTCAATGCCATCCTCGGCCGTGAGCACATGAAGTCCCGCCGCTGCCGGGTGTGGAATCTCCACGAGCCGCTCGCGCTCGCGCCGCTTCGTTGGATGGACCATCGCCGGTTCTCGCGCGGCGAACCGTGGTCGTCGGAGATCCCCGGCGTGTTCGGTCGCGTCGCCCACGCCATCCACAAGGGCCCCACGCGGTGACCGCCTGGGTACACGAGCTACTCGAGAATCCGGAACTCGCGAAGTGGGCGCCCGATCGTCCGTGGAGCGCGGCCCAGCGGGAACAGCATGTGCTCTTCCTCCACTACCCGGTCGCCCCGGACCTCCTCCGTGATGCGGTGCCCGAGTCGCTCGAACTCCAGATCGTCGACGGCACCGCCTGGGTCGCCGTGATCGCCCTCGAGATCGTCGATGTGACGGCTCGACGGATGCCGGTTCCGCCATGGCTCCGCCGCTTCGGCGAGATCGACCTGCTCGTGCCGGTGACCCACCACGGACGACGAGGCGTGTTCTTCCTCGCGATCGAGGGTGCGCAACGGATCGCCAGCGCGATCACCCGCTGGACGGTCGGGCTCCCGTACCTGTACGCCGGCACCAAGGCCCGCCACGAACGCGACGGCTGGCGTGTCACCAGCGGTCCACGTTGGACAGCAGACGCCCCCGCCGCATCCTTCGACGCGACCTACAGACCGCAAGGGCCGGTCGAACACGATCCGAGCTCACCAGCGTCGTGGCTCGCCGACCAGTACTCGATGTATGTCGTCGATCGCCACGGACGTCTGTGCCGCGGAGACGAGATCCATGGCATGTGGCCGCTGCGCGAGGTCGACGTCGACCTCCGCGTCAACACGCTTCCCGCTGCGTCGGGGCTGATCGTGCCGGAGACTCCCGCCTTGGTGCACTACTCCGAGGGTCGCGACATCGTGACGTGGACACCGACGCCCGTCGCCTGACCTGACACTGGCGACACGGCCGCCTCGATGTCGACGCGCCAGCGCATCCCGGTACGATTTGTCGTTCGTTCCAAACGGGTACGCCCGGGGAACCTCGTTGCCCACTGAACGCAGGATCACGTGCCTGAACCGATCAAGAGCGGGCGTCG
>JBBSLH010000181.1:0-8511 GCA_038255425.1 Acidimicrobiales bacterium
AACCGGACGTCGCTGTCGACGCGCATTGCCAGCGCCGCGCCGACGATCATGGCGGCGAGCACGATGCCCGTCGTGACTCGCGTCGCGATCTTCTCCATGCCACGCATGAGTTCGTCCTGGTCGATCGCATCGACATTCACTCGGAGGTTTCCGTCGGCCAGGTCGGACAGGATGCGGTCGGCCCGACGGGGCAGGTTCTCGACGAGACGGGCGGTGTCGAGCGCGGCCCGGGCCGCACGCACGCGACTCGCCCCGGACTCCACCTTGTGGCGCAGCAGCGCGCCGGTGTGGTCGATGACCGTGTCGTTGGGCACGAACGTCGGATCCAACGCCCGAGTGACCTCGTCGAGGTGCAGGAGCGCCTTGCCGACCATGGCCAACGCCGACGGCGGGCGGAGGTCGGCGGCAGCGCAGGCCCGGGACAGTTGGAGCAGGACCGACCCGGTGTCGAGTCGAGAGACGGCGGCGCCGGAGTGGCGGCCGAGGAGTTCCGCCAGGTGGACCTCGAGGCTGGCGCGGTCGTAGTCCGCCAGTGGCGTCCCCGCGTCCTCGAGGACGCGAACGGCGTCGTCGGCTCGCTCCTCGGCGATGGCGAGGGTGAGGTCGAGCATGTGGTCTCGAGTCCGATGACCGAGCCGCGTCACCATGCCGAGGTCGATCAACACGAGCGAGTCCTCGGTGAGCAGGACGTTCCCGGGGTGGGGGTCTGCGTGGACGATGCCGTGGACGAGGATCTGGTCGATGTAGGCCCGCACGAGTTCGTCGGCGAGCTGGTGGCCGTCGATGTCCTGTCGCTGGAGGTCGGAGATGTCCCGAACGCTCCTCCCGTCGATGAAATCCATGGTCAGGACTCGGCGGGTGACGAGACGGTCGACAGGTCTCGGCACGTCGAGGTGCTCGCGATCCTCCAGCAGATCGGCGAACGTGTGCAGATTGTCGGCCTCGGTCCGGAAGTCGAGTTCGGCCACGAAGCTGGTTCGGAAGCTGTCGAGGAAGTCGGCGAATGCGAAGCGTCGTCCGATCTCGGTGGTGGCGTCGATGAGTCCTGCGAGGTCGGCGAGGACGTCGAGATCACGCCGGACCGTGTCTGCGATCTCGGGTCGCTGGACCTTGACCACGACCTCTCGCCCGTCAGCCAGCGCTGCTCGGTGCACCTGCGCGATCGACGCAGCTGCAAGGGGCTCCTGATCGAAACGGGCGAAGACATCGTCGACGCTGATACCGAGTTCGCGCTCGATCACCGCGCGCACCTCGTCGACACCGATGGGTGCGACCTCGTCCTGGAGCCGCTGCAGCGCTTCGAGATACGCGACCGGCAACAGATCGGCGCGTGTCGACAACATCTGGCCGAGCTTGACGAACGTCGGTCCCATCTCCTCGAGGTCGCAGGCGAATCGCTCTGCCTCTGCGACCTCGTCCCCACCGGTCGTGTCCGACGTCGCCGCGAGGTCCTGGAGCTCGGCTTCGAGCCCGACCTGGTCCATCAGGTCCGGGCGAGCGTGGCGGATCAGGAGTCGGAGCACGTCGCCGTGGCGCGCGAGGCGGTCTGGTCGCAGGGAAGGTACGAGGCCCATGAGGGACTCCTTCCCCCTGGTCGTGCCACGTCAGTCAGGTGATCGCGGCGGCCTTCGATCGAGCCAACCCGTCGCTCGCTCCAGTTGCGCAGCAACCTGCAGCAGGATGTCCTCGCGACCGAACGCCGCGACGAGTTGTACGCCGATGGGTAGCCCATCGACAACGCCGCCGGGCACCGCCATGGCCGGTTGGCCGGAGATGTTGAACGGTGCCACCCAGGTGATGAGCATGACGTCGTCGTGGTCGTCGCCCGTCCGCGGAGGTGGCACGGGCACGACGGGGCACACGAGCACGTCGTGGTCGTCCCACCACCTGAGGAGTCGGCGTGTCCATGCCTGAGCGAGTTCGCGTGCATCGAACAGGCCGGATCCGGTGATCGTCCGCCCGATCTCGGTCAGCGCGAGCGTGTGAGGCTCGATTCGATCCTCGGGGATGGCGTGGCCGAGGATCCGAGGCCAGTGGTGATCCACGATGTGTGCAGTGCCGGCCGTGTAGTGAGCGAGGACGAAGGACGAGATGTCCTCGTCGAGAGCGGCCGGTCGCGACTCGTCGACGTCGTGTCCGAGCCCCTCCAGAACCCCGGCAATTCCGCGGACGGTGTCGCCGACGCGTTCGTCGGTGGCCACCGTGGCGTGCGACGAAGCGAATGCGATGCGAAGTCGACCCGGGTCCTTGTCGGTCTCAGCGACGTAGGAGTCCGATGCCGGCCACGTGGGGTACCAGTCACCCGTCTCGGGCCTCGAGGTGAACGTGTCGAGAGCGAGTGCGGTGTCGCGGACCGATCGAGTGACGACGAGTTCCTCGTTGAGTCCGCCCATGACGTCGAAGAAGTCAGGCGCCATGCTCGAGCGACCCCTGGTCGGCTTGAGTCCGACCAGGCCACAATGCGACGCCGGCGCGCGGATGGATCCGCCGACGTCGTTCGCGTGTGCGATGGGGACGATGCCGGCGGCGACTGCTGCTGCACCGCCACCGGTCGACCCGCCCGGCGAGCGGGTCAGGTTCCAGGGGTTGTTGGTGGGTCCGTAGGCCAGCGGTTCGCAGACGGGACGCATGCCGAATTCAGGGACGTTCGTCCGGCCGAGGGAGTTGAGCCCCGACGCCCGGAATCGCTGCGCGAGCACTTGGTCGTGGTCCGAGACGTACCCGATCTCCTTGAGATGCTGGTTTCCTTCGTGGAACGGCCGTCCGGCCTCGCGGCAGAGGAGGTCTTTGGTGAGGAACGGCACACCGGCGAAGGGCCCGGATGTCGCGGCCGAACTCGCTCGCTCGGCCGCCCCCTCGAGGTCGAGGTGGATGACGGCGTTCAAGGCATCGTTTCTCTCCTCGAGCCGGCTGATCGCTGCGTCGACCAGCTCTGCTGGCGTGACGTCGCCCGATCGCACCAATGCGGCCTGAGCGGAAGCGTCGAGGAGTTCGAAGTCGTCGGCCATGACGCGAACGTTAGGGCCGGGGGATCTGGACAGTCCATATCCGGGATATCTATTGTCTGGGTCATGCGGATGAGTGATGGGGTCGAATGGGCGATCCACTGCTGCACGGTGCTCGGCTTCGTGCCCGACGGTCAGGCGATACCCGCAGCGAAGCTGGCAGAGTTCCATGGGGTGCCACCGGCGTATCTCGCCAAGCATCTACAGGCGCTCGTGCGGGCCGGGGTGTGCTCATCGGTGCCTGGTCCGCTCGGCGGATTCCGTCTCGCTCGTCCGGCCGAGGACATCACCTTGCTCGACATCACGTTGGCAGTCGACGGTGACGACCGCGCGTTCAGGTGCAACGAGATCCGCCAACGGGGTCCCGCGTCGCAGGGCGATCCGTCGTGTTACCGCGAGGCGTGCTCGATCGCCCTGGCGATGTGGCGAGCCGAGGAGGCATGGCGGTCGGAGCTGCGCGCCGTCTCGCTTGCCGACATCGGAGCGGATCTCGCGACCGCCGTCGATCCGAAGCAGTTGACAGCGAGCGCGGTCTGGATCGAGCAGACCATCGACAGAGGAGCAGGAACATGAAGGTCTTCGTCGCCGGAGGAACGGGTGTGATCGGCCGACGCGCCGTACCGGCACTCGTCGAGGCAGGACACGACGTGACCGTCGTCGCCCGGAGTGAGGAGCGAGATCGTCTCGTCGAACGGTTGGGTGGATCGCCCGTGCGGGTCGACCTGTTCGACCGAGACGGAGTCCATGCGGCCGTTGCTGGCCACGATGCGGTCGCCAACCTGGCGACGCACATTCCACCGATGAGCAAGGCCGCTCGTTCGGCGAGTTGGAACGAGAACGACCGGATCCGCACAGAGGCATCGGCGAACCTCGTCGAAGCAGCCAGAGCCCACGACGTTCGTCGTTTCGTGCAGGAATCGATCACGTTCCCCTATGCCGACGGCGGTGACCGTTGGATCGATGAGGACGGCGATCGACCGCCGTCGGAGTTCAGCAGGTCGGTCGATGCAGCAGAGCGCACCGCCCTCGACTTCACGGCTGGGGAGCGCACCGGCGTCGTGCTCCGTTTCGCGCAGTTCCACGCCCCGGACGCGTCGCACGTGGCGACGTACTCGGCGACGTTCCGTTTCCGGTTCAGTCCGCTCGTCGGCGCCCCTGAGGCCTATATGGCCTTCATCGGCATGCCGGCGGCCGCTCGCTCCGTCGTGGCCGCATTGGACGCGCCGTCGGGCGTCTACAACATCGCAGACGACGACCCGCCCACAAGGCGGGAAGCAGGCCAGACCATCGCGGATGCGCTCGGCACCCGGCCACCCTTCTCCCTGCCCCTCGGTCTCGTCCGTCGGGTCAACCCGTCGGTCGAGATCCTCGCCCGATCACATCGCGTCTCCAATCAGCGATTCAAGGAGGCGACGTCGTGGTCACCAGACCATCGTGGAGCCGATGGACTCGCGCAGTCGCTCGTGGAGTACCGGGCTCGATAGCTCGGTCAGGTGCAGGCGTCGATCGCGCCAGCGAACGCACCCTCGGCCGAGGCATCGTTGCCGGCAAACGTGTCGACGAACAGCAACTCGATCGCTTCGTCGGAGATCTGTTCGTCGAGGCAGCGCACGACGTCGGGATCAGCCCCACTCGACGACACCTGGTCGAGAAGGATCATCCGGACGTCGACGCACCCGGAGAACGCCGCCCCGAAGTCGATGGCTTCTTCATCGGAGAGTTCGCCGAGATCGTCCGAGCGGTCGTGCGCCAGGCCGATGGCGAGCAGTCGACCGAACGCGATCTGGCCGGCCACCGATTCGCCGACGCATCTCGCTTCGGCCCCGGTGATGGGGAAGTCGGCATCGGGCTCCTCGAGGATGCCGGTGGCGACGAGATCGACAACGATCCCGTCGAGATCCGCAACGCACTGCTCCATCGCGCCTCCGATTGCCGCGATGTCTTCGTCGGTGAGTGAGACCAGGGCGAACGGTGCGTCGCCCTCGGCGTCGGCGTCGGACTGCTCTCTTCCGAGTGTCCGAGCGGCGTCGACGCCGAGGTCGGCAACGACGGTGTCGCCGACGCAGCGTGCGTCCTCGTCGGAGATGTCGCTCGCGAAAGCCTCGCCCGATTGCAGGTCGACGGCGAGGGCCACGGCCACGGCCTCCTCGTCGGATTGGCCGCCGCAGGCTGCGACCGCGAGCGCGAAGGCACTCACTGCGAGCAGCCGTCGGGGTGTCACATCGTCTCCTCGAAGCTGACGACTCCTTCGCCGCGGAGCACGTTCTTGAGCAGCTTGCCCGACGCGTTGCGGGGCAACTTCTCGGTCGTGACGTCGAGGTAGGCCGGCACCTTGAAGTTCGCGAGTCCCTCGGCGACCCACTGCTTGACGTCGGTCTCGCTCAGCGACGAGCCGGCCTCGAGTTGCACGGTCGCCTTGACCTCTTCACCGAGCTCCGCATGGGGGACGCCGTAGACGGCAGCGTCGGCGATCTCCGGGTGACTCACGAGCCGCTCCTCGATCTCGACGCAGTAGATGTTCTCGCCGCCGCGGATGATCATGTCCTTCTTGCGATCGGTGATGAACACGAAGCCCTCGTCGTCGACGTATCCGATGTCGCCCGTCCGCAGCCAACCGTCGACGAGGGTCTCGGCCGTGGCCTCGCGCTTGTTCCAGTAGCCCTTCATGATGATCGGACCCTTGATGCAGATCTCGCCGACATCACCGGCCGGAAGCGCGTCGCCGGCACTGTCGATGACCTGGATCTCGACCGTCGGGACCGGGGGGCCGACCGAGGTGGGCTTGGCGACGGCGCCCTCGCCCGTGTTCACGGTCGCCACGGACGACGACTCGGTGAGCCCATAGGCGTTCGACGTGGTCTTGACGTTGGGGAAGGTGTCCCGGATCTTTCGCTGGAGTTCCTCCGCCGACGGGGACCCGCCGAACGCAACCGAGGTGACCGATGACGTGTCGAAGTCGTGGCGGTCCGGGTACTCGCAGACGCGCCAGATCATCGTCGGCACGGTGGCCCAGACGTTGACGCCGTGTTCCTCGATCATGCGGAGCGCATCGGCGGGCTCGAACTTACCGGTGGGCATCACGAGCTTCAGCCCGGCGACCATGCCGACGACGAGCGTCGAGTGGCAGCCCGACACGTGGAACAGGGGAGAGGTGAACAACGACACGGTCTGACCCGCGCTGCCGTCCGGGATCGCTCCGCCGCCCAACATCGCGCCGGCGACCGAGTTGAAGATCGTGTTCTGGAGATTGGCCACCATGTTTCGGTGCGTCGACATGATCCCCTTGGGCTTGCCCGTCGTGCCCGACGAGTAGAAGATCACCGCCGTGTCGTCCTCGTCGATGGGCGTCTCGAGGAACGCTGCTGTCGGCGACCCGGTGAGCTCGTCGAAGCGATGGAGCTTGTCGGCGTGGCGCTCGCCGACCGTGTCGGCGAAGTCCGATGGCTCGCATCCGACGAGGTAGACGCGCTCGAGGTCGGGGCAGTCGTCGAGTTGGTCGGCGATGCGCTCGAACCGCTTCTGGTCGGCGACGAGGACCTTGGCACCGGAGTCCTGCAGGCCGTAGACGACCTCCTCCGCCTTCCACCAGCCATTGAGCCCGACGAGGATCGCGCCGCCGGTGACCGTGCCCCAGAAGGTGAGGCACCACTCGGGGTTGTTCTGACTCAAGACGGCCACCCGGTCGCCGTGGCCGAGCCCTGCGTCGTCGCGCAGCGCTCGTCCGACACTGTTGGCAGTCTCGATGAACCGAGTGAAGGACCACACGTCGTCGCCGTGGTGCAGGAAGGTCTGGTCGCCGCGCAGCAGAGCGAGCTCGGGGATCGACCGGAGGCTCGGCATCCGCTCCTTGTAGATCTGCAGGTCGACGCCGTTCACCGTCTCGGTGACGATCTCGAACATGGCGTCGGGTGCGGTGAGCTGGGCGCGAACTTCTTGGGCGGTGACCATGGAAACGGACGTTACCTGTCTGTCTCGCCGTCCTCGCCGATCACGGCAGGACGCGGGTGCGCTCCTCGGGGCTCGGGATCCGGCGGAACCGAGTGCGGCCGCGGTCTCACCCTGCAGGGGCGCGAACATCAGCCGCGCATCGGGGTCGTGGGCGACCAGCCACCGCACCGCCCATCCGCACAGCCCGCAGACGCCGTCGTAGAGGACCAGGTGGTCCGGGAGATTGTCTGGGAGGTCGGTGGCTGTCTGGCGCCCGTTGGAGTCGGACGTCGACACGCCCTGGACTCTGCGAGCGGCTCACGCGATGGCGGTGAGGACGTGGTCGATGCAGCGGGTGAGTGCCTCGACGTCGTCGGGGTCGACCGCCGGGAACATGGCGATGCGCAATTGGTTGCGACCCAGCTTGCGATACGGCTCGGTGTCCACGATGCCGTTGGCGCGGAGCACCGCGGCGACGGCGTCGGCATCGATGCTGTCGGCGAAGTCGATGGTGCCCACGACGTTCGAACGAATGGCGGGGTCCGAGACGAACGGCGTCGCCACCGAGTGGGCGTCGGCCCATCCGTAGAGCGTGGCTGCCGATCGCTCGCTGCGCCCGGCCGAGAAGTCGAGGCCGCCCTGATGGCAGAACCACTGCACCTGGTTGTCGGCCATGATCAGCGTCGCCAAGGCAGGCGTGTTGAGCGTCTGATCCTTGCGCGAGTTGTCGAGCGCGGCCTTCAGGTCGACGAACGGGGGAACCCAGCGGTCGGCCGCGGCGGCCCTCGACTCGATCCGCTCGATCGCTGCGGGAGAGACGGCGGCGAGCCACAGACCTCCGTCGGAGGCGAGCGACTTCTGCGGCGAGAAGTAGTAGACGTCGCACTCGGACACGTCGACCCGGAGGCCACCGGCCGCCGACGTGGCGTCCACGACGACGAGACCGTCCTCGGCGGGGCGCCGCACGGGCATCATCACGCCCGTCGAGGTCTCGTTGTGAGTGAGTGCGTAGGTGTCGATGCCGTCGACGCCCGTGACGGTCGGGTGGGTGCCGACCTCTGACTCGACGATCGTCGGATCGTCGAGGAACGGCGCAGCGGCGACGCCCTTCGCGAACTTCGACGAGAACTCGCCGAAGGTGGCGTGGAGCGAGCGCTGCTCGATGAAGCCGGCGACCAGGCCGTCCCAGCACGCGTGGGTGCCGCCGTTGCCCAGGATGATCTCGTAGCCATCGGGCAGCTGCAGCAGTTCGGCGAGCCCGTTGCGCAGCGACGCAACGACGAACTTGACGGGGCCCTGGCGGTGCGAGGTGCCCATGATGTCGGGCGAACCGTCCACAACGGCCTGGAGCTGTTCGGGGCGGACCTTCGACGGTCCCGACCCGAAGCGGCCGTCGGCGGGCTTGAGGTCGTCGGGGATCCGGATGTCGGGCGTGTTGGTGGCCATCGACGTGCAACTATCGCGGAGTACCCCACCAGGAGTGAAACCCCTTGCCAGCTTCCCGAATCTCCACGCGTATCGGCGCCATCGCCCCCTCCGCGACCCTGGCGGTCACCGCCAAGGCCAAGGAGCTCAAGGC
>JBBSLH010000182.1:0-8499 GCA_038255425.1 Acidimicrobiales bacterium
CCCCACGTCAGGTAGTTGATCTCGCAGCCATTGCAGTCGACCCGATGGACCTCGGGTTCGGCCGCGATCGCGGTGGCGAACCAGTCGGGGGGCTCGTTCGCAGTGTTCACCCGCTGATCAGGCTCCGGCGGTCGACTTCACGGCGCCCAGGACGCCGTCGACGAAGCTGTCGATGCCCGCGGGCAGGGTCGATCGCTTCCATGCGTACCCGGCGATGACGTCGGCACCGATGCCGCTGAGTTGCTTCTCGAACTTGGCGAGCGCCGGTCCGGGGTTGATCGCGTAGGTCATGAAGATCGCGACCTGCTTGCCCGTGAGCTTGGGTACCTGCGCCAATCGTCGGGCGTCGCCCGGCTTCTGGCCGATGACGAAGTGACCGGCGACCCAGGTGCCGAGGACCACGAGCTCGGCGTCGGCGAGCGCCTTGTAGTCGAGATCGTCGACCGACTGGATCGACACGTCGTGACCACGGTCCTCGAAGTCGGTGCCGATGAGCTCGGCGGCACGCCGAGTGTTCCCGGTCTTGCTTGCGTAGACGACGGCGATCTTCATGGGGCGAGATCGTAATCGGTGGTCAGTCGCCCAGGACGAGACCCGACAGCTCTGTGGCTCGTTGCTGGACGAGGACGTCTCGGTCGAGGTCGGGGGACACCAGGACCTCGATCATCATGCTGAACAACTGTCCGCGCAGCAGACGGGCGAGCGCTGCGACGCTCCCGTCGAACTCGGGGAGCAGGTCTGGGATCCAGCGTTCGAGGGCGATCTCGAGCTCGCTGCTGAGCTGGCGGGCCATCGCCATGGCGTCGGCATCGGAGTGGACCGCCTCGCCGAGGAACAGTCGCCAGACGGCATCCGTGGCCAGCGCTTCGGTGGCGATGAACGCCAGGAGGCTGGTCAATCTCGTGGCTGGTGCGCCACGGTGGGCGACCGGCGGGTCGGTCATGGATGCCAACTCGTCGCCGTAGGCGCGTTCTTCGATGACCGCTCGGAGCAGGTCGGACTTCGACGGGAAGTAGTGGTAGAGCGTGGCGACGTTGATGTCGCACGCACCGGCGAGCTGGCGCATGCTCGTGGTCGATGCGCCCTGCTCGCCCATCAGCGCGAGGGCGGCGTCGAGGATTCGAGTCCGCTGATCGGTGGTCGTGGCCACCGGGTCAGATGGCGTGCTCGGGTGTGAACACGGCGGGTAGATGTGCGATGGAGATCACCAGTGACGAGTCGCCACGGTCGAGGGGAGCGTCGTCGGCCACCCGGATGTCTGGGAGGCGCTTGAAGAGCTCCTCGAACACCACGCGCAGTTCGGCCTTCGCCAGGTTCGCACCGAGGCAGTAGTGGGTGCCGATGCCGAAACCCAGATGGGGGTTCGGGTGGCGCTCGATGTCGAAGGCGTCCGGATCGTCGAACACGGTCTCGTCACGGTTGGCCGACTGGTAGAGCATCAAGATCCGGTCGCCCTCCACGAAGTCGACGCCCTTGTAGGTGTGGGCCTCGGTGACCGTGCGGTGGAACGACAACACTGGCGCCACGAAGCGGACGATCTCGTCGACGGCCGAGTCGATGAGCGAGGGGTCGTCGAGGAGCTTCTGCTTCTGCTCGGGGAACCGGCTGAACGCCTGGAGTCCTCCGGAGATGGCGTTGCGGGTGGTCTCGTTGCCTGCGACGACCACGAGGACGAGGAACATGAGCAGCTCTTCGTCGGAGAGATCGGCGGCCGCAGCGGCGTCGGCCTTGATCGAGTCGTCCCACGAGAGATCGCCGGAGTCGTAGGCGCCGGTCAGCACACTGATGATGTCGTCCGTCGGCGCGGTCCGACGCTCCTCGATGAGCTTGGTGCACTCCTCGGCGTACGCCGC
Organism: Acidimicrobiales bacterium; assembly: GCA_038255425.1. Taxonomy (GTDB): domain Bacteria; phylum Actinomycetota; class Acidimicrobiia; order Acidimicrobiales; family Salinilacustritrichaceae; genus Salinilacustrithrix. The sequence goes on from JBBSLH010000182.1 coordinate 1,854, forward strand.
GAACGCAAGCCCGGCGGCGATCGTGACCGGATCGTCGGCGTCCATGTGGCCGTCGCCGGCCATCATGTCGTCGGACCACCGGTAGAGCTTCAGTCGCAGCTCGGGCTCGAGGCCCATGAGCTCAGCGATGATGATGAGCGGGAGATGGATGGCGAAGTCCTCGACGAAGTCGATCTCGCCCCGATCAGCGATCTCGTCGATGACCTGGTTGCACACCTCGCGCATGTGCTCGCTGAGCTCACGGACCTTGCGGGGCGTGAAGCCCTTCGAGATGATGCGACGCTGGCGGGTGTGCTCGGGGTCGTCCATCGAGATGATCGACATCACGGCAGGAACGTTGGGACGGACGCCCTGTGCGGCCGAGTAGCGGTCGGCATCGCGGGAGATCGCGCTGACGTCCTCGTGCCGACTCACCACGTACAGGTCATTCTTGGCGTCGTAGTGGACCGGGCTGTTGTCTCGCAGCCACCGGTAGGTCTCCCACGGGTCGTCGTAGAGGCGCGGGTCGAGGATGTCGATCGTTCGGTCAGCGGTCCGGTCGGAGACGTCGGTCATACGCCGACGCTACCAAACGATCGTTTGATTGGGAAGGCTCTCGTGTCACTCCGGCAGCGCGAAGTACACCGGACCGCTGAATCCCTCGGTCCCGAGAAGCACCTCGTCGATGACCTCGACGGGAACAGTGAAGCAGGCGTTGCCGGTTGCCGCGACGCCTTCCTCGATGAGGCCGGCACCGAGGATCGACTGTGGAACCGCCCCGCAGCTCGAGTCGTAGTCGTTCCACGTCCCGGTGCCGTCGGACAAGAACAGCGGGATCGCTGCCGGGTTCCCCACCCCGGTGCTGTCGGTGAACTTCACCGACAGTTCGACCAGGACGTGCTGGCGTCCGAGTGGCGCATCGACGGCCGACCCGTTGAACTCGGTCAGCGTCGAGGCTGCGTCTCGCTCGACGCCGAGGACTTCGATCTCGTAGAGCCCGAGCACGTAGGCCTGGCCGAACGGGATCGGATCGTCGACGGTTCCGATGGTCGTCGGATCGAGGTCGGTCGAGGGGGGAGACTCGGGATCGGTCCCCGGCAACTGGGGGACCGTGTCGCCGGGCGGACGCGAGGTGGCCGATGTGGATGGGCTCGTCAGCGGTGGCGCGGCGCTCGGCGAGTTGTCGGACTCTGAGGCACGACCGGCGAAGAACCCGATGACGATGCCGATCAGGAGCGTGATGATCGCGATGGCCGTGGCCGCGCCCGGGCCGAGTCCATCGTTCGATTGTGCGGGGGGCGCCGGAGCGCCGCCGAGCGGGCGGCCGGCGAGCCCGCCGAAGGGTGGGGTCCCGGTCGACGAGGGCGCGCCCGGCGGCCGGAAGTGCGGCGGCGGGGGGCCGGGCGGTGCGGACGATCGGGCCATCAGTTCGACGACGCTACCGCCGCCAGAAGCCGCTGGCGGGGCGGGGATGGAGGTGCAGTGGGGCCGAGCACCTCAGCTAGGGTGACCCGCTCCAGGCGGCGTGGCCGAGTGGCTTAGGCAAGGGACTGCAAATCCCTGTACGCGGGTTCGATTCCCGCCGCCGCCTCCAATTCTCAGACCTTGTGTATTCCCTGGACAGACTCTGTTTCGTCTGACCAGGACAGTGTCCGTGATCTCAGCGAGTGGGCCCGGGGAACCGAGCTTCGAGCTGTCGGAGCGCGCGATCGGGCAGAGGGTCCTCGGGGTAGAAGTGCTCGAAGATCCCTTGCGCCTCGTCGACCGTCTCGATGCCGCACTCGTCCAGGAGGAGGTCGATGTCGGCTGAGTCACGCCGGCCTCTGGCGGCGCGCAGTTTCATCGCCAAGAGGAGCCGTGCGCTCGCGATGCGGATCTCGATTCCGTCGCGAACGGCGAACGCGGTCCAGTCGTCCGGTTGGTCGAAGTGGGTCGCGAACATCTTGACCTTGTCGTTGAGCCAGGTGTCGGGCCATCCGCGGCGCCGGGCGACGGCTCGAGTGGCGCTCTCGACGGCATCGGATGAGCCGTACAGCGCGTCGACGTCGGTGGTGGTTCCGTCGCGGCCGAAGCTGATCGCCAGCGCTGCGCCACCGACGATCCGGATGTGCGCCGTTGCGTGTTCGGCAGCGAGTGCGTCGAGGAGCTCGCCGAGCGCGGCGGTGATGTCGTCGCGCTCGAGCGTGACCACGGTCAGACGCTCGTCAGTTCGCTCGCCGCGAGGAGCACGCCGTGACGACGAAGCGCTTCGGGCGTGTCGCTGGCGACGTCGTCGCTGGCGTAGGGGTCGGGTGTCCACGCGTCGGTGAGTGACCTGGCGGGCTGGTGCACCCATTCGGGTACGGGGAGGCCGTTCCGTTCGAGGTGGTGTTCGATGATGCCGGCGATCGCAGCGTCGAATCGGGCATCGCCCGTCGGCGCTGGGGGAGTCACGGCGAGTGCGACCTTGATCGGGTCGGTCGCGGCGGCGAGCCCGTCGGAGAGGACCAGGAGCGCGCGGAACGCTCGCTCGTCGGCGCCAGGACCCGGGTCAGCGAGGTCGCTGCGGATCGACTGCGCGACGGTCGAGGCCGTCGGCGCCTGCGTGGGCAGGACCGCGAGTTGATGGCCGGCGGCTCGGAGCAGTCCTTCGAGGGTGCCGACTCGTGGATCGCTCGCGCCACGTTCGATCTCGGTGACACGAGGCTGGGCACTCCCGGCGGCTCGAGCGAGGTCGCGCGTCGTCACACCGGCAGCGCTTCGCGCTTGTCTCAGCAGTGTCGAGGCGGACGCCATGGGCGCTCCTTGGGGTCGATACGGAATGCCGTATCAGGGTACCTGGTCACTGCGTGCTGGTTCCTCCGCATTTCTCGTTGGTACCTGCTGCGTCGCCCCCTGGTACGTGTCGTGGTACCTCGCCCACGCGCTCGAGCGCGCCGCGGAAATCCGAGATCTGTTCCACGCTGTTCCCAAACGGTTCCCAAGGGGCACGTTCACCCCAGTTGAGCTGCGGTTTTGCGGAGCGACGACGGGACTGCGGATCCCTGTACGCGGGTTCGATTCCCGCCGCCGCTCCAATTCTCAGACCTGATCCATTTCCCGGTCAGACACTGGTTTCGTCTGGCCAGGACCGTGTCCGTGATCCGGATGGGGCGCGAACCACTGCTCAACCGGCATTGGGTACGGCTGTCGAGAGGACTGTGGTCTCCTGGGGGCGAAGTCATGATCGTGCGTCGCCTGGGGATCGGTCTACTCGCCGTGGCGGCCTGGCTCGTTGTCTTTGTAGTTGTGTGGGACTCGACCGGCATCACGGATCGACCACGCAACGACAACATCACCATCACTGTTGCTGCAGCCTGTGTTGCGCCTGGGCCGAGCTTCTTCCCGGCGTTGCCGGTCGCGACGGTGGCAGCCGCCGCGGTCGGTTTCATGGCGACTCGGCTGTGGTCTCGTCGCGCAGAGCAGCCGACACCGCTCGCGACATCCCGATAGGGGTGGACGCTGCCTGAATTGAACCACCGACTCGCGACTGTCACGAGTGACGAGCGCCCGCCGAAGCACCGATCTGTTGAGCGCTTCGGGGCTCCGCGAGCCGGCCTTCGGAGCGGGCGACAGGACGTTGCTGTTCACCTATGGCATGCATGTTGGTTCGAATCGCCTGGATGTGTCCCTCGCGGTCATCCAGCGAAGGTGGGGGTGCCGGGCGTGACCGGAGCGCGTGGCGCCGTCGGCGTGGGGGGTGCCGTCGGCGGGGTACCGGGCTCCGTGGGGATCTCCGGCCCTGCGGGGGCCAGCACGATCTGGGTCAGGCCGGTGGACGTGCTGGATCCGAAGCCGGGCGCGCCGAGGTAGACGGCGGTGATGGTGTGGGTCCCGTGACCGAGGTCGGTCGTCGTGAGTTCGGCGGTGCCATCGGTGTCGAGAGGAGCCGTCCCGATGGAGGTGTCCCCGTCGAAGAACTCGACGGCACCGGTCGGGGTCGAATCGTCATCAGCCTCGACGGTCGCGGTGAACGTGACCGTCTCTCCGGTGTTGGTGGCAGGATCGCTCGACTGCACGGACGTCGTGGTCTCGGCCGGTTCAGCGCAGGCCGCTCGGGTGATCGTGTTGGTGTCCATCGTGACTGCGCCGTTGCGGGCAAGCGCCCGGCCTTCGAGCGTGGCCCCTGTGGTCAGGGTGATCGACGTCAGCGCCATCAGGTTGCCGGTGAGGTCCGACGCGGTCCCGAGGGTGGCGGAACTGCCGATCTGCCAGTAGACGTTGCAGGCGTCCGCGCCGTTGATCAGGATGACCGAGCTGTTCGATGCCGTGATCAGCGTGGTGCCCGTCTGGAATACGAAGACGGGATCGGTCTGACCCTGCCCGTCGAGGGTGAGCACACCGGTGTTCCCGAACGTGCCGTCGGCCGAGTCGTAGACGCCAGGTGCGAGGGACTGTCCGGCGAGGTCGGTTGCGATCTCGGTCGTGGGCCCACGACCAGCAGCGTCGCCGTACGCGGTGACGAGGTCATCCTTCGCCTGCTGCGTCACAGCGTCGCCAGCGTGATCGGTACCGGTCAGGGTCACCGACCCGAAGCCGGTCCTGGTTTTGGTGGGAAAGGTCCCCACATCGCCGACGACGGTGGTGGGACCGGTGTTGGTGATGCCGGAACCGGCGAGCACTGCGAAGTTGTCGGCGGTCCCGAGATCGATCACGGGCGTCGCCGCCTGTGCGGGGGCCGCAGCCGTCAGTGGGCTGAGGACGAGAGCGAGTGCCAGTGCCGAGACGAGCGCGACTCGATGGCGTGGCCGCGAGCGCTGGAGGGCGGGGCAAGACGTGTGGGGTGACACGACGGAACTCTCTTCTCATTCGTCGGAGAGAGGTCGCGTCAAGCGTTTCGAGGTTCGGTGCCTCTCGGCGCCGAACGACGCAGCAAGGCGCGCCCCCTGGGTTTCATCGGGATCATCGGCATGTCGCAGACCAATCTTGAGAGCCATTCCGCGGCGACGCCAGCCTTGGGCCCCTGTCGACGTCCGTGCCCCGAGACTCGCCTCTTGACAGAAAGAGGCTTCGTGATGCGGGTAATCCTTTCGCCCCTATCGACCGAGCGCGGGCGTGCAGCGGAGGTCGATGTCCATCTCGGCGGCGATGCTGGCGACGAGCTCTGGGACCGGGACGTTCATGCCATGACGAGTTGATAGCCGGCGGCCCGGAGCAGTCCCCCGAGGGTGTCGACTCGCGGGTCGCTCACACCGCGCTCGATCTCGGTCACCCGGGGCTGGGCACTCCCCGCAGCTCGGGCAAGGTCGCACGTCGTCACACCGGCGGCGCTTCGCGCTTGTCGCAGCAGTGTCGAGGCGGTCGTCGAGGTCAGTCCTCCGGGTCGATACGGAATGCCGTATCAGGGCACCTGCGATGATGCACTCGGTACCTGCGGTTTCGGTCCGATGACGATCGGCGCGGGAGGAAAACGCGAACGAGCCCGGCCGGAGCCGGGCTCGTTCAGCGGAGGATCTGTTGTGATCAGTCCTTGGTGCGGATCACGCGGCGGATGCCGAGGGCGCCGCCGGCAGCGATGGCTGCCAGGGCCAGCATCAGGGCGTCGTTGCTGCCGGTGCGGGGCAGGTCGGGAGCCGCCGGCGCAGCTGGGGTCGCGGTGTTGTTGAGCACCTCGGTGAACGTCGAGGTCTGGCCGAGCGAGGCGACTCGCAGGGACAGGCCGTCACCACCCAGCGCGGACAGCGCACTCGAATCGAGGCCCAGCAGGTCGGTCACCGGGTTGGCCGGAATGGAGCCGAGCAGGTCGCCGATCGAATCCTCGGGCAGTTCGGCGAGGACGCCACCGAGCACGCCGTCGGTCAGACCGGCCACATCGATGCGAAGGCCGGTGAACGTGGCTTCGGAGACGATCGCGTCGCCGTCTTCGCTGACGCCGGCATCCTGCTCGAGCAGGCCGATGTCGAGAAGGCCGAGCCCTTCGAGGAGCGGACTGATGGTTGCGAGGAGCCCGTCGAGCTGCGCCTTCGCCTTCTCGATGGCGTCGTTGAGATCGACTGCAGGGAGCTCCAGACCGGCGACGGTGATGCCGCCGATGGTGGCGGTGATCTCTGCCACGGAGGTCTCGAGCGAGTCTGTTGCCTTGGTGACGATGCCGACGTCGAGCGCATTGAGCTCGAGGAGGGCGGTGTCGCTCAGCAGACCGAGGATCGTGTCGAGCACGTCTCCCACGAGCGGGAGGGCAGCGAGGACATCGTCGACGGCCGAGCAGACGGCGTCTGTGCCGACATCGCCTGGAAGGACGCCACCGGGAAGCGCGGGCAGTGTGGGCAGCGCACCGAGGAAGCCGTTGACGGCCGTGCACACTGCATCAGCGTCGCCGCCGAGCGCTCCAGCAAGCGTCGTCAGGCCATCGATGGCCTCGAGAATCGCTGCGGGGTCGAGGGCGGCGAGGTCGAGCGGCAGGCCGGCACCGGCGAGTGCTGCGCCGAGTTGATCGAGGATCCCGAGACCGTCGATGAGCGCAAGGATCGTGTCGAGCGACAGCAGATCGAGCGGGATGCCGAGACCTGCGAGCAGGTCTCCGAGGTCGAGCACCGCGAGGTTGTCGATCACGAGGCGGCGGCTGCCGTCGGCCTGTTCGGTCAGCGCGTTGGCCGAGATGCCGAGTTGGGTGTTGTCGAGTCCGGCGATGCCTTCGAGGATGTCGAGG
>JBBSLH010000183.1:0-8487 GCA_038255425.1 Acidimicrobiales bacterium
CTCCGGGTCTCGAGAGCGGTCGAGACGGGGATGCTGTCGGTCAACACGTCGTCGTCGGTGCACATCGAGGCGCCCTTCGGTGGCGTGAAGCAGTCCGGCATGGGACGCGATCAGGGTCTCGCCGCCCTCGACCACTACTCCGAACTCAAGACCGTGTTCATCGCCAACGACTGACCCCCACAGGACCCCACCCGAGGAGCGCACCCATCCGGTTCTGGTCACCACATCGGCGGTTCAGACCGCCGATGTGGTGACCAGAACGATGGGGGTGGCGGAATTGCGGACAGAATGTGGCCGCATGGTGCGCGACAGTGGGGTCGTGAACGATCCGACCGCCCGTGCGCTGCGACTCCTCTCGCTGCTCCAGACCCACAAGTTCTGGCCGGGCATCGAGTTGTCCGAGCGTCTCGAGGTCAGTGGCCGGACGCTGCGCCGCGACATCGATCGGCTGCGCGAGCTCGGCTACTCCGTCGAAGCGACGCCGGGTGTCGCCGGCGGCTATCGACTCGCGGCAGGAGTGCACATGCCACCCCTCGTGCTCGACGACGACGAGGCGATCGCGATCGCGGTCGGGCTCCGGGCCGCAGCGGGCGCCGCCATCGCTGGCATCGAGGACACGGCGCTTCAGGCGTTGGCCAAGCTCGAGGCCGTGCTGCCCGACCGACTTCGCCGCCGGGTCAACGCGCTCCACTCGAACACCGCCGTCCTGCGATGGAGCACGGCCGATGCCGTTGTCGATCCCGAAGCCCTGGGAACCCTGGCGCAGGCGTGTCGCGATCGGGAGGAGGTGCGTTTCGACTACGTCCGCAAGGACGGCGAGGGATCGGCTCGACTCGTGCACCCACTGCAACTCGTGTCGGTCGGCCGGCGCTGGTACCTCGTGGCCTGGGATGTCCGACGAGACGACTGGCGGACATTCCGGCTCGATCGCATGGAGACGCCGCGCCTCGCCGGGGTCCGATTCGACGAGCGCGCGCTTCCCGACGGTCTCGACGCCGCCGGCTACGTCGCCCGATCGATCCGCCAGAGCCCGATGGCGCATCAGGCCGACGTGACCGTGTCCGGCGATCCCGACGCCGTCGCCGACGTGGCCCGTTGGCTCGACACCGAGATCGAGGATCTCGGCGACGGCCGATGTCGCCTCCACCTCCGGTCGGACACCCTCGGGTGGCTGCTCAACCAGGTCACCTCCTTGGCCACGAACTTCGACGTCACGATCGACGGCGGCGACGACCTCGCCGAGCTCGTCTCGCTCACGGCATCCCGCCTCCAGCAATCGAAGGGGATCCGTTGATCGCGGCCAGGAACTGTCCGCAACCGTTCGTACCGTAGGAACCACAGCCCAGCCAGCGATGACTTCGTGGCGGGCGATCCGTCCACACAGAGAACACATTCACCTCCCTGGAGCACCCATGCCAGACATCCCCGCCATCCGGGCGACCGGACTCACCAAGCGATACGGCGACATCGTCGCACTCGACTCGCTCGACCTGACCGTTCCGGAGGGCTCGGTCCTCGGCCTGCTCGGACCAAACGGCGCGGGCAAGACGACCGCCGTCTCGATCCTCACGACGTTGCTCGAGCCCGACGAGGGTGAAGCGACCATCGCTGGCGCCGACCTGCGGACCGAGCCGGAACGCGTGCGCGAACGCATCGGTCTGTCGGGGCAGTACGCCGCGGTCGACGAGGTCCTCACCGGCTACGAGAACCTCGACATGATCGGTCGGCTCTATCGGCTGGGGAAGCAGAAGTCTCGAGTGCGTGCACGGGAACTGCTCGAAAGATTCGACCTGGTCGAGGCTGGCGATCGACCGGTCAAGACGTACTCCGGTGGCATGCGTCGCCGGCTCGACCTCGCCGGTGCCCTCGTCGCCGAACCACCCGTCCTCTTCCTCGATGAGCCCACCACGGGGCTCGACCCACGAAGCCGGGTCGAGCTGTGGGCGGTGATCCGTGAACTGGTCCAGCGGGGAGCGACCCTGTTGCTCACGACCCAGTACCTCGAGGAGGCCGACCAGTTGGCCGACGAGATCCTCGTCATCGATCACGGCCGTGAGTTGGCCCGCGGCACCTCGGACGAACTGAAGACGCAACTCGGCGGCGAGCGGATCGAGGTCACGGTCGATTCACCCGGCTTCCTCGAGGACGCACGACGGATCCTGTCGGGCGTGAGCGTCGGTGACGTCGAGACCAACGAGGCGACGCGGACGCTGCTCGCACCGATCTCGGGCGGGGTCGCGACGCTCACGGTCGCCCTGCGCGAGTTCGAGCTGCAGAGCATCGGCGTGACCGACATCGGCCTGCGTCGACCGACACTCGACGACGTGTTCCTCACCCTCACCGGCCACAGCGCCGAAACCGAAACCGAACAACCCACCGACGAACCCGAGGAGGTCCTCTCATGACCGCATCACCCTGGGGGCTGCGCCCCCAGACCCCATCAACGTCCGGCTCGCTGGCGCTCGCTCGGCCGAGCGGTCATCGCCTGCACACATCAGGAGGATCGGCCCGATGACCGCCGCAACCCAGGTGCTCGCCGACAGCGCCGTCATCGCCAAGCGCAACGTCATCAAGATCAAGCGCGTCCCCGACGTGTTGGTGTTCGTGGTCCTCAGCCCGATCATGTTCGTGCTGCTGTTCGCCTACGTCTTCGGCAACTCGATCGACATCCCGGGCACCAGCTACCGGGAGTTCCTGATCGCCGGGATCTTCGCCCAGACGGTGATGTTCGGCGCCACGTTCACCGGCGCCGGCATCGCGGAAGACATGCAGAAGGGCATCATCGACCGGTTCCGGTCGCTGCCCATGGCCCGCTCCGCCGTGCTCGCCGGCCGGACCGCATCGGACGTGATCTACAACGTCTTGTCCCTGGTCATCATGGCCGTCACGGGACTGTTGGTCGGGTGGCGCATCCGTGGCTCGATCTTCGACACCGTCCTCGCGTTCGCCCTCCTGTTGTTGTTCGCCTACGCGATCTCGTGGATCATGGCGTTCATCGCCCTGTTGGTCCCGAGCCCCGAGGTCATCAACAACGCGTCGTTCATGGTCATCTTCCCGATGACGTTCGTGGCCAACACGTTCGTGCCCTCCGACAGTCTCCCCGGACCCCTCCAGGCGTTCGCCGAGTGGAACCCGGTCTCGACGGTCACCCAGGCAGCGCGGGAACTCTTCGGCAACATCCCGGCCGGAACGCCCGAACCGAGCGCATGGCCGCTCCAGCACCCCGTGCTCTACACGCTGCTCTGGATCGTCGGCATCGTCGCAGTCTTCGGCCCCCTGTCGGTCAACCGGTACAAGAAGGCAAATACCAAGTAGCAGAAGAGTTGGTGACCGCACGGTGATCGCGGCCACGATGACGTGGTGTCCGACGCCGCCCACACCGTGGAGGAAGCCGCCCGTCGGCGGACCTTCGCCATCATCAGCCACCCGGACGCGGGCAAGACGACGCTCACCGAGAAGTTCCTTCTCTACGGCGGTGCGGTGCAGGACGCTGGCCAGGTCAAGGCGCGCGGCCAACGGCGACGCGTGCGATCCGACTGGATGGAGATGGAGCAACAGCGAGGCATCTCGATCACCTCGACCGTGCTCCAGTTCCCCTACCGCGACACCGTCCTGAACCTGCTCGACACACCTGGTCACCGCGACTTCTCCGAGGACACCTACCGCGTCCTGGCCGCTGCCGATGCCGCCATCATGGTCCTCGACGCCAGCTCGGGCATCGAGCCCCAGACGCTGAAGTTGTTCGAGGTCTGCCGCGAGCGACGCATTCCCTTGCTGACCTTCATCAACAAGTGGGACCGTCCCGGGAAGGAGGCACTCGAACTCACCGACGAGATCGAGAAGACCCTCGACCTGGCAGCGATGCCCGTCACCTGGCCCGTGGGCATCGCCGGCGACTTCCGCGGCCTCCTCGACCGCCGTTCGGGCGACTACATCCGCTTCTCTCGCTCCGCCCACGGTGCAACCGAAGCCGGCGAGGAGATCCTGAAGCCGGACGAGGCGAAGGAGCGCGACGGCGCCAGCTACGAGAACGCCGTCGAGGAGATCGAACTGCTCGAGGCCTCGGGCTCCGATCTCGATCGCGACTTCTTCCTGTCGGCCGATGCGACGCCGGTCTTCTTCGGTTCGGCGCTGACCAACTACGGCGTACGACTCCTCCTCGACGCGGTGGTCGACATCGCTCCGTCACCCCAACCTCGCCCTGACGTCGACGGCGAGACCCGTGCGCTCGACGACCCGTTCTCCGGGTTCGTGTTCAAGGTGCAGGCCAACATGGACAAGAGCCACCGCGACCGCATCGCCTTCGTGCGGGTGTGTTCCGGCGAGTTCGAGCGAGGCATGGTCGTGACCCACGACCGGACCGGCAAACCCTTCTCGACGAAGTACGCGCACTCGGTGTTCGGCGCCGAGCGCGAGACGCTCGAGCAGGCCTACCCCGGCGACGTGGTCGGGCTCGTGAACGCCAACGAGGTCCGAGTCGGCGACACGCTCTGGCTCGACGAAGGGGTGACTTACCCCGGAATCCCAGCGTTCGCACCAGAACTCTTCGCAGTGGCGAGGCCAATGGACGTGGGACGGTTCAAACAGTTCCGCAAGGGCATCGCCCAACTGGACGAGGAAGGCGTGGTCCAGGTGCTCCGCGACCGCGACCTGGGAGACCAGGAACCGATGCTCGCGGCCGTCGGCCAGATGCAGTTCGAGGTCGCGTCGGCTCGCCTCGCCGACGAGTTCGGATCCGCCGCTGAACTCTCCATGACGCGCTACTCCATCGCCCGAAAGACCGACGAGGAGACGATGGCGCACCTCAAGGGCATGACCGGTGTGCGGGTGCTCGAACGATCCGACGGAGCGCTCCTGGCGCTCTTCGAATCGACATACTGGCTCCAGCGAATCGAATCCGACCATCCGGAGTGGACTCTTGATCCGCTGGTTGCCGAAGGCATGGCGGGTTAGGTCGGTAGCCTCCGGGAATGCCCGGAATGCCTGAGCCGGGAGTCGAGTGGGCCGGCTTCCGTATCGAAGAACGCATCGGGGCGAGCGGGTTCGGCCAGGTCTTCGCGGCCTGGGACGAGGTCGGCGACCGGCGAGTCGCCATCAAGGTGATCGGCGACGGCGCCGACCCCGTCGCGGCAGAACGCTTCGCACGGGAGTCCCGCATGGCCGCCGCGCTGGATCACCCGCTCATCGTGTCGATCCACCGCGTGGCCGAGCACGACGGCTCGATGTACCTCGTGATGGCGCACATCGGGGGAGGCGACCTCGCGCAGGAGATCCACATCGCCGCGCTGACGCTCGACCGCACCCGATCCGTGGTGGGCCAGGTCGGTGGCGCACTCGACCGCGCGCACCGTGCCGGGCTCGTCCACCGCAGCGTCGAACCGGCCAACGTGCTCTGTGCCGAGGACGGCGACGACGTCTACCTCACGGACTTCGGCGCACCCGAAGCCGGGGTGCACTACGCCGCACCCGAGCTCGTTCGGGGCGAGGTGTTGACGCCCGCCACCGATGTGTACGGCCTGGGCTGCCTGCTGTTCGAGTGCCTCACGGGTCGGGTCCCGTTCCGGGGCGAGACACCGTCAGAGGTCGCAGCGCACCACCTGGACTCGACGCCGCCGAAGGTGACCGAGCTGCGTCCCGACCTCTCGACCGACCTCGACCACATCGTGGCTCGTGCGATGGCGAAGGACCCGCTCGACCGGTATCCGTCGACCCGACATCTTGCCGAGGCGGTCGCGCTCGTGCGGACAGGGGACGCTCCCACACTCGGTGCGACCGCTGTCGCGATGCCGGCGTTCGACGTGACGACGTCGACGGCTGCGGTCGCCGACGAACCCGAACTCGTGACGCCGAGTCGATCGGTCTTCGATGACACGGGGACGATGCCGGCAGCGATGCCCGCCGCGGTGGCAACCGCGCCCGCGGTCGACGAGGGGGATGACGCCGTCGACGGCGCGGTGTTCGGGATCTACGAGGACGAGCGTCGTCGAAGCCGCATGCCCGTGATCATCGTGGCGCTGCTGGTGCTCGCGACTGCCGGAGTCGGCGCGCTGGCGTGGCGGGCGATCAACACCGACGCAGAACTCGGCACCGGCGAGAGGACGACCACGACCATCGGGCCCGACCGCACGGTCTCGGATCCGACGGTTGCGGCGTTGCGAGCACTGGTGCCCGAAGGAGTCGACACGTGTGTCGAGCCGACGGGTGAGGCCGCCGACGTCGTGCCCATCGTGTTCCTGTGTCCGCTCGATGGTGTGCCCGAGGCGATGTCACTCGAACTGCACGCATCAGATGCGGACCGGGACCAGCGGTTCGATGCGATCGCAGCTGAGCTCGGGATCTCCGACCGTGACGACGCGGAGTGCGCCCTGGGTCGGACGGGGCGCCACGGCTACGAGGCTGATGGACGCAGCGGCCAGGTGGTGTGCAGCGAGACGGATGGACGAATCGACTTCCTCTGGACCCGCGACGACGCGCCGGTGATCCTGCGCGCCGTCGGCGTCGGGCGCTTCGCCGAGTACGAAGTCGCGTGGGAAACGCTGGCGGGACGGAACGATGCGGCGTTCCCCATCGTCGACGAGAGCAACCTCCTCGACGCCTTGCCGAACGAGTACATCGTCGACTGCGAGCGCGACCTCACCCTCGCCCTCGACTCCGGAGGACAGGTTGCGGTGGCATGCCGACCGCCGGACAGCGCCCCCACGGTCGTCTCGTGGGTCCTCTTCGGCGGCGACGACCCGATGGACCGGTGGATCGATGCGCGTCGAGCGTCGCTCGACCGCAACAACTTCGACACCACCAGCGACGGCTGCGACCCGACGGGATTCGGTCAGGTCGATTCGCTCGAGGAGGCGGGCGCCCCGGAAGAGGGGGAGGGCCCCGAGCCGGCCGACGCAGGACAAGCGCCCCCGGTCGCCGGCCCACCGCCTGACGCTGCGTACCTCGACTACGACCTCGACGGGTCGAGCGGGAAGGTGCTCTGCTTCATCAACACGAGTGGGCTCAACGCCGTGTTCTGGACGCGGGACGGGACACGCATCGGGTCGGTCGCGGTGTCGGATCGCAGCGACGGCGACTCGATGATCGAGTTGCTGCGCTGGTGGCGCGACGGTGGCCATCGACCCTGACCGCTTCCCGCGCGGGCGAGACCCCGAACGTCAGCAGCGGGCGCCGTCGTCGGGCACCACGAGATCGATCAGGTAGGACGCCGCGATGCCGTCAACGCACGAGTTGCCTTGGAACGTGATGGTGTGCCCCTCGCCCTCGTAGGTGAGCAAGGCGCCCGACACCAACCGGTCGGCGACCACCACACCGTTCTCGTAGGGCGTTGCTGGGTCGCCTGTGGTCGACACGACGAGAATCGGTGGTGCGCCGTTGGCCGAGACGCCGCCGACGGGATCCGGATCGACCGGCCACACCGCGCAGCGGATGTAGTCGTTCACGATCGCCTCGCCGAACCGCGGTGCGAGGGCGTCCGCGTCCTTCGCACGCGAGAGGAACTCGTCGGTCTCCCTCGGCCACGTCGAGTCGAGGCACGAGACGGCGAAGTAGATGGAGAAGTCGGCCAACTGTGTGTAGCCGTCGGCCAACGCGACCATGCCCGAGCCGTCGCCGGCCACTGCCCGGGACAGCGCCGCGTCGAGTGACGGCCACAGCGCCTGGTTGTACAGGGGGTAGGCGAGCGCAATTGCAGCCTCGCCCGGCCCGAGCATCCTCGCGCCGCCCTGCGACGGCACGCCGCCCTCGGCGCGATCGAGCATCTGGTCCACCGCAGCGAGCGGATCGTCGAAGCTGCAGCTGGAGCGGCCCGCACAACTGCTGGCCCAGCTCGCGAGCGCGGTCTCGAAACCCTGTGCCTGGTCGATGGCCGCGTCGATGCCCGACGGCTCGGGGTCGACGAGGCCGTCGATGATCATCGCCCGGACACGACCGGGGAAGAGTTCGGCGTAGGCCTGTCCGATCGAGGTCCCGTAGCTGTAGCCCACGTACGACAGCTGGTCGTCGCCCATGCCGGCCCGGATCAAGTCCATGTCGCGGGCCACGTTGTTGGTGCCGACGTGCGGAAGCATCGCTCCGCGGGCGGCCTCGCAGTCGTTGGCGTACCGCGTCGAGATGTCGATCAACGCGGCGACGTCGGTCTCGTCCTCGATCGTCGGGTCGGCGGCGTAGAGCGTCGCCGGATCGAGGCCACAGTCCAGTGGCGTCGACTGGCCGACGCCGCGTGGGTCCATGCCGATGATGTCGAAGCGCTCCCGGATGGAGTTCGGGATGGCGAATTGCGTGATCAGGTCCGCGGCGCCCCCACCCGGTCCGCCGAAGTTGAAGAACAGTCCGCCGATGCGATCGCCGGTGGCGGGGAGCCGCTTGACGAAGAGGGAGATCGTGTCGCCGTCGGGAGAGGAATGGTCGAGCGGCACCTCGACTGTCGAGCACTCGGCCTCCCCGCAGCTTGACCACTCGACGAGCGGCGGTGGTGCCACCGGTTCTGAA
>JBBSLH010000184.1:0-8390 GCA_038255425.1 Acidimicrobiales bacterium
CCGGCGAAGAAGGCTCGCAAGGCCGCCAAGAAGAAGGCTGCGCCGCGCTTCCCGATCGCCGACTACGACGAGTTGACCGTGGCCGACATCCGTCCCCGCCTCACCGACCTCAGCGATGGGCAGCTCGCTCAGGTGCGAGATCGCGAAGCGTCGGGCGCCGGTCGCAAGACGATCCTCAAGGACATCGAGAATCGGATCGGCTAGTCGTTCAGCCCTGGTCGGTGACGACCAGGGCCACGTGGATCGCTCGACCGTCCGCCAGTTGGATCCGGTGCCCCTCGCTCAGGGGCGTCTCGGCGAACACGATCTCGGTCGCGAGCACCGCGGCAACGAGGTGGTCACGATGGTGCTTCACGGCGTCGGCGACATCGTCGTGGTGTCCGACGTCGAGCACCAGCCGGATGCGATCGGAGACGTGGAGGCCATCCTGGCGTCGGAGGTCGTTCACCTCCCGGGCCAGGTCACGGACCATGCCTTCGGCCTCGAGCTCGGGCGTGACGTCGCAGTCGAGCCGCACGAGGCCTCGTCCACCGGGGATCGCGGCGGTCGCTTCGGGGTCATCGGCGTCGAGCTTGCGGACGTAGTCGCCGGGCCCGAAGCGGTGCCCGCACACGACGAGTTCGCCGTCGCCAGACGGTCCGGCCTCGGCGTCGAAGGTGTAGTCGCCGGCCTTCATGGCCTTGACCACGACGGGCGTGTCCTTGCCGAGGCGCTTGCCCACGCTGCGGAGGTCGACCTCGAACCGTTCGGCCCCGAGGGCGCCTGCCTCGGCGAACTCGACCGTCTTCACGTTGACCTCGTCGGCCAGCAGTTCGCGGAATGGGATGAGCGCGTCGGTGTCGTCGGTGGCGATCGTCAGCGTCGCCAGTGGGAGGCGTCGACGGAGTCCGCGGGTCTCCCGGATCGACTTGGCGGCGGAGGCGATGTCACGGACCTCGTCCATCGCTGCGACCAGTTCCGGATCGGATGGGAGCGAGGACGGCGTGGGCCAATCGGTCAGGTGGACCGATCCCTGTCCCGTCAGATCGCCCCAGACCTGCTCGGTGAGCATCGGGAGGTGCGGCGCCGCGACGCGGCACAGGTGGTCGAGCACGGTGTGCAGGACGTCGATGGCGACCTGGTCCTCGGCCCAGAACCGCTCCCGTGAGCGGCGGATGTACCAGTTGTTGAGCGAGTCGAGGAACGTGCCGATCGAGTTGGCCGCTCCGGACAGGTCGAAGCGATCCATCTGGTCGGTGACGTCCTCGACCAGAACCCGGGTCTTGGCGAGCACGTATCGGTCGAGCACGTTGTCGAGGTGCGCCCCGGGGTCGATCGCTGCACCGCGCCGGAGGCCCTTTCCGTCCTTGGCGCCGGCGTTGGTGTAGAGCGACAGGAAGTACCAGGCATTCCAGATGGGGAGCAGCACCTGCCGGACCGCGTCCTGCATCGGTCCCTTGGCCGCGACCATGTCGCCACCGCGGACCGCGGCCGACGACAGCAGTGACCAACGCATCGCGTCCGAGCCGATGGTGTCGAACACGTCGACCGGGTCGGGGTAGTTCTTCAGTCGCTTGGAGAGCTTCTGCCCGTCGTCGCCCAACAGCACGCCGTGTACGACGCAGGTCTCGAATGCCGGCTTGTCGAACAGCGCGGTCGACAGGACGTGCAGCGTGTAGAACCAGCCGCGGGTCTGGCCGATGTACTCGACGATGAAGTCACCCGGGAAGTGGTTGTCGAACCATTCGGTGTTCTCGAACGGGTAGTGCACCTGGGCATAGGGCATCGACCCGGACTCGAACCAGCAGTCGAGGACGTCGGGGATGCGACGCATCATCGACGTGCCGGTCGGATCGTCCGGGTTGGGACGCACGAGCTCGTCGATCATCGGACGGTGCAGGTCGGTCACCGGCACCCCGAAGTCGGCCTCGAGCTCGGCGATCGATCCGTACACGTCGATGCGCGGGTACTCGTCGCTGTCGGACTTCCACACGGGGATCGGCGAACCCCAGAAGCGATTGCGGCTGATCGACCAGTCGCGAGCACCTTCGAGCCACTTGCCGAAGCTCCCGTCCTTGACGTGGTCAGGGACCCAGTTGATCTGCTGGTTCAGCTCGATCATTCGGTCCTTGATCTGCGTGACCGCGACGAACCACGACGACATCGCCTTGTAGATCAGCGGTGTGTCGGTGCGCCAGCAGTGGGGGTAGCTGTGCAGGTAGGAGTCGTGACGGACGATGACGCCACGTGCCTTGAGGTCGCGGATGATGTCCTTGTTGGCGTCGAACACCTGCATGCCGGCGTACGGCGGCACGTCGGCCGTGAACGCAGCCTTCTCGTCGACGGGTGTGATCGTCGGGATCCCGGCCTCGTCGGCCACGACCTTGTCGTCCTCGCCGAATCCGGGAGCGATGTGGACGATTCCCGTACCCTCGTCGTCGGCCACCCAGTCGGCGACGAGCACCTGGTGAGCGTTCTCGGTGCCGGCGAAGAAGTCGAAGATCGGCGCGTAGGAGGCGCCCGCGAGGTCGGATCCCACCAACGATCCGACATGCGCAGAACCGTCGAGCTGTTGTTCGTACTTCTCGACCGTGTTCGCCCCCAGGACGTACTCGACGCCGTCGGTGTCCCGGTAGACCTCGTAGGCCAGGTCGGGGCCGACCGCCATGGCGAGGTTCGACGGCAGCGTCCACGGCGTCGTCGTCCACACGAGGAGTCGCTTGCCGGCGTGGTCGCCCGTGGTCAATGCCACCCAGACGGTGACCGCAGGGTCCTGACGCTCGCGGTACGCGTCGTCCATGCGGGTCTCGAAGTTGGAGAGGGGCGTCTCGCACTCCCAGCAGTAGGGGAGCACCCGTTGGCCCTCGTACGCCAGACCCTTGTCGTGGAGGGTCTTGAATGCCCACATGACCGACTCCATGAACGACGTGTCCATCGTCTTGTAGTCGTTCTCCATGTCGACCCAGCGGGCTTGGCGGGTCACGTAGCTGTGCCAGCCGTCGGCGGTGCCGTCGACCAGCGAGCGGCACTCAGCGTTGAAGACGTCGACGCCGAGTTCCTCGATCGCCATGCGGCCGAACACGCCGAGACGCTTCTCGGCCTCTTGTTCTGCCGGCAGGCCATGGCAGTCCCAGCCGAATCGACGCTCGACCTTCTTGCCGCGCATCGTCTGGTAGCGGGGAACCGCGTCCTTGACGAAGCCGGTCAGGAGGTGGCCGTAGTGGGGCTGGCCGTTGGCGAAGGGAGGGCCGTCGTAGAACACGAACTCCTCGGCGCCCGCCCGTTGTTCGATCGACCGTTCGAACGTCTTGTCCGCCTCCCATCGCTGGATGACCGACCGCTCGAGGTCGGGGAACGAAGGATTCGGTTCGACGTCGGGATAGGCGCCTGGGTCCGGTGCAGCCATCCGGTCATCCTAGGGATGCCGCGAAGGCCGCCCTCATCGAGATCCGGGCCGAGATCCGCAGTCGAGATCCCGTCTCGCGTTCGCGGCACGACCGGACCATGCCTTGCTGCCCGTCCGGCCACGGCGTATCCTTCCGGCTCCTTTGTGCGGAAGGGGCACGATCGTGGCACGAGCCAAGAAGGTCTCGAAGACCGGCAAGAAGGCAGCGTCCAAGTCCGGCGCTGCCAAGAAATCGACCAAGAAGAAGGCCGTGACCAAGAAAACTCCGTCAAAGAAGAAGGCAGCGCCGAAGAAGGCGACGTCGGCCAGCAAGAGCGACGCTCCGAAGAAGGTCGCCAAGAAGGCGCCTGCGACGGCGACCGAAGCCAAGGCGAGCCCGGCGAAGAAGACGCGCACCAAGAAGGCGAAGTCGCCGTTCGAGTCCCGTTTCCTCGAGCAGATGCGCAAGCTGCTCCACACCGAGCGCGACACGTACGACCGTCAGGCCACCATGCTCCAGGCCGAGGCCGACAGCCTCGTTGCCGACATCGACCCCGGCGATGTGCAGTTCGACGAGGAGTCGGGAGAGGGCGACACGATCGCCGTCGAACGCGGACGTGACCTGGCCCTGGCCTCGAAGGCCCGGGAGATGATCGAGGAGATCGATCACGCTCTCTCGAAGTTCGAACTGGGTACCTACGGGATCTGCGAGGTGTCCGAGGAGCCGATCCCGAAGGAGCGCCTCGAGGCGATTCCGTGGGCGCGCGAGAAGGTGGAGTACAAGGTCGGTGGCTTCGGTCGACGCTGAACCTCGCGTCCCTGACGAGTCGATCGGTCCGCACCGTCCACAGCCATCGCGGCCCGTCGCCCGCATCGCGGCGATCGCGTTGGTGGTCCTGGTCCTCGATCAACTCACCAAGTGGTGGGCGATCGAGGCACTCGCCGATCCGCCGCGGGTGATCGACCTGTTCTGGACGCTTCGCTTCAACCTTCTCTACAACCGCGGCACCGCATTCAGCCTGACCGACAACAGTGGGCCCGTCGTCTCGGTGATCGCGGTACTCGTGGTCGTGTTCCTCCTGCGATCAGGCCGCAAGCAGCACTCCTCCTGGGTGTTGCTCAGCTATGGCCTCGTCGTCGGTGGGACGGTTGGCAACCTCGTCGACCGGATCTTCCGGGAAGGTGACGGTCCGCTGGGTGGAGGCGTCGTCGACTTCGTGGATCCGCAGTGGTTCCCGGTCTTCAACCTGGCGGACACAGCGCTCACCATCGGAATCGTGGTTCTGCTGTGCGCGGGGTTCTTCACCGACGCGTTCGACGAATCGGCCGCGACGTGAACCGGTCGTGACCACCTTCGAATCACCACTGCCAGAGGCACTCGACGGCGAACGACTCGATCGCGTCGTTGCCATGCTCTGCGATCTGCCGCGGAAGACCGCGGCGGCGCTGGTCGATGCAGGCGAGGTCCGGATCGACGGGTCGGTGCAGACTCGCCGGTCGACTCGGGTCACCCGTGGTCAGACGGTCGCGTTCGAGATTCCCGTTCCCCCGCCGGCCGCCGAGGTCGGTCCCGAAGTCGAGGTCGACTTCTCGGTCGTGCACGTCGATGACGAGATCATCGTCGTCGACAAGCCAGCCGGTCTCGTCGTGCACCCCGGAGCGGGCAACGCCACTGGCACGCTGGTGCAGGGTCTTCTGGTCGAGTTCCCCGATCTCGTGGGCGTCGGGGACGATCCGATTCGTCCGGGCATCGTGCATCGGCTCGACCGGGACACCTCCGGTCTCCTGGTCGTGGCTCGGACCGATACCGCGTTCGACGTGCTCACCGAGGCACTCCGCGGCCGGGTCGTCACCCGTCGCTACCGCACGCTCGTCTGGGGACACATCGATGAGCCGAAAGGCCTGGTCGACGCGCCGATCGCTCGGTCGCCACGGTCACCGACGAAGATGGCCGTCGTCGTCGGCGGCCGAGAGTCCCGTACCGAGTACGAGGTCGAGCGGCGTTTCGACCTCCCGGTGCCGTGCACCGAGCTGCGATGTTCGCTCCAGACCGGCCGCACGCACCAGATCCGCGTGCACCTCCAGGCCATCGGTCACCCGGTGGTCGGTGACCCCCGATACGGGGGCAGGAGACAATCGCTCCCGGCACCTCGTCAGTTCCTCCACGCCGAGCAGCTGGCGTTCGCACATCCGACGTCAGGCGAGACCCTCTCGTTCGACAGTCCGCTGCCCGACGACCTGATCGATGTCCTCGCCGGACTCTCCTGAGGTCGACGTCGAGGCCGTCGCAGGCGGGACCGACCGAGATCTCCGAGCAGCCCGGCGGACGCTGGTCTTCTTCGCGATCGCGCTCGCCGCCTGCGTGGCCGGCTTCGTGCTCGTGCTCACCGGCGGACGTGGCGATGACGGTGGATCGACCGTCGCCGACGGTGGCGCCGCCGACTCGCCCGGCACGGTGGCGAGCATCGGGCCGCCGCAGGGCGACAGCGTGGAGCGATACGTGGACGAGCGACGGGGTGCGCTCGATGAGACCGAGGGGAGACGGGTGGCGGTGGTCTCGCTCACCGGCTACTCGTCGGTCGACACGGTCGACGATCTGCTCGACGACCTCGAACTCGACCAGTATCTCGTCGCCGTGGTCGGTGGCGGTGCGACGGCGACCCGCGACGTCGCCGCGACGATCGCCGACATCGTCGACGAAGCGGCCGGCCAGTTGGCGGAGATCGAAGCCATCGCGCCCACGGTCGAGGACGACCCCGACTATTCGAGGTTCTATGCCGACGAGATCGATCGCTATCGGCGACTGCTCGACGCGGCCGAGCGCGACGACGTGGTCTTCGGTGTCGTCGTCACCGGATC
Source organism: Acidimicrobiales bacterium (assembly GCA_038255425.1). Lineage (GTDB taxonomy): Bacteria > Actinomycetota > Acidimicrobiia > Acidimicrobiales > Salinilacustritrichaceae > Salinilacustrithrix. Next base: position 6,224 of record JBBSLH010000184.1, read on the forward strand.
GGCGTCGAACCTGCGGGCGCTCGCGTCGAGAGCCAGCGTGCGCGTCGTCGACGTCGGTGACTCCGACCGGCTCGATCGCGATGCGCCGGTGCGTGGGATCCGACCGGAAGAGACTGCGACGGTCGGAGAACCCCCGTTCCGGTCGTGAGCCGGTGTCAGTCGGCGTGCGGTGGGGCGGGCCACGGTTGCTTGCCGCGCGCCATGGCGACGAGATCGTCGAGGTGTAGCGCATCGAGGTGGCGTCGCATGTGCTCGGCCGTGTCGCCCCAGACCGCGAGCAGCACGCACTGGCCCTCGTGGTCACAGGCTCCATCGGTGTGGGGTGCGCCGAAGTCCCCCAGAGTGATCGGACCGTCGACGGCGGACACGATGTCGCCGAGGGTGATGTCGGCCGGGTCGCGGGCAAGCACATAGCCGCCTCCGACGCCACGCTTGGATCGAACCAGTCCAGCGCCCTTGAGCGCCAGGAGGATCTGCTCCAGGTACGGCTGGGGGAGTCCCGTGCGCGACGCGATGTCACGGACCGAGACGGGAATCCCGCCTCCGTCGAGTGCCAGCGAGAGCAATGCCCGGCTGGCGTAGTCCCCTCGGGTCGACACGCGCACGGCCGCGCATCGTAGGGCACCACCCGAGCATGGTCGGTCCGGACGAATGCGAAGCATTCGTCTCGAACCCAGAGGTCGCTCTGGCGACCGAGGGGTTCGCGGGTAGCGTGAAGCCGTTGGCTGACGAACCCTTTCTCCCCGACTACACCGGGCCCTGCGTGACGAACGTGGCGGCGGCGGTGCAGCACCCACCCGACGATGTCGCCGACTGGGTCCCTCGTCCGGTCGCGGAGGCAGAGCAGTCGTCGGTGCTGTTGGTGATCGACGGTCTGGGTTGACATCAACTGCAACCGCGAGCCGCCTTGGCACCGACGCTCTGTGGCGTGCTCGAGGGTGGACCGATCGGCACGGTCGCCCCGTCGACCACGTCGACCGCGCTCACGTCGATCGCCAGCGGACTCCCGCCCGGCGAACACGGCGTGATCGGCTACCGCATGGCAGTCGACGGTCACGTGTTGAACGTGCTGCGCTGGGCCACCGAGGAGGGTGATGCCCGCAGGCGGATCCCGCCGCACACCTTCCAGCGTCAAGATCCTTTCGGTGGCGAGCGTCCGCCGGTCGTGACCAAGGCCGAGTTCGCTCGGTCGGGATTCACCGAAGCCCATCTCGGCGGCGCTCGTTTCGTGGGGTACCGCACACTCGGAACTCTCGTGACCGAGGTCGACCGACTCGTGCGTTCGGGGGAGCCCTTCGTCTACGCGTATTACGAGGGGATCGACAAGGTGGCGCACGAGTACGGCCTCGACGCGCACTACGACAGTGAACTGCGATGGGTGGATCACCTCGTCGCCGAACTGCTGTCGACACTCCCGACGGGTACCTGCCTGGCGGTCACGGCCGATCATGGGCAGGTCGAGGTCGGCGCCAACACGGTGGAACTCGATCCGGGGATCCGGGCGCACCTCTCGATGCAGTCGGGTGAGGGCCGGTTCCGCTGGCTCCACGCCCGTCCGGGCAGAGCGCGGCAACTCCTCGAAGCCGCCGAGGTCCATGCCGACACGGGATGGGTGGTGAGCCGCGACCAGATCATCGACGAGGGCTGGTTCGGTCCCAGGATCGACCAGTCCATCCGCAGCCGACTCGGCGACGTCGCCCTCGTGGCGCGCGACGACGTGTCCTACGTCGACCCCGAGGACACCGGTCCGTACCAGCTGATCGGACGACACGGCTCGCTCACCGAAGCGGAGATGGTCGTCCCGTTCGTCGCCGCACAGGCCTGACAACCCGCCACCGACCACTGGAGACCTCATGGACGCGCCCCGCCCCGAATCCGACGACGCCACGATCGAACGAGGTGAACTGGTCGACCCGCCGACGTCGCCCGACCAGCAGGAGACCGTGACCGAGTCGGTCGAAGAGCCTGGCCGGGTCATGCGCATCGGCGCCATGATCAAGCAGCTCCTCGAGGAGGTGCGCGGCGCCGACCTCGACGAAGCAGGACGCGACCGACTCCGCGAGATCTACGACCAGTCGGTCACCGAATTGTCGGGTGCACTCTCGGACGACCTCGCCGACGAGCTCGCTCGGCTGGCGTCACCGTTCGGTGACCAGCCAGCGAGTGC
>JBBSLH010000185.1:0-8320 GCA_038255425.1 Acidimicrobiales bacterium
ACACCTCGGTCATCTTCAGCCCGAGCCATGGCATGGACTTCTACGCCATCGGCCTGCAGATCACCGGTATCGCCTCGCTCGTCGGTGCCATCAACCTGATCACGACCGTCATCAACATGCGTGCCCCCGGCATGTCGCTGATGAAGATGCCGGTGTTCACGTGGATGTCACTGGTGACACAGTTCCTGTTGCTGTTCGCCATGCCGGTCATCTCTGTCGCCCTGTTCCTGTTGACCTTCGATCGCATCTTCGACGCCAACTTCTTCAACGTCGCCGCCGGCGCCGACCCACTGTTGTGGGAACACCTCTTCTGGGTCTTCGGACATCCCGAGGTGTACATCATGATCTTGCCGGCGTTCGGCATCGTCTCCGAGACGCTGCCGGTGTTCTCCCGCAAGCCGATCTTCGGCTACGAGTTCATCGTCTTCTCCGGCATCGCCATCGGCTTCATGGGCTGGGGCGTGTGGGCCCACCACATGTTCGCCTCCGGCATCGGTCCGATCTCGGTCGCGGCGTTCGCCGTCTCGACCATGTTCATCGCGGTGCCCACCGGCGTGAAGATCCTCAACTGGATGGCCACGATGTGGGGCGGCAAGTTGTCGTTCACCACGCCCATGCTGTTCTCGATTGGCCTCGTCACGATGTTCACCATCGGTGGTCTCTCGGGCGTGTCGCACTCGATCGCCCCGGCCGACACGCAACAGACCGACACCTATTACATCGTCGCCCACTTCCACTACGTGCTCTTCGGTGGCGCCCTGTTCGGGTTCGTCGGCGGCTTCTACTTCTGGTGGCCGAAGGCGTTCGGGCACATGCTCCGCGAAAGCCTCGGCAAGGCCCACTTCTGGGTCATGCTCGTCGGCTTCAACCTCACGTTCGGTCCCCAGCACATCCTCGGTCTCCAGGGCATGCCCCGCCGGACCCACAGCTACTTCGACGGCTACGGCTTCAACGTGTGGAACATGGTCTCGACGATCGGTTCGTTCCTGATCGCTCTCTCGTTCCTGATCTTCTTCGTCAACATCTTCGTGTCGAAGCGTGATGCGAAGAAGCCCGGCTGGGTCAGCCCCGGTCCCGACCCGTGGGATGCTCGCTCGCTCGAGTGGATGACGGCGTCGCCCACGCCGACGCACAACTTCGATTACCAGCCGGTGGTCACCCATCGTGACGAGTTCTGGTACCGCAAGTACGGCGAGACCGACGACCACAAGCTCGTCCAGATCGCCACCGCCGAGGAGGTCGCACAGACCGGCCACCGCACCGACGTGCACCTGCCTGCGCCGTCGTACTGGCCCATCGTGCTGTGCTTCTCGTTCCCGCTCATCGGGTACGGCCTGATCTTCAACCTCGGCTTCGCCTTCGTCGGCGGGTTCATCACCCTCATGGCGCTGTACGGCCTGGCTCTCGAGCCGGTCGATGACCCCGATGCCGCTGCACACGACACGCCGCACGACGATCATGGTGATCACGACGAGCCGGCACCGGCCGTCGAAGAGGAGGTCACGTCATGACCGACGTCGCCCCTGCCACCAACAAGACTGGTCCAGCTCCCGACGAGCTCGACGGCGTCGACCTCGAACACTGGGGCCTCGGCACCAACAACGCCACCGGCATCACCAACAACAAGTTGGGCATGTGGCTCTTCCTCGGCTCCGACTGCCTGCTCTTCGGCGCCCTGATCTCGACCTACCTGCTGCTGCGCCACCGCGGCGTCGGTATCGGCCCGAGCGACGTGTTCGACATCCCGTTCACGTCGGTGTCGAGCTTCGTGCTGCTGATGTCGTCGGTCTCGATGGTGTTCGCCGTCAGCTCGATCAGCCGTGGCGATCACCAGAAGCTGCGTCTGTGGCTGCTCGTGACCGCCATGCTCGGCGGCACCTTCATCGCCGGCCAGGTCTACGAGTTCACCTCGTTCTACCGAGAGGGCCTGGGTTACACGACCAACCTGTTCTCCTCGGCGTTCTACAGCCTCACCGGTTTCCACGGCGTCCACGTCACCGTCGGCATCGTCATGTTGATGTCGCTGTTCGTGATGTCACTCACCGGCCGGCTCTCCGAAGAACGGGCCGAGACCGTCGAGATCGTCGGGCTGTACTGGCACTTCGTCGACGTCGTGTGGGTCCTGATCTTCACCATCGTCTACCTGATCCCGTAGGAGTGGTTCGATGAGCACCGCAACGGTCGACACGCACACCGAAGACGACGAGCATCACGATCATCCGTCCGATGCCATGTACTGGAAGATCGGCGCCATCCTCGGTGTCCTGACCCTCCTCGAGGTCGGCACCTACTTCGTCACCGACGACCCCTACAGCCACGACCTCGCACCGCTGCTGATCGGTGGTCTGTTGACCCTGATGGTGATCAAGTTCATCACCATCATCTCGTTCTTCATGCACCTGAAGTTCGACAACCGGGTCTTCCGCTTCATCTTCGTGAGCGGTCTGATCCTCGCCGTCTTCGTCTACCTGATCGTCCTGTCGACGTTCGCCTACTTCGACGAAGGCTACGAAGCCGGCCTCCAACTCCTCCGCTAGTCGGCGAGGGTGATGGAGGCGCCGGTCGTGACGGTGCCTCCGCGGGTGACAGTGGCGTAGGCGCCGAGGCAGGCGAAGGACCCGAGTTCGTTGGTGAGCTTGTTCTCGGCGGCGATCGCCTTGAGCACGCCTGGCTCGCGAGGCAGGTCGCCCTGGGCGACGGTGGTCATGATGCAACGAGGGGCGGGGTCGCCCATGGTGATCTCGACTGCGTCGTCGCCGGCGCCGATCGTCAAGGTGCGTCCGATCCAGTCGTTCTCGGGGAAGCCGGTGAGGTCGGGCGTGTCGAGGAGGATCGACGGACGGAAGCGCCGCACGTCGATGGTGACGTCCGGGGCGGCGGCAGCGAGCGTGGCCATCGACGTCGTGGTGAGGACGTGCAGGATGCCGAGGTCGACGAAGCTCGTGCCCTCACCCGTGAGGTTCGTGGGGAACTCCATCTCGCCGGCGAGGGTGATGCCCTCGATCTCGGGCCAGTCCGACTCGTAGTTTCCCTGCATCGCATGGGTCGACTCCTCGACCGAGATCTCCCGGCCGAGCAACGCACTCAGCGAGACCCGGAGCCCGGCGTCCTCGATGCCGTAGGTCTCGCCATCGGGCAGGGTGACGGTGACGTCGTCGCCGGTGCCGCTGGCCGTGCAGTCGAGCAGTGCCCGCCACAGCCGCGGCCGCTTGGCCGACACGAGCTTGCCGGTCTCGGCGTCACGCAGCGCCCAGGTGCGGTCGCCGACGATGCCGTTCTCCGTGACTTCGACCGAGCTGGGTGAGTCGCCCAGCATCGACTTCACGGGGAATCGATGGAGGCTGGCGACGGTGCTCATGACACGCCACCGTTGCACATGAACTCGGCCAGGTCGGCCTCCGCGAGGTCGACCAGCCTCGATTCGAAGTGCGAGAGGTCGTCGTCGGTCATGAAGTCCCACGTCCGATCGTCAGCAGAACGGAAGAAGTCTGCGTTCGACTTCCACGTCCCGAGTTCGGAATCCGGCGCAGTGCGATCCGCGGCGGCCCTCATGCGATCGAACGTCGCAGCCTCCACGAACCGGGCGAAGTCGTCCGGTAGGGCGATCCCGAGGACGTCGGCGACACGCCGCATCTGGCCCTCGAGGTCTCGCCGCAGATCCGAGTAGTGGAAGAGATGGACGTTCGGCCGGTCGCGCGCGTCCCAGTACGTACGGGCGTGTGTGAGGAGCTGGGCCAGGGACACCGATCCACCCGGGCTGCCGTACTCGGTCGGGTCGTCGAGCCACTCGCGCATTCGTTCCTGCGGGTCGTCGCTGCGCTCGGGCGGCGGCGGGAGATCGGCGAGGTCGTCGAGGCCGGCAACCGCACCTCGGATCGGGAGTACCTTGTCGATGTCGATGTTGTTTCCGTGGTCGATGTCGGAGAGCGCCACCTGAAGCGGATGGCGTAGCACACAGATGTAGGTCACACGCTCGTCGAACGGCATCCCGTCGAGCGGCGTGTGGGTCTTGATGAACCGCCGGTGCTCCTGCGCGTCGAGCATGGCCACGACGTCGTCCAAGGGCCGGGTGAGCATGTCGAGCCACGGCGAGATCTCGGTGATCGGACGCCCGAGATCGGTTCGTCCCATCACCAGCATCCCGACGATGTTCTGCATCCACGTCGTGCCGCATTTCGCGGGCGTGGCGATCACGATGTCGTCGTCCCGGAACTCGAACCCGTCCCACCGCGCGCTGTCCGCGATGAACCCCTTGTAGTGCCGCATCCGGGCATTCTCCCATCCGGCGACTGGGGCCGGAGTCGACGCCGGTCATAGGCTCGGGAGGTGGATGTCCTGGCCCAGATCGCGGCCGAACCCGACTACTTCCGATGGCAGCCGCACCCCGAGGTGTGGTTGCTGCTCCTGGGGCTCGTCGGCCTCTACGTCTTCGCCCTGAAGACCCTCGGTCCGCGCCTCCAGAAGGTCGGCTTGGTTCCCGATGGTGCGCCGGTCGTCACCACCGCGCAGAAGCGCTGGTTCACCCTCGGCATCGTCCTGTTGTGGATCGCCGCCGACTGGCCGATGCACGACATCTCCGAGGAGTACCTCTACTCGGTGCACATGATCCAGCACATGCTGCTGACCTTCATCATCCCGCCGGTCATGCTCCTGGCAACCCCCGAGTGGCTCGCTCGCATCGTGATCGGTGACGGCCGCGTCGGTCGGGCGTTCCTGAAGTTGGCCCGACCCATCCCGGCGGCAGTCGTCTTCAACGCCATCCAGCTCTCGCTCCACTGGTCGGCCGTCGTCAACGCGTCGGTGGGCAACGGGTTGCTCCACTACGGACTGCACACGCTGGTCGTGGTCACTGCCCTCGCGGTCTGGATGCCCGTGGTGTCGCCCCTCCCGGAGTTCCGGATCTCGGCCCCGGCCCAGTGCATCCATCTCTTCCTGACCTCGATCGTGCCGACGATTCCTGCGGCGTGGCTCGCGCTCGCCGACGGCGTCTTGTACTCGGCCTACGACAAGCCGGCACGACTGTTCGGGATCGGCGTCACCGAGGACCAGCAGGCCGCCGGTCTCATCATGAAGCTCGGCGGCGGCGTGTTCCTGTGGATGGTGATCGTCTTCATCTTCTTCCGGTGGTCGGGCAAGCAGGACCATGGCATCACCGCACGTCGCGTCGTGCTCGACGACGACGGCAACGTCGAGTCAGTGGAAGATCCCGTTCACGCCAACACATAGCGGGCGCCGGCTCGATCGCGACCGATCTCCACCGCTCGCTCGTTTGCCTTCAGTACATAGGCCATCTGCTGAGCGGTCCGCCGCGGGATCTTCCCGAGTGTGGCCACGTCCTTCGTCGTCCACTCGTCCGGCAGGCCGTGGGGCAGCAGCGCCACCAGGTCGTCGGTCGTTCGTAGGCCGTGGGTGCCGACGATCTCGCGCAGTCGCCGGTCGACGGTCCGCCAACCGCCACGCTGGCGGCGCATGGTCGGGTCCTCGACCTTGATCACGTCGACCTGGACGAGGAACACCTCGATCGTCAGGTTCGGGTTGTCGAGCAACGTCGGGACCGACACCAGTTCGTTGAAGATGTCGTGTAGGCACCCGTGTTTGGGTGACTTGCGCGTCGGCTTCTCGCGTCGCTCGATCCACGAGTCGACAGCGATGGGGTGGACGATGTGCACGTGGTAGTCGGCCAGCAGATGGTCGAGCTTGCGCCCCATCGATGCGAAGCCGCCGGTCTGGACTTCGATGAGTGTGTCGCCGCGGACCACGTCGACCACGAAGCCGCTCATCGGTACCTCGAAGCGATCGCCGGGCTGGCTCACGTGCATCTTGAGCGCCGCGTGCAGCGAGCCCTCCGACTGTGTCCCGATGTTGTGGCCGTCCACGCCACGAGTCTGCTCGTCACGAGTCGTTTCGACGTGGGTACTGTTTGAACAGGAGGCGGAACGCAGCGGGCGCGCCGCCGACGCACGGGCAGAGGATCTCCACAAGCGACGTCTCCCTCCGGCCCCGACTCGACTGGCGGCGACGGCACGACCGTCTCGTTCAACGTCCTGCCCGACGATGCGTGAGCGGCCCTAGCCTGACGAGGTGCTGCTCCGACTCGGATCGTCCCCCCTTCCCGCGCTACGCCGGGCCCGTATCTACGTCTGCGGGATCACCCCGTACGACACGACGCACATCGGTCATGCCACCACGTTCGTCTGGGTCGACGCACTGTCGCGCGTGCTGGAGCACGTGGGCATCGAGGTGCAGGTCGTCCGCAACATCACCGACATCGACGACGAACTCCTCCGAGCCGCGTCCGAGCAGGGCACGACGTGGCAGGCGTTGTCGACGCAGCAGACGTTCCAGTTCGAGGACGACATGCGCAAGCTGCGAGTGCAGCGGCCGACCTACGAACCGGCGTCGCGCGACTACGTGACCGACGTGATCTTCCTCGCCCGCGCGCTGCTCGATCGCGGCGCGGCCTACGAGAGCAAGGGGTCGGTGTACTTCCGAGCCGGTGACTTGGCGGCATCGTCCGGGCTCTCTCGTGAAGACGCGCTCCGGGTCTACGACGACCGCGGTGGCCGTGCCGACGACACGGCCAAGGACGATCCGTTCGACGCCGCCATCTGGCAGACATCGGGCGACGGAGAACCGGCGTGGGAATCGCCCTGGGGTCCGGGACGACCGGGCTGGCATGCCGAATGCGCGGCGATGGCGACGACGCTGTTGGGCATGTCGATCGACGTCCACGCCGGCGGCGCCGACCTCGCCTACCCGCATCATGCATACGAGAACGCAATCGTCGAAGCGGCGACGGGCGTGACTCCGTTCAGTCGATCCTGGATGCACGTCGGCACCGTCACCAAGGGTGGCGAGAAGGTCGCCAAGTCGACCGGCAACCTCGTCTTCGTCATGGACCTGCTGCGTGACCATGCTCCGCAGGCCCTCCGCATGCTGATCCTCGATCGGCCGTGGAACCAGACCTGGGACTTCGACGAGGCCGGTCTTGCCGCAGCCGAGGACAAGCTCGAGCAGTTGTGGACCGCGACGAGCCAGCCTGGCGGATCTGACGCGGCGGTCACCGCCGCATGTGAGGCCCTGCTCGACGACCTCGACGTCCCCACTGCGCTGGGCATCGCCCTCGACGAAGGCGGCGAGGCGGCCCGCACCGTCGCCAAGATCCTCGCCCTCCTGTAAGCAGTATCTGGCCTGTAGCGCTATCTGGCGGGCGCCCAGCGGAAGGTCTTGGCGGCGATCAACGGCATCGCGACCGCCCACGCACCCAGCACCACCCATGCCCGTCCGGGTGCGGTTCCACCGGCGAACGCGGCCGTCACGAGGTCGGTGAGGGCCGAGCCGGGGAGCAGGCGTGCGGCGGCGCGGAGTGGGCCGGGGAACTCGTCCAAGGGGATGAGGAAGCCGCCGAGCAGCAGGAAGACGAGGTAGAGCCCGTTGGCGAGCGCGAGGGTGATCTCGGCCCGGAGCGTCCCTCCCATCCACAGCCCGAGGCCGGCAAACGCGGTGGTCCCGAGCACCACCGCGCCGACGAGCGGCAGCAGGGAGAACGACGGTCGCCATCCGAGCGCGAGCCCGACCGGGATCAGCACCGCCGCCTGCACCACCTCGATGGCGACGACGCCTGCGATCTTGGCGGCGAGCAGTCGAGGCCGACCGAGTGGCGTCGTCCCCAGTCGTTTGAGCACCCCGTAACTGCGTTCGAACCCCGTGGCGATGGCCAGGCCGGTCATGGCCATCGACATGATCGCCAGGGCGAGGATGCGTGGCGCCAGCGCGTCGACCGGATCGCCGCCGGGTGGGAGCACCGAGTCGATCGGGAGGACGTCGACCAGCGAGAAGAACACCAACAGGCCGACGGGAATGCCCATCGTCAGCAGCAACGACTCTTTGTTGCGGAGCGTGAGCGTGCACTCGACCCGGAACTGTGCGAGGAGCGCGCTCACGAGTCGTCGCCGGTCAGTCGGAAGAAGATGTCTTCGAGGCGCTGCCGCCCGGCCCGGAGGTCGCCCAGTGCGAGGTCGTGGTTCGCCAGCCAACCGGTGAGTTCGGCCGCCAGCTTCGGGTGGTCGTTTCCGGACACGACGTATTCGCCCGGCGACTCCTCGACCACCGTTGCGCCGATGTGCGCGCCGAGACGGTCGACGTCGATCTCGGCTTCGGACGAGAAGCGGACCTCGCCGGTCGTGCCCGCCCGCAACTCGGCGAGGGTGCCGTCGCCCACCACCCGTCCCCGGTCGATGATGACGACGCGATCGGCCACCTTCTCGGCCTCGTCGAGTTCATGAGTGCAGAGCACGACGGCGACGCCGTTGTCGGCCAG
>JBBSLH010000186.1:0-8311 GCA_038255425.1 Acidimicrobiales bacterium
ACCGGCCCACTCAAGACCGCGCCACGTGTGACCGGCCCACTCAAGACCGCGCCACGTGTGACCGGCCCACTCAAGACCGCGCCACGTGTGACCGGCCCACTCAAGACCGGCCCAGGATCCGACTGGGACCGGGGCGACGTCGGTGCTGCGGAAGAGGCCGGAGGCCAGGCAGACGAGAGCGACGTCGAGGTCGATGGTGCCAGCGCCGGCGGCGACGTCGTCGATGCGCACGGCGGAGGTGCAGAGGATCTGCTTGACCTCATCGGGCGTGAGGGACGCGTCGGCCTGTAGGAGCAGTGCAGCGGCTCCAGCGGCGACCGCTGCGGCCTGCGAGCTGCCAGAGCCCTTCACGAAGCCTGGGGCGACCACAGAGGACTCGGGGGCATCCTCGGCGTCAGAGCCGGGAGCGATCGGACCGACGATCGACTTGCCGGGGGCGGACACGTCGGGGCGGGCAGCGTCGTCGCCTCGGCTCGAGAAGTCGCAGACGGCCCAGCCGTCGTCGGTGCGCTCGGCGGCGGCGACGGTCAACACGTCGGCGATGTGCGTCGGGGTCGACAGGGGGGCATCGTCGCCCGAGTTGCCGGCGGAGGTGACCACGACGACACCAGCACGCCAGGCACGGGACACGGCTGCGGCGAGCGGATCGTGCTCACCGCTGGGGAGCTGATCGGCGCCGAACGCCAGGAGGAGGACGCCGATGGAGAGCTGGTGACGGTGGGCGACGGTCCAGTCGATCGCCGCGACGACCGCGGCGACGTCGGTCGCTCCGGCTTCGCCGGCGACCTTCACACTGATGACGTGCGAGCCAGGGGCGACACCGACCGTGGTACCGGCAGCGATGCCAGCGAGGTGCGTGCCATGACCGGTGCGGTCGAAGGCCTCGTCCTGCGTACCGACATCGGCGGTGAAGTCGGGACCGGCGATGAGCCGGTCGCCGAACTCGCCCGGTGCGGTGACGCCCGAGTCGATGATGGCGATGCCCACGCCGTGGCCGGTGAGGCCTTGGCGGTGGAGCGAGTTGCCGAGTACTGGCTGCACGGTGGCTCCGTGTTCGGTGAATTCGGTGAGTGCGGTCATGATCTTCCTGGCCCCCAGGCGGAGAAGCTGCGGTGTCGTGGTGTGATGAACCAGGGGACGCGAAGGTCGGAACCGACGCCCCTGAAAGGTCTATGAACCAGTTCTCCCCACTCCGGGTGCTCGGTTCAACACGCAAAATCGTCTACGTAGTGGTCTCACCACTCTGTGCGCGTAATCGGCGACGGCGGCGAGAGACGCAGAATCGGGGAAAGCCCAAGGAAACACTGGGCTTTCGCCGTTCGGACCCAGCGCGTGGTCGAGGAGCCGATTCCCACTCCTCGCGAGCGCTTGCCCACGATCCGCATGTTCCCGTACGTAACGAACGGATATTCACACGATCCGGAGTGAAGTGACCAAGGCGCCGATAGCCCGTTCGGGCCATCTACCTTCGTTGAAAACGAAGACGACGGCCGCCCCGGAGGGCGGCCGTCGAATCAAACCGTCGCCCGGCAGCAGCCGGGCGAGTTCTCGTGGTGCGCTACTTGGCGTCGAGCGCCTCGATGAGCGCCGGCAGGACCTTGTGGACGTCGCCCACGATGCCGAGGTCGGCGACCGAGAAGATCGGCGCCTCGGGGTCCTTGTTGATGGCGATGATGTTCTTGGAGCCCTTCATGCCCACGAGGTGCTGCGTCGCACCGGAGATGCCGCAGGCGATGTAGACGTCGGGCTTGACGACCTTGCCGGTCTGTCCGACCTGCTTGGCGTAGGGAACCCAGCCAGCATCGACGATGGCGCGGGTTGCGCCGGTCGCTGCGCCGAGCTTCTTGCCGAGCGCCTCGATGTACTCCTCGAACTTCTCGGGGTCGCCGAGACCACGGCCGCCGGAGACGACGATGGGGGCGGAGTCGAGCTGCGGGCCCTCGCGCTCTTCGACGTGAGTCGCCAGCACGGTTGCAGCGGGCACGTCGCCAGGCACGTCGATCGAGTTGACCGAAGCGGCGCCGCCGCCGGACTCGCTGGCCTCGTACGACTTGGGGCGCACGAGTACGAGCTGGGTGCCACCGGCGGTGAACTTGGTCTTGACGACCTTCTCGCCACCGAACACCTGGACCTCGGTCACGACGGTGTCGCCGTCGAGATCGATGGCCGTGCAGTTCGAGATCACGGGCTTGCCGAGCTTCACCGATGCGACCGCGAACGCGTCGCGGGCGTCGTAGGTGGTGCCACCGATGACAGCATCGACGCCGTCAGCGGCCGCTGCCAGGGCCGCGCCGGCGGGGGCGCCGCCGAGCTTGTCGCCGAGGTCGCCGGTTGCGTTGACCGCGGTGGCGCCGAAGGCACCCACGGCCTCGGCCACGTCGGCGCCGTCACCGGCGTAGAACGCCTCGACGGTGTCGGCGAGGTCGCGCGCCTTGGTGAGCAGTTCCTTGCTGAGCGGGATCAGGTTCCCGCTCTCGTCGGTCTCCACGAAGACCCATACCTTGGAAAGAGCCATTGTTCGTTCCTCTTCTTCGAATCGGGTCTCAGATGACCTTGAGCTCTTCGAGCTTGGCCACGATCTTCTGGAAGCCTTCGCCATCGTCCTCGATGATCTCGCCGGCCTCGCGGGCGGGCGCATCTTCGACGGCGACGATCTCTTGGCCGGCGCCGGACCAGCCGACGGTTGCGGTGTCGATACCGAGGTCGCCCACGGCGACCTCGTCGACGGGCTTGGACTTGGCGGCCATGATCCCCTTGAAGGAGGGGTAGCGGGGCTCGACGACACCGGCGGTCACCGAGACCACGGCGGGCGTGCTGGCCTCGACGTCCTGGTAGCCGGTCTCGGTCTGGCGTTTCACCGACACCTTGCCGTCGGCGATGTGCACCTCCTTCGCGAAGGACACCATCGGGTGGCCCAGCTCGGCGGCGAGCATCTGCGGGACGGTGCCCGTGTAGCCGTCGGACGACTCGACGCCCGAGATGATCAGGTCGTACTCGCCGGCCTTGGCCATGGCGGCTGCCAGGGTGCGGGCCGTGTCGAGCGCACCAGCGCCCGCCAGTTCGGGATCGGTGACCAGCACGGCCTTGGCCGCACCCATGGCGAGTGCGGTACGGAGACCGGACACCTCACCATTGGGAGCCATGGAGACGAGGGTGACCTCGCCGCCGCCGGCGGTGTCCACCAGCTGGAGGGCCATCTCGACCCCGTACGAGTCGGACTCGTCCAGGATGAGCTTGCCGGCACGGTTGAGGGTGAAGTCAGCATCCAGGCTGCCAGGGTCGGCAGGATCCGGGATCTGCTTCACGCAGACGACGACGTTGAGGGACATGCAGGCGATTGTGTCAGCACCGTGACGCTCCGGTCCAAACCGAGCGGACATGCCAGGATCACGACTTCGTGCGCATCCTCCTGATCGTCAACGCCTTCGCCTCGTCCGTGACTGCGCGGTCGATGGTGGTGATCAACAAGGCGTTCTCCGCCGACCACGACGTCGACCTGGTCGAGACCAGTCGGCGAGGACACGCGACACGGCTCGCGCTGGGCGCTGCGAACGAGGGATACGACGTGGTCGTCGTGATGGGCGGCGACGGAACGCTGAACGAAGCAGCCAACGGGCTCATCGGCACCGAGACCGCCCTGGCCACGATTCCCGGCGGTTCGACCAACGTCTTCGCGCGACAGATCGGGCTTCCGAACGATCCGGTCGAGGCGACGGGCGTCCTCCTCGACTCGCTGGCAGCGGAGTCGATCCGGCCGATCGGTCTCGGATCGGTCGATGGTCGGTGCTTCCTCTTCCACACCGGCCTCGGATTCGATGCCGCCGTGGTCGAACAGGTCGAGCGGCGAGCGTCGTTCAAGCGCTACGCCGGCCATCCGTTGTTCGTCTACGCCGGATTCGCGACCTGGTTCCGGCACTACGACCACAGTCGACCGCGTATGGCCGTGCGTCTCAGCGATGGACAGGTCGTCGACGACGCCTACCTCACCATCGTCCTCAACACCTCGCCGTACACCTACCTGGGCAACCGTGGTCTGGACCTGACGCCAGAGGCGACGCTCGACAACGGTCTGTCGGTCGTGGTCATCCGCACCATGGACTTCGCGAAGACGCTGGCGCTCGTGGGGTCGGGCATCGGTTCCGGCCGACACCTCCGTTCGTCGAAGCACGCCGTGGTCGCGCACGACCTCGACGGACTCGAGGTGACCGGACACGGCGATCTCCCCTACCAGGTCGACGGCGACTTCCTCGGCTACACCGGGTCACTCACGTTCGAGCACAAGCCGGATGCACTCCGGCTCGTCATGCCGCTCGTCAGCTGAGCACCTCGAGCGCGGCGTCGGGCGTGTCGGTCACGATGCCGTCGACGCCGAGATCCGCGAGCTGCCGGATCGCGTCGCGGTCGTTCACGGTCCAGGCGTTGACCTCGAGGTCGACATCGTGCGCCGCCCGGACCAGCGCTTCGTCGACGAAGAGGAAGTACGGATTGATCGCATCGTGCCCGCGCTTCGATGCGAGGCGGACGCTGTCGATCGCCGTCGGGTCGACCAACGTGAGGAATCCGGTGCGGAGCTCGGGATCGAGTTGCTTCACGCGATCGATCGTCGCGAGATGGAACGACGAGATCAGTACGCGGTCACGCCCGTCGCGTTCGGCCAGGAGCGACACGACGGCGTCGACGAGCGAACAGGTCTCGTCGAAATCGGGCTCGCCCGGGATGTTCTTGATCTCGACGTTGACGACCATGCCCTCGCAGGTCTCGAGCGCCTCGGCGAGTGACGGGATCTGGGTTGGAAGGTCGGCGGCGGACGCCGTACGGATGATGCGGCCGTCTGGGAGCGCGGCGTCGTGATGGAGGACGAGCGCATCGTCTGACGATCGCCGGACATCGAGTTCCACCCCATCGGCACCCTGGGTGCGGGCCAGCGCGAACGCCTCGAGTGTGTTCTCCGGAGCGGCGGCAGACGCCCCTCGATGGCCGTAGATCAGTGGCTTCAACATCGATTTTCGACCCTCCGAAAAAACCCTTGCGCGCCTAGTGGAGCGCGGCTACGGTGGTCAAGTCCGGCGAGACGCCCCCGTCCGCTGAGGCATGTGAACGCCGTCACAATCAACCTTGTGATGATTCCCCCACCGTCGAACCCCCTCTTGGAGGCCTCGTGGCTCTGACAACGTCGCGCACTATCCCGCTCACGCTCGAACGAGACGAATGGCGAAAGCTGTCCGAATGTCGTGACACGGACCCGAACCTGTTCTTCCCGGTCGGCACCACGGGACCCGCTCTCGAGCAGATCGCCAACGCCAAGGCCGTGTGCCAGACGTGCGATGTCCAGGGCTTGTGCCTCGAGTACGCCATCTCGACCAACCAGGACAGCGGCGTCTGGGGCGGCACCTCCGAGGAAGAGCGTCGTCAGATGCGCCGTGCGCGTCAGCGTCGACTCAAGGAACAGCGCACCGCCTGAACCGGACGGTCTCCTGACCGAGCGTTCACGAAGACGACCTCCCCTCGACGGGAGGTCGTTTCGCGTCCGGACTGCGGTCACCACGACTTCGTCGACGCGCTGACGCGTACGACGGTGCCGACCCGCGGGGCCGCACCGTTCGCTCGCTCCATGCTGATCTCGCCGCCCAACTCGGTCTCGACGAGCGTCCGCACGATGGAGAGGCCGAGGCCCGTCGTCGCCGACACGTCGAAGTCGGCGGGAAGCCCGACGCCGTCGTCCTCCACCACGATGACGAGTCCGTCGTCGGTGCGTTCCAGCGTCACCTCGACGTTGCCGGGCTCGTCGCCGAGGTCCACGTCGAGCGGAAACGCATGGTCGACGGCGTTCTGCAACAACTCGTTGAGCACCACGGACAACGACGTCGCCGGCGCCGCCGGCACGGACCCCGCTTCGCCGGACACGTGCACACGGAACGGGCGGTTCGGGTCGATGAGGCCTTCCTCGACCATGCGGGAGAGCTCCCGAGCCACCTCGACGAAGGGCACGTCGTCGCCGGCCTCGCGAGAGAGCGTCTCGTGCACCAACGCGATGGACCGGATGCGACGAGCCGACTCCTCGATCGCCGCCTTGCCCTCGTCGGACCCGAGTCGTCGACCCTGGAGACGGAGCAAGGAGGAGATCGTCTGGAGATTGTTCTTCACACGGTGGTGGATCTCGCGGATCGTGGCGTCCTTCGACAGGAGGAGCCGGTCACGCCGACGGAGTTCGGAGATGTCGCGGACGAGCACGACGGCGCCCGACACCTGCCCCCGATCCGTGATCGGCAGGCAGCGGAACACCACGGTGATCTCGTTGGCGCGCTCGACCTCTTCGACCGTCGGTTGGTGGAGTTGGAACGCGGTGGTGATCGGCGTCTCGTCGAGGCCCAACTCACCGAAGCGGAGCCCCTCGGTGTTGGCGTGCACGCCGACCCGGTGGAGCGCCGACACGGCGTTCGGCGAGGTGTATTCGACGCGGCCTGATGAGTCGAGCAGGAGCACGCCATCGCCGACCCGTGGCGCCTCGGCCGAGTCGTCCTTCTCGTCGTAGGGGAAGTCGCCTGCAGCGATCATCCGAGCGAACCGGTTGAAGATGTCGAGGTAGGTACGTTCGAGTTCGCCGTGCTGACGACCGATCGACGGGGCTGACTCCCGCGTGACGACGCCGATGACCTCGCCGTTGTAGCGGATCGGCACACACAACACGCGCACTCGTTCGCGCACCACTGCGAGATGGATCTCGCCCTCGATGATCTCGCCGTTTCGGAACGACCGAGCGACCAGTGGACGCTCGGCGTCCTCGAGGCGAGTCCCGACCCAGTCGCCCCGATACACCGTCTGGCCTGTGGTCGGCCGCACCTGAGCCAGGACGACGAACTCCTGTCCCTCGAGGTCACCGACCGGAGCGAAGAGGAGGAGGTCGGAGAAGCAGAAGTCGGCGAGGAGTCCCCACGACGCCGCCAATCGCTGGAGGTGTCCGATCTCCGGCTCACCCAGTGGCGTCAGCGAACGGGTCAGTTCGACGAATGACGGCACGGTGCCAACCCTAGGACTCGGGGCGTCAGTTCCAGAGCTGCTCACCGAGTTGCAGGAGACCGGCGAGGTCGAAGATGTCGGAGTCGAAGTAAGGAACGATGGCGATGACGTCTGGTTGTGCAGCCAGTTCCTTGCGCTGTTCCGACTCGCGGGACGCGACCACCCGGAAGTTGAGGTAGCTGTTGGCGATCTCCTCGAGCACGCGTGCGACGTCGTCGCGGTCGCCGATGTCGGGGAGGGCAGCGGCGATGGCCGTCGGGTCGGAAGACATCGCCTTGGCCGCCTTCGCCGCCTTGGTGTCGAGTAGGTAGCTCGGCAACACCTTGTTGAGCACCACGGCCCCGAGGTGAAACGACTCGGCTTCGAGCGCGTCGATGAAGAACTCGGCTTCGCGCACCGGCGCAGACTCGAGCGTCGACACGACGACGAACGTGGTTCGCCGGTCCTCGAGCGTGCGCTGTACCGATCGCGCCCGCTCGACGAACCCGTCGTACATGGTCTGGAAGAGCATGAAGAACTCGGCGATGTCCTCGAGGAAAGCCGAGCCCAGGATCGAGTCGGCGACCCGGTAGAACGGCTTCGTCGCCACGTTGACGAGGCGGGACCGGTACGGGACGGTCAGCCAGCGGAGCAGGCGAGACGAGAAGAAGTCGGCCATGCGCTCCGGCGCCTCGAGGAAGTCGATGGCGTTGCGCGTGGGCGGCGTGTCGACGATCACCAGGTCGTAGCGACCAGACGCGTGGATCTCGTAGAGGCGTTCCATCGCGATGTAGTCGTGGCTCTGGACGAAGCGGCCGGTGATGTTCGTGTAGAGCGGGTTCGCAAGGATCGCGTCACGGGTGGCGTCGTCCGGCGCGTGCCGACGGACGAGGTCGTCCCATGACTGCTTGGTGTCGAGCATCGCCGCCCAGAGCTCACCTTGGGGCTCGACGCCGGCAGCGGTGAACGCTTCCGGCGGGACCTGCGTCTCGACGTTGCCGAACGACTCGAGACCGAGCGCATTGGCCAGACGTCGGGCAGGGTCGACGGTCACCACCAGGACCTTGCCGCCGAGGTGGGTCGCCGCCATCGCTCCGAGTGCCGCCGCGGTCGTCGTCTTGCCGACGCCGCCGGAGCCACAGCAGATGACGATCTCCTTGGCCGCGAGCAGCTGCTCGAGCGTTCCCGACGGCGAGGGCTTCTTCGGACGCCGAGCCATCAGTAACCCAGTTCCTCGCCGATGTAGCCGGCGATCATCTTCGTCGCGCGGACGCCGTGCGTCCGCTGGAAGAGATAGGGCACATACAGCAACGGG
>JBBSLH010000187.1:0-8271 GCA_038255425.1 Acidimicrobiales bacterium
GGACGGCGGGCTCGCCGTCGCAGCGGACACACACCGCGGTGTCGAAGCCGTCTCGCCGCGCCTGTCGGGCGATGCGCCAGGCAGACCGGACCGACGCCGATGCCAGAGTCGTGGAGACATCGGGCACTGCAGCGATGTCAGTGAGCACGAGCGCCGGGTCGGCATACCCGCCGGCATGCGACGGAGCGTCGGCATCGACATCGGGCGAGGACGCCGGCCCCACCGCACCGGCAGTCGAGAGGCGGAACGTCTGTCGTGTCTCGCCGTGCTGCAGGCCGGCATCGCGCAGGCATGCGGCGTACCACTCGGGATGCCAGGTCCGACCGGTGATGCTCGGTCGGTCGTGCCCGTCGACCATCACGCCGAACTCCTCGTCTGCCGTCCAACTGACCGGACCGGTCATCGACGACGCCCCCTCGTCGCGCAGCCATTTCTGTGCGGCGTCGAGGAGCGCCTCGACCACCGCTGCATCATCGGGAGCGTCGAAGAATCCGAACCAGGCGTCCGTCTCGCCCTCCTCTGCGCGATGCGCCGCGATCCGACCCGCCGGTTGCCCCGCCCGACGAGCGAGGAAGTACGCGGCGTCTCCACGATCGAAGTAGGGATGTCGGTGCGAGTCGAGGCGCCACGACTCGTAGGCACGGACGCCGGGGTTCCACCGAGGGTCTGCGCGATGGAGAAGGTACGGCACGTCGCGGAAGCGGCGCAGTTGCGTCTTCGCCTCGACGGGCTCGACGGTGACGATCGACTTGCCCATCGGTGACGATCGTACGGGCCTCGTCCGATGCTCGGGACGCGCCGGTAGGGTGCCGCGCATGGTGGACGCCCCCAGCGCCTCGTTGCTCGACCTCCCCCTCGACGAGTTGCAGGCTCGAGCCCGCTCCGTCCGTGCGGGGCGAACGGGCACCCGGCTGACGTATTCGCCCAAGGTGTTCATCCCGCTCACGATGTTGTGTCGCGACAAGTGCGGGTACTGCACGTTCGCCCAGCCACCGGCACGCCTCGAGTCTCCGTACCTCACGCCTGACCAGGTGCTCGCCATCGCTCGTCGCGGCGCCGAGACCGGCTGTCACGAGGCGTTGTTCACACTCGGCGAACGCCCCGAGGAGCGCTATCCGGCGGCGGCAGAGTGGTTGGAGACCAACGGCTACGAGTCGACCGTCGACTACCTGGTGGCGATGTGCCAGCTCGTGCTCGACGAGACCGGCCTGCTGCCCCATGCCAATGCCGGAGCGATGTACGCCGACGAGCTCGCTCGACTCCGCACGGTCGCGCCGTCCCAAGGGATGATGCTCGAGACCCTGCGCGACGACCTCGACTGCCACCGTGGCTCCCCCGACAAGACGCCGGAGCGGCGCCTCGCGACACTCGAGGCCGCCGGCGAACTGGGTATCGCCTTCACGACCGGGATCCTGGTCGGCATCGGCGAGGACCCCATCGACCGGGTCCACGCACTCGAGGCCATCGCCGCCAGTCACGCCCGGCACGGCCACGTCCAAGAAGTCATCGTCCAGAACTTCCTCCCGAAGCCGGGAACCGGCATGCATCGCGAGCCTGCGTGCCCGCACGACGAGTTCGTGCAGGCGATCGCCATGGCCCGGTTGATCCTCCCGGCCGAGATCCACCTCCAAGCACCACCGAACCTGTCCGACGACTTCGGGGTCCTGATCGACGCTGGCATCGACGACTGGGGCGGGGTCTCACCCGTGACCGCCGACCACGTCAATCCGGAGCGCCCGTGGCCGGCACTCGACCGTCTCCGCGAGGTGACCGAGGCCGCCGGGCACACCCTCGCCCCTCGGCTCACGATCTATCCGGAGTTCGCACTCCGCCCGGAGCGCTTCCTCGACGAGGGTTTGCGGTTCCCGGTGCTGGATCGCTCCGACGCCGAGGCGCTCGGGCGTGACGACCATTGGTACTCGGGCCACGAGGATGCTCCCCCTGTCCTCGTTCCCGGCCATCCCACCGCCTTCGGTGCCGTCGGCGAGGTGCTGGCTGGCGCCCTCATGGGCCAGGAGTTGGGGATCGACGAGATCACCACGCTGTTCGAGGCCAGGGGGCCCGAGGTCGCCGCCGTGGCCGAGGTCGCCGACGACTTCCGACGAGAGGACGTGGGCGACGTCGTCACCTACGTCCAGAACCGCAACATCAACTACACCAACGTCTGCACCTTCAAGTGCCGCTTCTGCGGCTTCTCGAAAGGGCCGCTGTCGCTCAACCTCCGCGGCAATCCATACCTCCTGACACTCGACGAGATCGCGGGCCGGGTGAAGGAGGCGTGGGACATGGGCGCCACCGAGGTCTGTCTCCAGGGTGGGATCCATCCCGACTTCGACGGCGACTACTACATCGACGTCACCCGCGCCGTGAAGGAAGCGGCGCCGGACATCCACGTGCACGGCTTCACCGCACTCGAGGTGACCGAGGGCGCCAAACGCCTCGGCGAACCGCTGGCTGACTACCTGCGACGCCTGATGGACGTCGGACTCAAGACACTCCCCGGCACCGCAGCCGAGATCCTCGACGACGAGATGCGGGCGCTGTTGTGCCCGGACAAGATCGACACCGAAGAATGGCTCGACGCGCATCGCACCGCTCACTCGGTCGGACTGCGGTCGAACGTCACCATCATGTACGGCGCCATCGAAAATCCGGTCCACTGGGCCCGGCACATCGTCCGGACCCGTGATCTCCAGAAGGAGACGGGTGGCTTCACCGAGTTCGTGCCGCTCCCGTTCGTGCACATGGCTGCACCGATGTACATCCAGCGGAAATCCCGGCGTGGCCCCACCTGGCGTGAGGCGCTCCTGATGCACGCCGTCGGTCGCATCGCCTACCGGGGAACGATCGACAACATCCAGGTCTCCTGGGTGAAGTTGGGCCGCTCGGGTGTCGAGCAGTGTCTGCAGGCCGGCGTCAACGACCTCGGCGGCACGCTGATGGACGAGAACATCTCGCGTGCGGCCGGAGCGAATCACGGCCAGATGATGCAGGCCGACGACTTCCGCTCGATCGTCGAACCGTTGGGGCGCCGCCTCGAGCAGCGAACGACGCTCTACGCGAGGTCCGCCCCGGCCTGACCAGCAACTCGTCGGTCGACCAGGTCGATGAGCACGTCCATGTCGAACGGCTTCGTCAGGAAGCTGCTGTTGCGCTGCTCTGGGTCGTCCGCGAGATCGCTCCCATGAGCGCTGATGATGATCACCGGTGTGTCCGCGTCGATGGCCCGGACGTGTTCGCGCACGCCCCAACCGTCGATGGCGCCGGGGAGCGCGACGTCGACGACCATCGCGACCGGGAGGTGGCCGGCTTCGAGCATCGTGACCGCCTCCTCACCGCTGACTGCCTCGTCGACGACGTAGCCCGCTGACTCGAGGGACATGCGGATCAGCAGGCGGGTGTTGTCGTCGTCCTCGACGACGAGGACCGCACGTGAATCCGTCATCCACCACTGGTCATCGAGCTTGCTCTCGATGTCACGGACATGCTGACGCGTGCAGTGCCCGCACAGCGACGTCTGGACGCCGTTCAGATTGGTCGACGACCATTCCAGTGAGATGCCCTCGCCCAACCGTCCGCATCGGTGGCAGCGAATATCCGTCATCACCGGATCGTAGTGTCCGAATTGTGCGTCCTCTCGATCCGGATGCCGCTGTCCGCGTGCCAAGCTCCACGCCATGCCCAGCCCTGACGGCGGCCATGCCATTCCGCGAAGAGAACTCGAGCTGCTGCTCGAACGCGCAGGCGCGGGACGCAACCGTGATCTGCTCGTCGACATCATGCGGACAGCGGTCGGCCTGGCCGGTGACGACGTCTCTCGTCTCGACCTGAAGATCACGGCGTCCGCGCTCCGGGAGATGCGTACCGCGTTCGCGACGTTCCGCCCCTACGAGGGCACACAGAAGGTCACCATGTTCGGATCGGCACGGACACGACCCGACGATCCGCTCTACGACCAGGCACGCCGTCTCGCGGCAGAACTCGCCGCCCGAGACTGGATGATCATCACTGGCGCCGGCCCCGGGATCATGGCGGCGGGACTCGAGGGCGCCGGACGACAGAACTCGTTCGGTGTCACGATCCGACTCCCGTTCGAGGACTCGGCCAACGAGTTCATCGAGGGCGACGAGAAGCTCGTGTCGATGAAGTACTTCTTCACGCGGAAGCTGATGTTGGTGAAGGAGTCGGCGGCGTTCGTCGCACTGCCCGGCGGGTTCGGCACCCAGGACGAGACGTTCGAGCTCTTCACACTGCAGCAGACCGGCAAGTCGGTGCCGACGCCAGTGGTGCTCCTCGACACGCCGGGCGGCACGTACTGGCATGCGTGGCTCGACTTCGTCCAGTCGGAACTCGTCGCCGGGGGTCTGGTGAACGAAGCCGATCTGGAGCTGTTCGTGATCACCGACGACATCGACGTCGCGTGCGACGAGATCGTCGGGTTCTACAAGAACTATCACTCGATCCGGTGGTCCGGGGACCAGCTGATCGTGCGGATGCAGACGGCACCGACGGCAGATCAGCTGGCGGCGCTGAACGCCTCGCACGACGACCTCCTGATCGCCGGCGACATCGAGATCGTCGGTGCGTCGCCGGCAGAGCGGTCGAGTCAGGACCATGTCGAGCTCGCTCGCATCGGGATGCACTACGACAAGTTCCGCCAGAGCGCGATCCACAGCATCATCCGCGAGGTCAACCGATGGGTCAGTTGAACGAGCCTGTCGACATCGCGGCGTTGGGGCACGCTGCCGATGGTCGCTCGGTGGAGATCGAGGCACTGCGACGGCTGCCTGACGATCTCGCCGCGGGCATCAGGCAACTCGGCTTCGGGCGAGCGATGGCACCCACCGAGATCGGTGGTGGTGAGTGGACCGTCGCCGACACCGTCGATCGGTTGGAGAAGCTCGCGTACTTCGACGGCGCGACTGCGTGGTGCGCCATGATCGCCGCCACCACCTCGTTGGTCTCGGGCTCGCTGCCGGCTGAATGGTGCGAGCGGATCTACGGCGACGTCGACGCACATACAGGTGGGTTCGCCGCGCCTGTCGGACGAGCGACCGCCACCGCCAGCGGCCTGGAGGTCTCCGGTCAGTGGCAGTGGGGATCCGGCACGCATCACTGCAACTGGATCGGCGGCGGCTGTCTGGTCGTCGACGCCGACGGGAAGCCAGCGCCGCTCGCGGACGGAACCGTGGCCCCGTTCGTCTTCTTCCGAGCGGACGAGGTCGTCCTCGACGACGAGAGTTGGCGGGTCAGCGGTCTGAAGGGCACGGGATCCGTCGACTACCGCGTCGACGCCGTCGTGGTTCCCGAAGGCCGTTGGGTCCAGATCGGCGCCAGACCGGTGGTGGACCGGGCGCTGTATCGCTTCAGCTTTCTGGGCGCGCTCGCGGTCGGCATCGGAGCCGTCGCCCTCGGCATGGCACGCCGGGCACACGACGAACTGGTCGACATGGCCGGCGGGAAGAAGCCGCAAGGGTCCTCGAGGACACTCGCCGAACGCACGGTCGTGCAAGACGCCGTCGCGCGAGCCGACGCCGCCCGCCGGGCCGCTCGCCATCTCCTGGACCACGCGGTGGCCGATGCGTGGGCGGTTGCCGAGGCCGGCGACGGCATCGACGCATCGACCCGCATCGGGCTCCGTCAAGCCGCCACGCACGCCACCCTCGCTGCGGCCGACGCCGTCGACATCTGTTACCGAGCGGGAGGTGGGGCCGCCGTCCACGAGCGATCCGCTCTCCAGCGCGTGTTCCGCGACGTGCACGTCGCGACGCAGCACGCAATGGTTGCACCTCGTGTCATGGAGGTGGTCGGCCGCTCCCTGCTCGGACTTCCGACCGAGGTCGGACAACTGTGAGCAACCTCACGTCGGCTGACGACGTGCGATCGTGGCTCGTTGCCAACCCGTCGCCGACCCACGACGACATCGCGGCGGCGGGTCTCGTCGCCCCGCACTATCCGCGCCCGTGGGGTCTCGGCGCCGACACCCGGCTCCAACTCGAGATCGACGACCTGCTGCGGGAGTTCGAGGTCGACCTGCCGGACAACCCGATCGGCGTGGGCTGGGCGGGCCCGACCCTGGTGGCCGGCGGCACCGCCGAGCAGCAGCGGCGCTGGCTCCCTCGGCTTCTCTCCGGCGCGGACTTCTGGTGCCAGCTCTTCTCAGAGACAGAAGCCGGGTCCGATCTGGCTGCGCTCCGGACCACCGCTGTCCTGGACGGCGACGAGTACATGGTCAATGGTCAGAAGATCTGGTCGACGTGGGCTGATCGGTCGAGCTTCGGGATCCTGCTCGCACGGACCGACTCCGGTGCGCCGAAGCACCGCGGGATCAGCTACTTCGTGCTCGACATGCGCCTGCCGGGCATCGATGTCCGTCCGATCACCGAGATGACCGGACAGTCGCACTTCAACGAAGTGTTCTTCACCGACGTCCGCATCCCGGTCGCCAATCGCATCGGGGACGAGGGCGACGGGTGGCGGCTCGCCAAGGTGACACTCGGCAACGAGCGGGTGTCGCTCTCCGAGGGTGGCGTGTGCTGGGGCATGGGGCCGACGAGCGCTGACACGTTCGCCCACCTCCGATCGTCGGGCACGATGACCGATCCGGTGTGTCGGCAGGAGGCAGCTCGGCTGTGGACCCAGACGACGATCCTCGATCTGCTCGGCAGACGCGTGGTCGAGACGGTCGAACGAGGTGACGACCCGACCCCGATCGCGTCCCTCAAGAAGCGCCTCGCCGACGTCCACGGCCAGGAGCTCATGACCTTCGTCAAGGACCTCCGAGGGCCACACGGGATGCTCGGCGTCCAGGACGAGAACGCCGAGTCGACGGACGAGTGGCACTGGGCCTACCTGTTCAGCCGGGCGCTCACGATCGGCGGTGGCACGACCGAGGTCCTGTCGAACGTGATCGCGGAGCAACTGCTCGGACTCCCCCGCGAACCCAGACCCGATCCAACCCACGACACGGAGACGACGTGACCCACGAATTCACCTGCATCGACTTCGAGCGCGACGGCGAAGTCCTGGTCGTGACCATCGACCATCCTTCGTCGGCCATCAACGCCGTCGACCACGACCTCCACGTTGACCTCGCCGCGCTCTTCCCCCGGCTCCAGGCCGAGCGGGACGCACGAGCCGTGTTGCTGACCGGTCGGGGCCGCGCGTTCTCGGCCGGCGGCGACTTCGACTGGTTCCCGACGTTGCAAGATCCCGTGTCGTTGCGGAGCCTGCACCACGACGCCAAAGCCATGATCTGGGACCTCCTCGACGTCCACCTTCCGCTGGTCACCGCGGTCAACGGCCACGCGATGGGGCTCGGCGCATCGATCGCGCTGCTCTCCGATGTGGTGTTCGTGGCCGAGTCCGCTCGGATCGGCGACCCACACGTCTCGGTCGGGCTCGTGGCTGGCGACGGAGGCACCATCGCATGGCCACTTGCCCTCGGCCCGATGCTGGCGAAGCGTTTCCTGTTCACCGGCGACCCGGTCACTGCCTCGGAGGCGGTCTCGCTCGGACTCGCCCACCGAGCCGTCGCCGACGACGACCTGCACGGCGAAGCGTTGGCGTTCACCCATCGACTGGCAGCCGGCGCTCCTCTCGCCATCCAGGGCACGAAGGCAGCGATCAACTCGTGGATCAAAGCCACTGCCGGGCCGGCGTTCGACATCGCCATGGCCAACGAGATGACGACGTTCCGCTCGTCCGACCACCCAGAAGCGCTCGCCGCCATCGCGGAGAAGCGCCCACCCCGTTTCGAAGGAAAGTGACATGGAGCTCCACGACGCCATCATGACGACGAGGTCGATGCGGCGGCTCACGAACGACCCGCCCGTCACCGACGAGGAGATCGAGCACTGCCTCCGCGCTGCCGTGCAGGCACCCAACGGCGGGAACGTTCAGCCGTGGCAGTTCGTCGTCCTGACGGACCCCGAGCAACGGGAGCGTGTCGCGTCCGTGCTCCAGCGAGCAACGGCGCGGTACATGGACGCGATCGAGGCGATGCGACCGCCCTCCGACAACCCCGACGCAGAGAAGTCCTGGGAACGGGGTGCCGCCCTCACACGGCATCTGGCCGAGCATCTCGCCGACATCCCACTGGTGCTCTTCGTCCTGACCCCATACCCCAACATCCTCACCGACGACGAGGGACCGATCGAGATCGGTCGACTCGAGGCGTCGATCTTCCCTGCGGTCCAGAACTTCCTGCTCGCCGCGCGCGACATCGGCCTCGGCACGACGCTGACGACCCTCGTGAAGGTCTACGAGGAC
>JBBSLH010000188.1:0-8268 GCA_038255425.1 Acidimicrobiales bacterium
GCGTTCCAGTTGCAGACCGAGCGACTGGAAGGTCTCGAACGGGCGGTTGTAGCCGCGTTCGAGGTGATGCACGCCGCCGATCACCGACGACCCCTCCGCCGCTGCCGCTGCGATCACGCCGGAGAACCCGGCGCGCACGTCGGGGATCTCGACCTCGGCACCGCGCAGCTTCGACACGCCACGAACCACAGCGGAGTGGACCGCGTTGGTGTCGTGGAAACGACAGTCCGGTCCTCCGAGGCAGGTGTCGAAGAGCTCGATCTCGCCGCCCATCGCCGCAACCACCGATGCCGGGTATCGGACACGGTCCTCGAAGACCGTCTCGTGCAGCACCGACATGCCCTCGGCCTGGGTCATGAGCACGAAGAGCGGGGACTGCCAGTCGGTCATGAATCCGGGATGGGTGTCGGTGTGGATCGCCACGGCGCGCAGACCATTGCTCGAAGCGCTGATCCAATGGTCGTTGATCTCGACCTCGGCGCCCATGCGCTGCAGGGTCGAGATGGCGGTGACCAGGCGGTCCTGTGGACAACCTGCGACACGGACCTCGCCTCCGGTCACCAGCCCGGCCACGAGGTACGAGAACGCTTCGAGGCGGTCGCCGGCGAGCGTCGTGGTCGCGCCGTGCAGCTGGTCGACGCCTTCGATGACGAAGCGTCGGCCCGGATGGAGTTCGAGGCGAGCGCCCATGCGCTGCAGGAACAGGGCGAGCTCGATGATCTCGGGCTCGGTTGCCGCGTTGCGGAGCACGGTGCGGCCCTCGGCCAGCGCCGCGGTGAGCAGGATGGACTCGGTCGCGCCGACCGATGGGTAGGGGAGGTCGATCTTCGTGCCCTGGAGGCGGCCGGACACCGTGGCATGGATGCCTTCGTGGTCCTCGACCACCTCGGCACCGAACCCCCGCAGCGCCTCGACGTGGAAGTCGATCGGGCGAGCGCCGATCTTGTCGCCACCGGCGACCGGTACGAATGCTTCCTGGTGGAGGTGCAGCAACGGGCCGAGCAGGAGGATCGGGATGCGGTTCAGACCCGAGTAGCGCACGGGGACATCGGACCGGATGTCGTCGGTCGGCTCGATCGAGATCGTGTCGCCATCTCGTACGACGCCGACGCCGAGTGACCGGAGCACCTCGGTCGTGATCTCGACGTCGCCGATGTCGGGGACGTTGCGGATCAACGACGGGGAGGCCCCCATGACCGCGGCGACCATGTGCTTGGTGACGGCGTTCTTCGAGCCCGAAACCCGCACCTCGCCCCGCAGGGGACCCGAGGGCTCGACGGCCCAGGCCGGAGACGAGCCGTCGACGGAAGTCATGACGGCGAGTCTACGACTGATGATCGTCAGTGCCGGGCGTCGTCGAGGGCACGGTTCATGTCGTCGAGCGCAGTGCGGGCCGCCCCGGCCCAGTCATCGGATCCGGTGCTCTGCCACGCGCCGGTGATGCCCCGACTCGACGAGACGATGACGCCGCGCCCGTCGGTCCGGAGTCCGGCGACTGCATCTGCGGCCCCACCGCCCTGCGCTCCATAGCCGGGTACGAGGAAGATCGTGTCCGGCATGCGCCCTCGGAGCGAGCGAGCGTGGTCCGGATAGGTGGCTCCGACGACGGCGCCGATGTCCGAGAGCCCGCATTCCCCGAGCAGGGCCGAGCCCCACTTGTGGACGAGGTCGGCGACCGTGTCGGCGACGGTCGCATCGGCGCTGGCCGTGTCCTGAAGATCGCCGCTCGACGGGTTCGAGGTCTTGGTGATGACGAACAGTCCGGCGGTGGTGTCGGCGAGCACGGGATCGATGCCGTCGACGCCCAGATACGGGTTGACCGTCAGCCACGTGGCCCCGATGCCGGCGACCGGTTCGTCGTCGAGGCCGGGTGCCCCGCCGAAGGCCATCTGCCCGTAGTGCGCCGCGGTGGAGCCGATGTCGCCACGCTTGGCATCGAGGATCACGGGGATCTCGGCCGCCTGTGCGTAGGCCACCGTGGCCTCCAACGCTCGCCAGCCAGCAGCGCCGTACGCCTCGTAACACGCGGCCTGCGGCTTGACGGCTGCACAGCGTCCCGCGATCGCGTCGATGATCGCCACGTTCGAGATGCGGAAGGCCTCGGCGACGCCCTCTGCGCCTGGGCCGTGGGACGACGCAACCGACTGTCGTAGTGCGGCGGGGAGCAGCGCGGGCCGGGGGTCGAGGCCGACGCAGCTGATCGATCCGGTGCGCTCGATCGACCGGTGGAGGACGTCGGCAGCGTGCACGGTGCGCACCGTACCGGGACCAAGGTCCACCGATACCGGGGTTTCCTGTGTCTCCGGCTCGGCAATTTGTCGTAAAGATCTTGTCCCGGGGTGCCGATCACTCGTTCGTATGGAGGCGCGCGGGAGACCACGAGTGTTCCGTCGGTCCTCCCGACGGCACGGTCACGACCGAGGCGCGTCCATCGTCGAACTGGCCATCCTCGCCCCGGTCCTGATCTTGATCGTCATGGGCACGCTCGACCTCGCACGCGGCTATCGCATGCAGATCCAGTTGGAGAGCGCCGCCGGAGAAGGTGCAGCGTTCGCCCGGATCTACCCGGACGAATTCGACTGTCCCGGAGACGAGGACATCGTTGGAGTCGTCTTGGAGGCGGACCCGGACTTGGCGTCCCTCCAGGACTTTCGCGTCGTCGTGATGACCGAGAACGTCGATGGGGACCTACTGGTGCCGGTGACCGGTTGCCGCACGATGGACGTGGAGGACGGTTCTCGAATCCGAGTCGATGTGATCGCGACCTTCGACGTCGCGACGCCGATGGTCGAACGGGTGACCGGCGAGACGATCGAGATCACGGGTTCGACCGAAGTGGTGGTGCAACGAGGATGAGACAGAACCGACGTGACGACGGCGTGACGATCGTCGAGGCCTCGTTCGCCATTCCGATCCTGCTCATGTTCGTCATGGCGTTGATCGACCTCGGGATGTGGACCCTCAATGACAACCAAGCGGCGAACGCCGCCAGAGACGGCGCCCGCACGGGGATCATCTTCTACCGACTCGCCGACGTTCCCGGAAGCGCGGACTACGACGCCATCGTCGACAAGATCGAGTCACACCTCCCTGGCCACGAAGTCGAGGTTCAAGACATCGACATCCGCTGCGTGAACCCCGCGGGAACACCTCTCGTCGGGAAGTGCATCTCGGCTCGTCCCGGCGTCGACCGGCTCGAGGTCTCGATCGATTGGACGTGGTCGCTCATCACCCCGATCGCCGGTGTCATCGGGGTAGAGGAGGGCGTGGCATCGGGGACGGCATCCCACTCGATCATCGGTCGACCCGTCGCCGGAACGCCGCCGGTCACGACCACGACGTCGTCGACGTCGTCGACGACGACGACGGTGGCCGGCGATCCGACGCCTTGCACCATCTCCAACATTCAGGTCCTTCCGGCTCCGGTGAGGTCGAAGTCCAACGGCCAACTCAAGAGCGACCTCACGGTCACCTACACGACGAATCAGGTGGAGCGCTGTAACGCCCTTGCCGTGCAGTTGACCACGCCGAACCCCGGCAAGAAGCTGGTGTCGGCCGTGTGCAACGTGTGCGAGTTGTCGCAGAACCACAGTTGGTCGTATTCCAGCAACAAGCCGGACTGGGATCACGGTCCCGCGACGGTGCGGATCTTCAATGAGTTCGTCGACATCAGCGCAACATTCAACGTGACTGGCTAGGAGAATCGCATGGGACCCACACCAGAGAAGCTCCATCGTCGTGGCCGACGGGCGACGCCGAGTCCTCGCGGCGACCGAGGCATGACCGCGGTGTTCTTCGCCGTGATCA
Source organism: Acidimicrobiales bacterium (assembly GCA_038255425.1). GTDB lineage: Bacteria > Actinomycetota > Acidimicrobiia > Acidimicrobiales > Salinilacustritrichaceae > Salinilacustrithrix. The sequence goes on from JBBSLH010000188.1 coordinate 3,808, forward strand.
TCACCGGTCTGCTCGCCGTGGTGTCGCTCGTCCTCGGTGCGAGCACCGGGTACAGCTCCGTGCGCGACGGTCAGAACGCGGCTGACGCTGCGGCGCTCGCAGCAACCTCGACCTTGCGCGATGTCGGGCTCGGCCGGGCCAACGCGAGCGAGGTGCTGTCCACAGCGGTCTCGGTGGCCGAGGACAATGGTGCCGACGGCGGCAGTGTCCTGTGCGATGTGGTCACCGCGAGATACGCGATCTCCTACGACGAGCTCCAGGTCATCGGACCGTGCAACGGTACGAACGAACTCGCATCGGATGCTGCGGGTGTCCGGGTCCGGCTGGAAGACACCGGCGACGTTCCCTTCGGCGGGGCCATCGACCAGACGGCCATCACCGCCAGAGCGGTGGCTTCCGCCACCGCCCAGCCGCTGCGGGGCGATTTCGGTGCACCGTTCATGCTCTGTGCCGGCGCTGGCGACCATGGCGTCGAACTGCTCCTCCCGAACGCCACAGTGACCCCGCCGTACACGGTGAACCCCGCCGCGCTCGGCGTGGAGTTCCTGCTCTGGAGCAACGGCAACGGCTTCGGTGACCGCAATTGTGGGTCGAGCCAATGGCACGGACTGGTCAACTCCGACAACTCCTACCAGGTGCCTTCGAACCCCCACGACAACACGAACTGGTGGGACATCGATCCCGGGTCGACAACCGGCCACATCAGTCCGATCCTTGCCGGTTCCAACAACTGTGGATGGGCGGAGAACATCGACCTGTCCAAGGCCAATCCCGTCGAGCCCGGCTGTCGCCTTCCCCTGCCCTTGTGCGTCAGCGTCGCCGGAAGCGGAACCAACGCTCGGTTCAACTGTGTTCGGATGGCGGTCTTCGAACTGACCTATGTCGGTGACGGCCAAGGCGCGGGCTCGTGTGTGTCGGACAACAAGAAGGTCGTCTGTGGGGTCCTGCTCCCCGGCGGCATCGCCACCGGTGGTCAGGGAACGCTCGAGACCCCCGATCCGAGCGAGCTCGTCGCGATCAACCTGGTGCAGTGACGCTCGAGCGAAGATCCTCGCCGAGAGGCCGGTACGGGTTACCCCGGCGACGACCACGAACACGACCACACCGAGTTCCTCTCGACGTGCTCGAAGGATCGCTCCGCATCGAGGTCTGAGTCGGGCGGGGCGAGAGGGTGACGGGAATCGAACCCGCCGCGCGACTTTCGGAGTTGGCTGTGCGTCTGTGACATGAAGGCGACAGATCGGTTTTCATGGCCAGACCACCCGAGGATCTCGAGAGGTTCTGCGAGCGTGAACATGCGCGCCTGGTCGGTGCGATGACGCTGTACACGAGCGACCGGTCGTTTGGCGAGTACCTCGGAGTACACGGGAGATCACGCGACATCCGTTTCACGAGGGCACGCTGAGGGCACGAAATCGCGGTTCGGGGCGCGCGTCGGGTCTCGCGTGCCGACCGCACACTGCGCTCGATCGAGTCACCGGGTACGTACCCGCGGAGTACCCGCGCTCGGGTGAGCTCCTGGTACCTCCATTCGTGGCCTCGGAACGGTGATCGATCGCGCCAACGGCGACAGTGAGGCTCAGGCCGAGAATGACCGAGGGTTCGCGGCACTTCCCGAACAGCTTCACCATCACGGCAATGATCGAAGCGCCGAGTGGTACCGGATGGGCCAGCTCGAACTCGACGAGGCTCATGCCGCGGTGGACAACCTGTATCGGACGGTCACACGACAGCGGGATACCGGTCGCCTTGTAAGGTAATGAGTCCTACAATGCACGACATGCCTACGACATCGACGGCCAAGGTCTCTCACCGAGGGCAGACGAGCCTGCCGGCCGAGCTGCGCCATCGGTGGGGGATCGACGGCGGCGGCGAGGTCGGGATCATCGACCTCGGAGATGCCGCGCTGATCGTGCCGGGTGGGATCGACCTCGCTCGGTCCGAGCTCCGGAGCGTGTTGCGCGAGCGCTACGAGGGGGCTGTGGCCAACATCGACGACCCCGACCTGGTCGACCAGTAGATGGCGGTTGCCGGGACCGCGGTCGTCCTCGACGATCGGCTCCTCATCGAGGATCTGTTGATGGGGCTCGACCTGTCGGGAGAGATCTACACGACCTCGTATTGGTACTACCGAGCCTGCCGAGCGGCGGTCGCCGGCGCTGGTGGTCACCTGTCCGGACCGTTCGAGCAACTCGACGAGTCGCACCAGGCCGCGGCGATCAGGAGCCTGCTCGACCTTCCGGAGCAAGGCCAGCTGCCCGATCCACGGACGACCGTCCCGAAGATGGCCGAGCTCTCCGAGCGGCACCCAAAGCTCAACGTTCTGAACCTCGAAGCGGTCGCGGCCGCAGTGAACCTCGGGGCCACCGCGCTGCTCTCGCCACCGACTGCCGAAGGTGTCCTGCCGGGTGTGCTCGACGCGGAGCAGGTTGCGTGGACGGTCGTGGAGCTGTCGCCACCTCGGTCTGGGTGAGTCGTCGGGCGTTTCCGAAGCGCCGAAAGGTGACGGCTGCGGCGGCTTGCGCAGTCGGTGACACGTCTTCCCCAGTGTCGACGAACGCTGTGGGGGCGATGACGCCAGGCACCGTGCCGGTCATGCGTGGTCTCGCTGCGTGCTGGCTGAAGTTCTCGGGGCGCGTGATCTCGTGAGAGCGAGGATCGTCGTCCCCGCCAGCTGCGTCCCACTCCCCACGTCGCGAATTGACAGAAAGCGGGGGGGACCCCGGTCGACCATCGACCTGGGTCTCCGCCGGCTGGAGGTCTGTTCGGAACCACGCGCCAGTGCCGTCTTGCCGACGCCACCAGGGCCGGTCACCGTCGTCAACGGCACGCGAAGTGGCGAAGAGCTCGACCGTACCGGTGGGCGTTCATTGACAGCAGCAGCTCACGCCGACTTCGTGCCCACGACTCGCGGCAACAAGCGACGAGGCGATGAACCCGGCACCACCTGCTCCGCCAGCCCCTTGGGCGGGCGGATTCCCCTGCCGGGACGAGTCAGCCGGCGAAGCGCGGGGTCGCCACGACCGGGACCGCACCACCGGCGGCGGGGGTCGGCTTCGGGGTGGAGGTTCCGCCGCCGGGGGTTGGCGTCGGGGTGGAGGTCCCGCAGCCGGCCGGCTGGGTCGCCAGGTCGTAGGTGATACGGATGCGGCCATCGCCGTCCGTGCCCTCATCGTTGAAGATCGTGCCGGCTGGGCCGAACGACGAACCGCCGCCGGCGCCACCAGCAGCCCCTTGGTCGACACCGTCTCGTGTGCCGGCTGCGCCGCCGCCGCCACCGCCGAACAGGCCGCCGCCGCCGCCACCGCCGCCAGCGATGTAGGGGAGGGTCTCGAGCTCGGTGCCGCCGTTGCCTGCGCCACCGACGCCGAGGACCCCCGCTCCGCCTTCGGAACCTCCTTCGCTGTCGGAGCCTCCAGCGCCACCTGCGGCAGTGGTGCCACCCGCTCCAAAGTGACCGGCCGTCCCGCCCTGGCCGTTACTGCCGTTCTCTCCGTCGTACCCGTCGGGCTCGCCGCCATTGCCACCCGCCCCACTGTCGAAGTCGGGGTCGGGGGCGGCGCCGGCGCCACCGCCGCCACCGGCCACGATCACGCGGTTGTCGAGGGCGGATCCGCCACGACGGATGTCGCTGGCTCCGCCTCCGCCCGCCCCGCCAGAGGTCTCCTCACCGTCGCCACCGACCGGCGTTCCACCGACCGCTCCGCCGTTGAAGCCGCCGCTGCCGGCCGGTTCGCTGCCCTCCCCGTCGACGACCGACTCCCCAGCGCCGCCGACGACCACGACCAGCAGCTCGCCCGGCGTCACCGCGAGGGACGCAGTCGCGCTGGCCCCCGTCCCGCCGAAGCCGATGAAGGTTCCTTCCTCGTCAGCGAAGGACCCACCGGCACCACCGATCACGACCACATCGATCGCGCACACCTCGTCCGGCACGGTGAAGTCCAGTGCCCCGGGCACGGAGAACTCCTGGGTCACAGGATCGGCGCCGGCCGGCGCGGCCGCGAGCAGGAGGAGCGGGGCGGTGCCCAGGGCGGCAAGCAGCGCGGTGCGATGGGGACGAAAGGTCGACATGGGCGGATAATAACCTTCGGCGCGCAACAAATCTTCGATGTCAGCGGACAGGAGATCCTGCGCGTGGGCGCACGCGCCACCGCGCAGTGATGACCATTCCCAGGTCAGCGCCCTGACGCATCCGACAGCCGGCGAAGGCCGACGTCCGGCGTTGGTACGCCGGCCGGATCGACACCGGGCTGTCGACGGTCACGGTCGCCAAGCAGTACCGGCTGCTGCGGGCGATCCTGTCGACCGCCGTCGACGACGGGCTGATCCGACCAACCCGTGTCAGATCCGCGGTGGCGGGGTCGGACGATCACCCGAGGTGCGCGTGAGACGCCGCAACAACCGTTTCACGAGAGCACGCTGTGGGCACGCCGGCCGATTTCGTGCCCTCGTCGGAGAGCC
>JBBSLH010000189.1:0-8248 GCA_038255425.1 Acidimicrobiales bacterium
GGTCTTCATCGTGCTTCACCTCGTGGGGGATCGATCATTTTCAGGTATCTGTCTCTGGCTGGCATGGCGTGGATCACGTAGTCCTGGTCATCGGGCGCAGCTCGCGGAGACCGAGTCGTTGAGGGGCTACGACGCAGTCCACCTCGCAGCTGCGGTTTTCGTCGGTGCCGAATTACTCACGAGCCCGGACCGAGCGCTGTGCGAGGCAGCCGAACGGCAGGGCCTGCACATCGCCGACCCACTGACGACGTGATCCGATCGGTCCACCGGCATGAACACCGCCGACATTCTCGTGCAGGTGATCGCTCACAGTCGTGGCTGATTGATGATCAGACGTGCGTTGCGGTGGTTCCGTAGCGTTCAGATGATCCCGCTGGTGGGCTCTTCAATGATCATGCCCGGGTACAGCGCGACCGACCAGCTGAGAAAAGTGGGCCCGGGAGGACAGAACAGGAACGACTCTGACTCCAGCGTGACCGGCTCTACATCCTGAGCAGCCGGCTCTTCGGACAGGTCACTCCCGGACCCAACAACCAACGCTACGACCCTTCGCGCCGCCAGGCAAGAGGGTCCGCTTCGACACGCCCAGACGGCGGCAGAAACTGCCCCTTGAGACAAAGAGGCTTCGATCACAATCACTATCTGCGCTCGTTGGGAGCAAGATTTCTTGCGCGGGGCATCGACAAGTTCTCGGGTCTGTTCGGCGACTGAGCGTCGTTGCGCTTAGACCAGTATTCGAAACCAGGCACGTCGCGGAAGAGTCCGTCGGGGGTGGGTGCCCGCCAGCCGGCGGTGGGTGTCGAGGAGCCGACGGGAGCCGGCCAGGGCCGCATGCCATCGGCCTGCCGATCGGTCTGATCACCGGTGGGATGATCTTCCATCGACCCAGCGAGCAGCGGCTCGGGAAGGCAGTCGCACCCAACACGTGGTGTCCTGGTGTCGCCGGCGTGGCTCCTGCCGACCCCGTCCAGTGCGCTGCCAGCCCGCCAGACTTTTGGAAGGCGTCGGATGACGGTCACGAGCGCGGCCACCACGATCGGGTCCCACTGTGATCCGGCGTGCTCGTTCAGGACGGCGATTGCCTTGTCGTGGCCCATTCCATCGCGGTACTGGCGGGTGTTGGCCATCGCATCGAACGCGTCGCAGACGGCCACGACGCGAGCATCGTGGGGAATCGCGTCGCCGGCCAATCCATCGGGGTATCCGCCACCGTCCATTCGCTCGTGGTGGCCGCGTACACCCGCTGCGATCTCGCCGAGCGCCGCCGAGGTGGCGATCAGTCGCTCACCGTTCACGGTGTGGCGTCGGATGATGTCGAACTCGGCGTCGGTGAGGCGACCCGGCTTGTTCAGAATCGCGTCGGGAACCTCGAGTTTGCCGACGTCGTGGAGGAGGGCGGTCAACCCGACTCGGCGAAGTGCGGTCGATCCGAGCCGGAGTTCCTCGCCGACGAGCACGGCGAGTTCGGCGGTGCGAACCACGTGGTCGCGGGTGACGCGGTCCTTCGTTTCGAGGTCAGCGACGAAGCGGTGGACGAGTGGGTCGAGGCCGATCTCGAGCGCCCCGAGCGGCTCGGTCACCAGCACGGGCGCAAGGACCTCGCGCACTCGTCCGGTGCGGTGATACACCACGAGAGCACCGACCGTTGCACTGAGGACCCCGACAATGTCGAGCGCGTGCGCCGACCAGAACCCGGTCGAGAACGGCGCAATCGAGAGCCACACGAACGCCGACGACCCGACGAAGCCGCACCCGAGTGACACGACGAGCGGGCCGGGTCGCCCGGCGATACGCGCCATTCGGAGGTGCCGACGAGACAGCAGGACACAACCGAGGAAGGACAGGATGGCAACGGTGATAGTGAACGGCTGACGGGGGGTCGGGGACGGGAGCAGATCGACGTCGATCAAGAGTGCGATGGCGAGGGCGTTGATGGCGACGAGCCACATGACCACCCACGCCCGCCAGTGCCGGCGCAGCAAGTTGAACTGCCGGTGACGGGGTACGGCGGCGGGTGCGATCGACACCAGACCGACCGGGATCGAGAGCAGCACCGACGTCATGGTGGACGTGTTGGCCTCGAAGATCACGCCGGGCGTCGTGATGCCGTGCACGAGCGGCAGTGCCGACACCGAGTAGAAGAACAGACCGAGGAAGCCGAGTTCGGCTTCGTGGCGTCTGAACGATCGGGCGATCACTGCAGCCGATGCCACGACGCACAGCGAGGCAGCGATCGCCACGATCCAGAAGAGCACAATCGGTGACCCGATCTCCACGCTCGTGGCGAGCCACATCGAAAGTGTGATCTGGACGATTGCGGGAATCGACCACGACGCGATCCAAGGGCCGGTGAACGTGCGCGCCTGGTGGCCCAATTCTGCCATGACTGAACATCGGCAGACCAGCCGACAACGTGAGCAGCGTTTCGAATCAGTTCCCGACCGTCGGAACCGTGAATCAGATTCCCGCTGAGCTCTGGGCTGACAACGAAGTGTGGAACTCCACCGATGGACTCACCCAAACGAACGCGAAGGACCTCGCAGCAACCAGGTGGATGGTCGCCGTCGAACCGCACCGAAACCGCCGATCAGCTCGCCTCGTCGGCACCTCCCGAACAGTCAGGCGAGATCGGCTGCGGTGAACGGGGTCGAGAAGCGCACGCACCATACGACCACGGTGTCGTAGACGCTCAGGTCGACGCCAACCGGAATCTCGTAGTTCTGGTCGCCGATGTTGCCTTTGAGCACGCCGAGATCGATGAAGTCGTCGTCGAAGATGCCACTGTCGGCGTTGGCGTCCGAGTTCGAGAGGTAGACCCGAAGATCCGGTCCGTTGTCGGTCGAGAAGTCCTCGAAGCGCAAGAACCGTTGCTCGCTGCCGTCGTTGAGCACCAACGCTGTGCCCTCACCGCTGTAGCGACCACGCGGGATGAACGAACCCTCGGCGAGCGTGAGTATCGGTGGTGCCGGCGCCTCGGTGGCGGGCGGGGCCTCGGTGGCGGGCGGGGCCTCGGTGGCGGGCGGGGCCTCGGCAACGGCGGGATCGGTGCTGGTTGTGTCAGTGCTGGCGGGATCGATGACGGGCTCTTCGGTCGTCGATTGGTCGGTGTCAGCAGGTGCGGGGGATGCGACCACGCCCGGCTCGTCGGGAGCGGCCGCAACACCCGATGCGAAGACTGGGCCGTCTTCATCGATCTTGTCATCGATGAACAGCGTGTGGACGCCGAAGATGGCAAACGCGAGGTAAGCGATACCGAGGAGCAGGACCATAGTCACCGGCAAGACGATCTTCAGATGCCGACGAATCCAACTCATCTCCTGAAGATAGAGACGTCATTCGGACGCCGGGCACGGCTCCCGGATCGGTCAGGATCCGTTCTCGATTCGGACACACGTCAGCGCTCGAGATGTGCCCGTGACCTCATACGCGGAGGCTCGAACTCACCGCTGCCCGTGCCAAGGGTTGTCGTGGTCGCGGATCCGTGAACTGCTCGGCACGCCAGCCCGAGCAGCGCAACAGCCTTACGGCAACTTCACCGCCGCAAGTCGATATCGCGTAAGCCGTCGAGGAGGTTCGTTTTGGAGCGGTCAGCTGTGCACCGACGTGCCGACCGCGATTGTCATCGAGGACGCCGTGCGCATGGTGGAGTTCAGCCCGCACGATCAGATGTCAGACCTCCTCGCCCACGTCGTCGCAAAGCTGTAACCAAGAGCTCGCGTGCCAGGCCCCGATCCATCGGTCGGCTACAACGTGGGCGACCGCTCGGACACCGGCGAAGTTGCACGCCTTCCGAGCGGAGAAGACCGCTCAATGCTGACGCTTCGCTCCACTCGACGTCGCCGCTCTGGACCGGCTCGTCGGCGCTCGGCTACCCGCTCGGAAACGTGTCGACCGCTCAGTACACGATGTCGAGCGCGTAACGCAGGGCCGCATCGAGTCGGGCTCGGGTGATCCCGTCGAGATGGCCAACGGGTCGTTCATCGAGATCCTCGATCGCGATCGTGATGACGTTGTCGCAGCTGATGACGCATGCCTCGGGGAGGCCGTGCTCGGGACCCAGTTCCACTTCGGATCGGATCCCACGAATGGTGCGCGTGATGGGCGCACACGTCACCGACGTCAACACCGAGATCGCTGCGTCGCGGGTGAGCACGCACACTGGGCGGCGTCCCGCAGGAGGTCCCAGTTCGGCCCAGTAGATGTCGTTGCGGGCTACCACCCCGGAGCGGTCTCGCCAGCGAGTCGCCGTGCCGATTCGACGAGCGCCGGGTCGACGGGCTGACGTTGGTACGCCTCCCGGAGCTGACGGTCGGCAGACGCAAGCGCCTCAGAATCCAGGACTGCCTGTGCGCCACGACGCATCAGATCGGATCGGTTGGTGCCGAGATCGGCAGCCAGCGCATCGAGTCGTTCGACGAGGTCATCGTCGAGTTGTACGAGCACTTCACGTCGGGCCACGACCATATGCTAATCCATATGTCTGGCGATTCCTCGATCGACCATTATTTGACGTCGATAGGCACGCGAAGCCTGCACGATCGGGAGTCACCTGTCACGGCATACTCGGGCGTCGGTTGGGGTACTCGGTGCCCATGTCCACAGTTCTTCCCCTCCCGGCAGGTCCGCTGTCGGATCGCGTCATCGTGTCGCTCATCGCCGGCGTCGGGCCGACCGACGCACGGATCGACACCGTCAGCGACGATCCTCTCGATCGAGACCTCCAACTGGCGCTGTACGTGCTCAACGAGTTGCACTACACCGGGTGGACAGGGGTGGCGGACGAACTCGAGTGGGACACCGACCTCGCCGCCTTCCGCACGGCGCTGAACAACGAGTTCGAACGTCGCCTCCGTACAACACTTCCGCACGACTCGACCGATCCGCTGCGCGAGGCACGCCGCTTACTCGGGTTGGGAGGGTTGTCCATCTCTCGGCACCTCCGCGACGTCGGGACGATCGACCAGGTGCGCGAGTCGATGATTCTCCGTACGCCGTACCAGTCGAAGGAAGCCGACCCGCACACGTTCGCGCTGCCTCGCTTCGGCGGCGCCACGAAGCGGGTGTTGTGCGAGATCCAGTCAGGCGAGTACGGAGTCGGACACCGGCGCTCACATGCCGAGCTGTTCGCCGACGCACTCGAAGGACTCGGTCTCGATCCGACACCGAACGCATACATCGACGACTGCTCGGGGGCGTCGCTTGCGACATCGAACCTGGTCACCCTCGGCTCGATGCAGCGGCGGCTGCGTGGGATCGTGCTCGGCCAGCTGTCGCTGTTCGAGATGGATTCGGTGATCCCGAACCAGGCAATGGTCGACTGTTGTGATCGCCTCGACCTCGACGCATCGGTGCGGCCCTTCTTCCACATCCACGTTCTCGCCGACACCGAACACCAGGAGATGGTCGAGTCGGCGTTCCTCGGCGAGTACCCCGCGATCGAACCCGACCAGGTCCCCAACCTGCTGCTGGGGATGCGAGCCCAGTCGTTGATCGATCACACCATCGCCTCCGAGACGGTCCCGGCCTGGCGCGACGGAGCCAGCGCGCTCGTGCCCGTCACGCCGGCGCCCCTTCGGTCGGCATCGTGATCGCCCCTGCGCCGCTCGGCAGACTCGCACGCAACACTGCACGTCTCGTCGGCGGCACACCGATCCTGGTCGTGCAGCACCTCGGGCGCCAGCGCTATGTCAGGCGTTCCAGCATCGAGACGGCTGTGCTCTCCGAGGATCCGCCAGCGGTCGAGCCGGCGACGGTCGGTTCGACTGCGCAGACGCGTGCGGACGGAACCGGGCCGCTGGTGATGCGGACCTACACCGTGAGGATGCGGCACTGCGACCTCTCGCCCGAGGCGCTCATCGCGAGTCTGCTCGACGATCCCAACGGCTTCTCACCCCAGCACATCGCCGGCTTTCGGACTGCCGAGGGCGAACGGGCCACCCAGATGACGATCGGCGGCGAATACGTGGTGGAGATTCCGGGACCGTGGAACGGTCCGGTCCGAGTCGACGAGGTCACCGACACGTCGTTCACGCTGATCACCCTCGAAGGACACATGGAAGCCGGTCACATCCGCTTCAGATCCGATCGGGACGCTGACTCGGAGATCACGACATTGCAGATCCGGTCGTGGGCGCGCGCCGGGGATGGCGTGTTCGAACGACTGCACCTCGGTTTCAAGATCGGGCAGGAAACCCAGTCCGCAATGTGGGTCCATACCTGTGATCGCGCGGTTCGGGTCAGCGGCGGCATCCGCCACGGACCCATCGAGGTGGAAACAGAAATCCTGCTCGGATCCCGGGTGCAGCAGACAAACTGACCCCCCGACGCGCGCCCCGTCTCCGCAGGCCGAAGCGTCATCGGCGTGATGTTCCGCCGTCGCCGTCCTCGGACGGCTGCGTGAAGTGGGAGACGAGTTGGGCGTTGCGAAGGTCGATGAGTTTCGGCAGGTAGCGGGCGAGCGCGACCCGCTCGGCGATCCTTCCGAGTGGTCCGAGCGGTGCTTCGAACTCGACGGCGTCGTGCATCATCGTCCCCTCGCCGGAGACCTCGAACGTGTGCGTGTGATGAAACCGTTTGAACGGTCCGCGTCGCTGCTCGTCGACGAACATCGACGGTCGTTCGAACGCGGTGATCGTGGAGGTCATCGTCCACCAGATCCCGAAGTGCTTCGCTCGCCACGTGACGTCGTCGCCGAGGCCCATGCTTCCGCTCTGCACTCCGCCGACGATCGACTCGCCGGCGTCTTCGAACGACTCGAGGTGGAGATCGACGTCGAGTGAGGCGTCGAACGCCGATTCACGGTCGGTGGGAAGGTAGGTGGAGCGCTGGAAGGCAATCATGTCCGTGAAGTACCCGACCCTTACAGATTCGACTCCGGCGACAGCAAAGCCGTTTTCGCCACGACGTCGCGAGGCTCGGGTCGAGTGGCGACGATTGATCGTTCATCATTCGGGTACCTCACACGCACGACGCTTGCCGGGAGGCCCACATGGGATTGTTCAGTGCTATTGCAAAGGTCACGCTCGCGAAGAAGGCGTGGGACATGTTCCGAAGTTGGCGCAATTCACGCCGCTGACGCGAGTCGCCCCGTCGCCGAGCCGTCCCAGTCGCTGCACTGGTCCGATCTCGAGGGTGGTCCCGCAGTCCTCGGAATGAGTAGGGTTCCCGCAATGGTAGAGATGTCCGATGGCCGCTCGGCGCGCCGAGAGCGCAATCGCGATGCGGTGCTCGACGCACTGGTCGAACTGACGACGGAGGGCGCGGACGATCCTTCGATCGACGACATCGCCGATCGCGCCGGAGTGTCCTACCGCTCGGTGTACCGATACTTCAAGGATCGCTCCGAGATGATGGACGCAGCGACCGATCGGGCCATGGCCTGGATCCAGCCACTGCTGCTCAACGCATCCGGACCGGTCGCACCCAACGACCCGCTCGACCACCGGATCGACTCGATCGTCGACGCACGCGTCGAGGTGTACTACCAGATCGCCGACATGGTCCGCCAGGCGATGATCCAGTCGTTCTCGAACCGCAAGATCGACGAGCACTTCCGCAACGCGCGGCGCATGTCACGGCGTCAGATCCACGACCGGTTCCACAGCGAGTTGAAGCTGTTCACACCGCAGGAGTGCGAGCTGCGCATCTCCTCGATCGACCAGGTTCTGAGCTTCCTCGCGATCGACTACATCGTCCACGAACGCAATCACACCCGCGAGGAGCTCGAGCGCTATCTCCGCGGCGCCATTCGCGCTGCGCTGTCGGTGCCCGAGGTCGGCACCTGACCCACGGGCGGCACGAGCCGCTCGGTGTCAGAAGTCGGAGCCGGACACTTCACGTTCACCGGCTTCGATCGCCGCGACGATGCGCTCGGCAACGTTGGCAGGCGCCAGGCCCTCGGGCATGTCGGGAGCGGTGCCGGCAAGCGGACGCGAGGCCAGTCCGGTTTCGGTGTGCGGTGGCCGCACGTCGGTCACGGTGATCTTCTTGCGCCGCCACTCCTTCGCGATCGCAGCCATCGCTGCCGCCGATGCGGCCTTCGATGCCGAGTAGGCGGCCATCCCGGGCATCGGCATCTCGGCGACGACGCCGGAGATGTTCACGAAGAATCCCTGGGACTCGCTGAGCGCCTGCTCGACGCGCGCTGCGAGCCAGATCGGGCCCATCGAGTTGGTGAGGAAGAGTTCCTCGACCACGACGTCGTCGGTTGCAGCGAGGTCACCGAACGCCACGATGCCGGCAGCCACGA
>JBBSLH010000190.1:0-8221 GCA_038255425.1 Acidimicrobiales bacterium
ACGGCGAGCACGACCTGCGAGAGGAGGATCTTGCGGGCGAAACCGAACCCCTCTTCGCTACGGATGGCCGAGAGCAGCGGTTTGAGGCTCTTCCAGCCGGTGTTGCCGCGCAGGTCGCGCCACAGCTTGCGCTTCATCGACGATCGGGTGATCGGGTAGCCGCGATAGAGGGGGATGTCGGGCTCGTTGGGTCCGAACTCCTCCTTGTGATGGGCGAAGTGGCTCCGCCGATAGAGCTCCATCGGGACCAGGCTCGGGTACGAACCGATCCACCGACCGACGAAGTCGTTGGCCCGCTTGTTCGAGAACAACAGCTTGTGGGCGGCCTCGTGCATGAGGATCGCGAGACGGGCGTGGGCTGCCCCCATGAGGACGAAGGCGATGACCCAGGCCCAGATGGTGTCGACGTAGAGGGCGAATCCGATCGTCAACCCGACCTGCAGCCAACACAACAGGACACTGCCGACATTGCGGAGGTCATCGATCTGGCGCAGTTCGTCGCGGATGGCGCGTACCGGCTTCGCTGACTCGAGGAGGCGCTCGGTGGGCAACACGTCGGGGAGCGCAGCATCGCCCGGGACCATCGTCAGCGTGTCACCATCTGCCAGAACCATGTCCGCATCTTACAATCTCTGAACACGTGTCGTCTACTCGTGATAGTCGCAGGCCGCTCACTGCTCGCTCGGTGATCGCCTCGACCCTGCTCGGGGTCGACCCGCCGCGCCTACCGGCGCGTGCGCTGGTCCGCTCCGGCGAACTGTTCGGCCTCCGCGAGGGCGCCACCAGGACTGCGCTGTCTCGGATGGCAGCGAGCGGCGAGGTGACGACCGACGACGGGCACTATGCGCTTGCCGGCAGCCTCCTCGAACGTCACGCTCGACAGCAGTCGGCGCGTCGACCGACCGACGCGCCGTGGGACGGAACCTGGGTCGCTGCGATCGTGACCGGCGATCGTCGCAGCGCTCCGGATCGGGCCGCGTTCCGGGAGGCGGCATCGCGGTTGAAGCTGGTCGAGATCCGTGAAGGACTGTGGATGCGTCCCGGCGAACCACATGCCGCCACCCCCGGTGCCCGGGAGACCGTCGACTCCCAGGCCACCTGGCTCCGGGACATCCGACCGGACGACCCCCGAGCACTCCTGCTCTCGTCCGACATCGAGGCATGGGCCGATGAGGCCGTCGCCCTCCTCGCCCAGATGGATCGTTGGCAGCCAGCGCTCGACGAGCGGCGCACCGATGCGCTGGGCGAGACGTTCGTCATCGACGCCGATGTGGTCCGACACCTCGTCGCCGACCCCGATCTCCCGGCCGAGCTCGTGGGCGACGACTGGCCCGCTGCGGCGCTGCGAAACGCATTCTCCCGGTTCGACACCGCCTTCAAGGCCACGTGGCGAACATGGCACCAGTCGTTCGGTCGTCCATGAAGTGCACTTGATTGACTGGTCACTCTGGGGTCCAGTGATCGGATAATTCGCTCAAAGGCGGACGGACCCGAACTCGCAGAGTGAGAAATCCCGAAAGTTCCGGACGAGGTGAGCCGATGAACTAGTCATGGCCATCGGCAGGAAATCCATCTGGATCGGCATCGTCGGCATCACCGCCACGATCTCCGGCATCACAATCGCAGCTGCTGGCGGCGAGACCGACGCACCGGTCGAAGCGGCAGCGCCCGTCACCGAGGCGATCGCCGAGATCGACGATCTCCTGCCGGAAGGTGTCCAGGGAATCGGTGCCATCGGCGAGCTTCCCGAGCCGACCACCACGACGACGACCGCCCCGCCCACCACCACGACGGCCCCGCCGCCCCCGCCCACGACCCAGCCGCCCGCCCCACAGCCGGAGGCGCCGCCCGCCACACAGGCCGCACCGCCTCCCCCGCCCCCCGCCACGGCCCCGCCACCCCCGCCGCCGCCGTCGCCGGCACCCTCCGCCGCCAACCGCGACACCGGCTGCGAGAACTACATGTACAACCAGATCAACGCCAACCGCGGCGGTGCTCGCCAGCTCGCCTTCGACGGTGGCATCCAGTACATCGCCGTCAACTGGAGCGATCACATGTCGGGTAGCCAGAACCTGGCCCACAACCCGAACTACGGCGGTCAGATCGCCAAGCACCGCAACTACTCGACCGCAGCGGAGAACGTCGGCCGTGGCTACGAGCTCGGGAGCCTCTTCCAGGCGTTCATGAACTCGTCGGGCCATCGCCACAACATCCAGAACAACGCCTTCAGCCACGTCACCGTCGGCTGTGTCCGGGACAACGGCGGCCAGTACTGGGTCACCCAGAACTTCTGGGGATAGGTCGCTCGTCGGCCGTAGAGCGGCCTCCTCGCTTCTGAAGTTCTTCGGCAGGGCCTCAGAACTTCTTCCGTGAGGACCGTCGGGCAGTCCGTTCGTAGAGTGGCGGGATGAGTTCGGATCGCCTGTACTTCCGCCAACTGCTCGCCGGCCGGGACTTCGCCCAAGGCGACATGGTCGCCCGGCAGATGGTGAACTTCGTCTATCTGGTGGGCGACAAGGAGACGGGCGAGGCGATGGCCATCGACCCGGCCTACGACATCGCTGGACTCCTCGACCTGGTCGAAGCCGATGGCATGAAGCTCACCGGCGCCCTCGCCACGCACTATCACCCCGATCACGTCGGTGGGGACATGATGGGCCACGGCATCCAGGGCGTGGCCGAGCTGCTCGCCCAACATCCGGTGCCGATCCACGTCCAGGAGGACGAGAAGCCCTGGGTCCAGCGAGTGACCGGCGCCAGCGACTCCGACATCGTCACCCACGTGTCCGGCGACACGGTCATGGTCGGCGAGATCCCGATCGAGTGCATCCACACGCCCGGCCACACGCCGGGGAGTCAGTGCTTCTTCGTCGACAACAAGCTCGTCGCCGGCGACACGCTCTTCCTCGAGGGATGCGGGCGCACCGACCTGCCCGGGGGCGATCCCGGTCAGCTGTACGAGTCGATCACCCAGAAGCTGGCCAAAGTCCCCGGCGACGCCACGTTGTTCCCGGGCCACCTGTACTCGGCCGAACCGTCCGCCGACATGGACCACGTCCGGAAGTTCAACATGGTCTTCCAGCCGCCGGACAAGGACACCTTCCTCCGAATGTTCGGCTGAATCTGAATCTGACCCTGAGCACAGCTACCAGGTGAGGTTCAGCTGGGCTCGCATGGCGGCTTCGAACTCCTCGTCGGTCAGCTGCTTACGGAACGCCAAGGTGGTCTCCGCATCGGCACCGATCGGGACCCGCAGCGGGGTGTCGGCATTCTCCACACAGTCGGCGATGATGCCGGCGGCGACCTCGGGCGGCGTCCGTCCAGCGTCACCGACGAGTTCGTCGTCCATGCCGTCCCACTGCTCGCGGAGACCGTCGTAGTCGTCGGGACCGAGGTGCTCGACCTCGGCCTTCATGCCCGGAGCGATGAAGCCGGGCTCGACGATGACGGTGCGGATACCGAAGTGGCCGAGCTCGTAATGCATTGCCTCGGACATCGCCTCGAGCGCGAACTTCGACGTGGCATAGGTGCCCGACAACGGTGACGCGATGCGCCCGTTGACCGACGAGATGTTGACGAACACGCCACTTCCGCGGGGCCGCCACACCGGGAGCACGGCCTGGACCATGCGGAGAACGCCGGTGACGTTGGTGTCGAGCACCTGCGAGAACTGGTCGATCGGATACTCGTCGAGCGGGCCGCGCACGTTGAGCGCGGCGTTGTTGACGATTGCATCGAGGTCGCCGGCAGCATCGACACATGCTGCGACGGAACTCTCGTCGGTCACGTCGAGTGGAAGCGCCTGCGCCACGTCGAGCCCCTCGAGGATCTCGGGACGCCGCGCGGTCGCGACGACCTCGTGGCCGCGTTCGGTCAGTGCTTCGGCGGTGGCGCGGCCGATTGCTCGACCCGCTCCGGTGATCAGAACTCGCATCGGAGCGACCCTACGGGGCCGGCTCAATCGGGTGCGACGGCCAGGACCGCGAACTGCACCCCGCGGTCGGAGTCATGGTTCGACACGGTCACGTCCACGAACCCGGCAGCGCGACAGTCGTCGGCGAACCGCTCCGGTTGTGCCGCGAACCATCCGTGGCTGGCGAGTCCTTCAGACCCGTCGGGCACCCGCCGCTCCATCGCCAGGAACCGCCCGCCGGGGCGCAGCACGCGACGCACCTCGGCCAGTCCGCCCTCCACGTCGGGCCAATGGTGCACCGTGGCGAGCGACCAGGCGACGGTGGCGGCATCGTCGGGCAGCGGGATGTTCTCGGCCACCCCCGGGGTCCAGTGGACACGTCGTGCGCTCGGGAAGCACCGCGCGACTCGCCGCATGATCGTCGCAGGCTCGACCGCGACCACGTCGGCCGCGACCCTGGCAGCCATCCGTGCCGCGAAGCCGGTGCCGGCCCCGATGTCCACGACGCGATCGGTCGACGTGAGCTCGGTCAGGTCGATGGCCAGGCGCGCAGTGCCGGACCGTTTGGTGAGCATGGAGAGGGCGCCGACCACACCGCTGACTCCCGAGAAGCCGGGATGATGGCCGTGATGGTTGGCGACGACGGTCTCTGATTCGGTCATGGAGATGACGTTGACACTTGAACCCAGGTTCAAGTCAACTGTCGATGTGCCAGACCTCGATGTGCCAGACCTGATGTCCATCGGCGAGGTCGCTGACCGGGCCCACGTGGCCACCTCGGCCGTCCGCTTCTACGAGCGGCAGGGCCTGCTCGATCCGGACGAGCGTGTCTCGGGACAACGCCGCTACCGAGACGACTCGCTGCGCCGACTGGTGTTCATCGGCATGCTCCAGGAATCCGGGCTGAGTCTCGACGACATCGGACGGATCCTCCACGCCGCAGACGTCGACGAGTGGAAGGCAATCGGCCGAGCACGGCTCGACGATCTCACTGCCGAGATCGAGCGAATGGAGGAGGCCCGCCGCCGACTCGAGCTGTCGCTTCTGTGCCGATTCGACCATCCACTCACCGAGTGTCGATGGATGGGAGACGAGATCGACCGTCGACTCGGAGCAGGACCGACGGAGGAGGAGGCGTGAAGGTCCGGGCCGCGACCGAGGCCGATCTGCCCGCGATCCTCGAGATCTACAACGCGTCGATCGCCACGACGTCGACCTGGTCGGAGCGCGTGCAGACGATGGCCGAACGCCAGGCCTGGTTCTCGGTCCGTTCCGCGAAGGGCGACGGCGTCGTCGTCGCCGAGGATGCCGGCGTCGTCGTGGGTTTCGCCGCCTACGGCGACTTCCGAGACACGGACCACTGGCCCGGCTATCGGTTCACCGTCGAGAACACGGTGCACGTGCGCGACGGGCACTTCGGGCAGGGAATCGGACGCACCCTCATGGAGGCACTGATCGACCACGCCGCCGCCAACGGGAAACACTCGATGATCGCCGCCGTCGACGGCGAGAACGACGGGTCGGTCACGTTCCACGAGTCGCTCGGCTTCGAGGTGGTGGGCCGCCTGCCCGAACTCGGCTGGAAGTTCGAACACTGGCTCGACCTGGTCCTCCTCCAGCGAATGCTCGACTGACGTCGGACCCCAGACCCCAGAGCGATCAGGGAGCGAGGACCGGCAGGATCCGATCGACCATGACGCCCAGTGCTCGGTCGCTGATCGTCTCCGGCCGGGTCATCGCCCGAGCGATGAGCGGACCTCGCACCGTCTCGAGCATGTCCGGGTAGCTGAACTCCGATGACAACTCCCCCCGTGCGAGGGCGTGGTCGTAGATCGCTCGGGTCGGCCCACTCCGCTCGGCCATGAGGGAGCCGTACAACGCGGCCAGTTCCGGGTCGCGGTTCGCCGCGGCGTAGATCTCGAAGAAGAGCGTCCGGAGCTGCGGGTCGACGAAGAGCGGGCGGACGCTTCGCATGTAGGCGATCAGGTCGTCGCGCAGCGACCCTTCGTCGGGCGTCGGCGGAGCCTCCAGCGCCTGATCGAGAGCCGCCACCAGGAGCACCTTGCTGTCAGGAAAGTGGCGATAGATCGTCGTCTTCGCCACCCCGGAACGGCGCGCGATCTCGTCGACGTTGAAACCGCCCACGCCCGCCTCGAGCACGAGGTCAGTGGCGGCGTGGAGCATCTTCCTGCGGGCTGACTGGCTGAGCGTTCGGACCATGAATGCACCGATCGTACGACGTCGGGAGTTGACATCTCCCCCTGAAACGCTACGGTATCGTAGCGCTACGCAATCGTAGCGTTTACGAGTCATCGGAGGAGTCCCATGTCCAACGCCCTGTACCGACTCGGCCGGTTCGCCGCCGGTCGGCCATGGACCGTCATCGTCACCTGGTTCGTCGCTGCGGTGATCGTCGTCGCCGCCTCGTCCTCCTTCGGTGCCGAGATGGAGGACTCGTTCGCAGTCCCAGGACTCGACTCGCAGGAAGCCGTCGACCTGCTCTCCGCTGCCGGCAACGACACCGCCGGCCAGACCGCGCAGATCGTCGTCCAGCCGCGCGACGGAGTGACGCTCGACGATTCGAGTGCGGTGTCGGCAGCGCTCACCGACCTGCGAGAGACCGCCGCCGACCTCCCCAACGTCCTCGCCATCGACGAGACCATCTCCCCCGACCGCCGGGTCGCACTGTTGCGGGTGCAGTACCCGGTCATGGAAGAGCTGACCGCGGCCGACCTCGACCGACTCAAGGAGTTCGGCGTCGAGGCCAACGCCGACGGACCGCTCCAGGTCGAACTCGGCGGCGAGTTGTTCTTCGCCTTCGAGGAGGCCGAGCAGAGCACCGGCGAGTTGATCGGCATCGTCGTCGCCATCGTCATCTTGTTGGTCGCGTTCGGGTCGGTGATCGCGATGGGACTGCCGATCGGCATGGCCCTCTTCGGCCTCGCTCTCGGCGTGAGCGCCATGCCCCTGGCCGCGCATCTCGTCGACATCCCGAGCTGGGCTCCGCAGATGGGGAGCATGGTCGGGCTCGGCGTCGGAATCGACTACGCCCTGTTCCTCGTCACCCGCCACCGAGAGTTCCTCGCCCGTGGCATGACCGTGCCCGAGGCCGTCGGACGTGCGGTCGCCACCGCGGGCCAGTCGGTGATCTTCGCCGGCGGCACGGTCGTCATCGCCATCCTCGGACTCGGCGTCGCCGGCATCCCGTTCATGACGGCGGCCGGCATCGCCACCTCGATGATCGTCCTGCTCATGGTCCTCGCCTCGGTGACCCTGTTGCCGGCGTTCCTCGGACTCGCTGGCCATCGGATCAATCGCCGGGGTGACCGTCATTCACTCGTCGCAGTCCAACATCCTCGCTGGGAGCAGTGGGGCGCCCATGTGTCCCGACACGCCTGGGGCTACGCCGTCGGTGTCACCGCTGGGCTGCTCGTCCTCACCGCTCCCGTCCTCGGACTGCGGATCGGATTCCCCGACGAAGGCGCGCTTCCCGAGAGCCGCACCGAGCGACGGGCCTACGACCTCGTGGCCGAGGGATTCGGCCCCGGCATCAACGGGCCGCTGCTCATCGCAGTCGACACCGCAGGGGACGCCTCGGTCGTCGCACCGCTGGCCACCGCCATCGAGGCCGATCGGGGAGTCGCCGCCGTCTCGGAGCCACAGGTCGATGCCGCGAGCGGCGTCGGGACCATCGTCGCCTTCCCCACCACCGCACCGCAGGACAAGGCGACGTTCTCCACTGTCGAGCGGCTGCGCGCCGACGTGCTCCCAGCGGTGCTCGACGGTTCGACCGCGACCGCCCACATCGGCGGCGGGACGGCGAGTTGGGCCGACATCGGCAACCGGGTCAGCGAACGGATGCCGCTGTTCCTCCTGGCGGTGATCTCGCTGTCATTCCTGCTGCTCACGCTGTTGTTCCGCTCGATCCTCGTGCCACTCAAGGCTGCGTTGCTGAACCTTCTCAGCATCGGCGCCGCCTATGGCGTGCTGGTCGCGGTGTTCCAGTGGGGCTGGGGCAAGGGCCTCATCGGGCTCGAGTCGACCGTGCCGATCGTGTCGTTCATCCCAATGTTCATGTTCGCGGTCCTGTTCGGGCTGTCGATGGACTACGAGGTCTTCCTGCTCTCTCGGGTACGTGAGGAATACGTCGCAACCGGCGACAACGACGCCTCGGTCATCCGGGGGATCTCGAGCACCGCCCGGGTCATCACCTCGGCGGCGCTCATCATGATCTCGGTGTTCCTCGGGTTCGTCCTGGGTGAGGATCCCGCCATCAAGATGCTCGGCCTCGGGCTGGCCACTGCGATC
>JBBSLH010000191.1:0-8160 GCA_038255425.1 Acidimicrobiales bacterium
CGACGAGATCCTCGACCACGACGACCTGCCGATGCGCTTCACCGCCTACACGTCGTGCTTCCGTCGAGAGGCCGGTGCCGCGGGGCGCGACACGCGTGGGCTGCTGCGGTCGCACGAGTTCGACAAGGTCGAGCTCATGGCGTACGCCGACGGTGAGGACATGGCGATCGCCCTGCAGGAGGAGGTGCTGGCCCGCAGCGAACGGATCCTCCAGGAGTTCGGTCTCAGCTACCGCATCCTCGACCTCTGTGCCGGCGACCTCGGTGGATCGGCCGCTCGAACGTGGGACATCGAGGCGTATGCCCCCGGTGTCGGCGAGTGGCTCGAGGTCAGCTCGGTGTCGTGGTTCGCCGACTATCAGGCGCGCCGCGCCAACGTCCGGTGGAAGGCCACTGGCGAGAAGGGCACGAACGTGTGCCACACCGTCAACGGGTCGGCCATGGGCTGGCCGCGGACAGTTGCTGCGGTGCTCGAGACGCACCGGCAACCCGATGGTTCGATCGCCATCCCCGAGGTCCTCCAGCCGAGGCTCGGCGGCGCCACCCACATCCCCGCACGGTGAACCTGTCGTGAACCCGCTGTGGACGCCGTCGCCTGATCGGGTCGAGACGACGCGCATGGCGGGCCTCATGGCCCGGTTCGAGGTCGACGACTACCCCGCGTTGCATCAACTGTCGGTCGACGATCCCGATCGTTTCTGGGGTGCCTTGTGGGAGGAGTGTGGTCTCGTCGGTGATCGGGGTGAGCGCGTGCTCGATTCCGGCAACGAGATGTTCGAGGCGCGGTTCTTCCCCGACGCCGAACTGAGCGTGGTCGAACACGTCGTCCGCCACACCGGGCCGGACCCGGCCATCATCGCGGTCGACGAACAGAGCACGCACGCCATCTCGTGGGACGACCTCGCCGTCGAGGTCGGGGCGATGGCTGCAGCGCTTCGAGCCGATGGCGTCGGTGCGGGCGACCGGGTCGCCATCTGGCTGCCGAACGGGATCGAGGCGATCGTCGCCATGCTCGGTGCGGTGGCGATCGGCGCCGTGTTCTCGTCGACCAGCCCCGATTTCGGAGCAGCCGGAGTGCTCGATCGCTTCGGTCAGATCGAACCCAGCGTGTTCTTCGCGGTCGACGGCTACGACTACGGCGGCACCCACTTCGACCGACGCGACGTCAAGACCGAGATCGTCGCCGGACTCCCGACGCTGACCCGAACTGTGACGATCGGCGACGAGTACGAGGCGTACCTCGCTCCGCACCGAGGATCGCCGGTGCCGATCGAACGTCGGCCGTTCGACCACCCCTGGTACGTGCTGTTCTCGAGCGGGACGACCGGCAAGCCCAAGTGCATCGTCCACGCCACCGGACGCGTCCTGATCCAACACGCCAAGGAACACCAGCTCCACAGCGATCTGGCTCCCGGCGACCGTCTGCTCTATGTCACGACGTGTGGCTGGATGATGTGGAACTGGCAGGTGTCGGCACTCGCATCCGGCGTGACCATCGTGTGCGTCGACGGCAACGTGATGTCGCCCGGCCCGTCGCGGCTGTGGGACCTCGTCGACGAGCACGGCGTCGACTTCCTCGGCGTCGGAGCGAAGTATCTCGATGCCCTCGCAAACCTCGACTACTCGCCGAGCGAGCACCACGATCTCTCGTCGTTGAAGGCGTTGGCATCGACTGGATCACCCCTCAGCCCGGAACGGTTCGCCTGGGTGTACGACGAGGTGAAGGCCGACGTGCACCTCGCGTCGATCAGCGGTGGGACCGACCTGTGCGCTTGTTTCGTCCTCGGCGATCCGACGTCGCCGGTGTACGCCGGCGAGATCCAGCGCCCGGGGTTGGGCATGGCGGTCGACGTCTGGTCAGAGGACGGCGAGCCGCAGCCTCCGGGAGTCCGGGGCGAGCTGGTCTGTACGGCGCCGTTCCCCAGTCAGCCACTGGCGTTCTGGAACGACGCCGACGACGCCCGTTATCGGGCCGCCTACTTCGAACGGTTCCCCGGTGTCTGGCACCACGGCGACTTCGCATCGTGGACCGAACAGGGTGGCCTCCTCATCCATGGCCGCAGCGACACCACGCTCAACCCCGGCGGTATCCGGATCGGCACGGCGGAGATCTACCGGGTGGTGGAACAGCTCGGCGGCATCGCCGAGTCCCTGGTGTTCGGGCAGGAGCTGTATGACGTCAGCGGCTCGGTCGACGTCCGAATCGTGCTGCTCGTCGTGCTCGACGACGGCGTCACCCTCGACGACGACCTCCGAGCCGAGATCGGTCGAGCGGTCCGGACCGGGTGCTCACCACGGCACGTGCCGCGGCTGATCGTCGACGTCGACGAACTGCCGCGCACCCGCTCTGGGAAGCTGGTCGAGCTGGCGGTCGGAGACGTCGTCAACGGTCGCGAGGTCCGCAACACCGAAGCGCTCGCCAATCCTGCGGCCCTCTGGGCCATCCGGGATCATCCGGAGTTCTCGGGCCCGACGTCTGCCTAGACGCGAAAGTGCCCCCCCACCGCCCAGGCGGTGAGGGGGCGTGGATCCGTAGGTACGGGCAGCCTACGAATCCGACATGGCCGAGGCGACGGCTGCCTGGAGGGCAGCCAGGGCCTGTTCGGCGCGAGCAGTGACGTCGGAACAAATCCGGGCGTGCTTGTGGGCGGCGCCGTGTTCGGCACAGACCGCTGACGTCTCGGAGAGGATCTTCGTCGTTGCATCGACGAGGGCACGGGTGCCCTCGACTGTCGGGCCCGTGCGCGAAAGCACTCGGGCCGTGGTGCCCGCCACATCAGCGGCGTCGTTGCAGGCCTGGATGCACTCGACACGGGAATCCGCATCGGGGAGCACGAGGCAGGCGTCAGCACAGGTCGTGGCGACGACAACCACATCCATGAGCGAGTCGATGGCCAGCGACAGGGTGGCGTGATCGACACCCCGCTGGTCAGGACGCGCTTCGAGGATCTGGAGGGCAACGTTCATGAGGCCACGATCCGTACCCGGACGAAAGGGACTTAGAACCAGAAGGTCGGGATCCTCCGGTAGACCATGTCCATGGACAACGAGGCGCTCTCGCAACGCCGGATCCAGTACGAGACTGAGGGGTTCTCGGTCGCCCAGGCGGCTGCCGATCCTCTCGACCAGTTCGACGACTGGTATGCGTCGGTGGCCGATCAGCTCGACCAACCCAACGCCATGGTCGCGGCCACGGCCGACGCCGCTGGTCAACCTGCGGCGCGTTCCGTCCTGCTGAAGGGGGCCGACCGCCGTGGTCTCGTCTTCTACTCGAACGCCGACTCGGCCAAGGGGCGTGCGCTCGCTTCGAACCCTCGGGCAGAGCTGTTGTTCGTGTGGATTCCCGTGCACCGGCAGGTGCGGGTGGCCGGTGCCGTCGAGCACGTGACCGACGACGAGGCCGACGAGTACTTCGCATCGAGACCGCGCGGGGCGCAGCTCGGAGCGTGGGCGTCAGACCAGTCGGCCGTGGTCGCCGGCCGAGCGACTCTGGAAGCTGACGTTGCCGCCGTTGCGGATCGATTCGGCGACGGCGTGATCCCGCGACCGTCGAACTGGGTCGGGTATCGGGTCGTGCCCGACCGGTGGGAGTTCTGGCAAGGCCGCCCCGATCGCCTCCACGACCGGGTCCAGTATCGGCGCGTCGGCGACGGTTGGACGCTCGAGCGTCTGGCTCCCTGATCAGAGCGCAGGTCAGGTCAGGCGGTCGTAGTGGCCCGCGAGGTCGACCTCGACCTCGCGGGTCTGACCGCCGATCTCGAGGAACCGCTCCATCCGGGCGGCGGCTTCGGGGTCGGCCAGCAGCCGGTTGAAGCGCTGGCCTTCCTGCAGCATGCCCGGTGTCGGGTCGGGGTCGGCGGCCAGAACCGACGCCTTGGCTTCGGCGAGCGCGGCCGCAGGAAACGAGGCGATGCGCCGGGCGAGGGTGTCGACGTGTGCGTCGAGCTCGTCGGCGGGGACGGCCTCGTTCACCCACCCCCACGCTGCTGCGGTCGTCGCGTCCACGTCGCCGCAGCCGAGGATGATCTGCATCGCTCGGCTCCGTCCGACGAGGTGCGCGAGTCGCTGCGTGCCGCTTCCGCCGGGCAGGATCCCGAGCGCCACCTCGGGCTGACCGAGAACGGCGGTGTCGGCCACGATCCGCATGTCGAACGACGCAGCGAACTCGGCTCCGCCGCCACGAGCGACACCGGCGATCTGCGCGATCGTCGCCTTGGGCATGGTCCGAAACCGGTCGACCATGGCGTGGAAGAAGTTGAGCTCGGTGACTTCCACGTCGCCCTGATCTCGGGGGAGCTGGAGGATCATGGCCACGTCGGCATGTGCGATCCAGAAGTCGGGATCGGCCGACGACACGACCACCACGCGGACGTCGTCGTCGACCTCGAGCCGTTGCCCGAGCGCGTCGAAGGCGAACATGAGCTCGAGGTCGAACAGGTTGATCGGCGGGTGGTCGATGACGACGTGCGCGACGCCGCTGTCGACGTCGACTCGAAGTCCGGTGAGGTCGTCGTACGTGTTGGTCGCCACGGCGCGAACCTACGTGCGAATCGAGAGTCAGCGCCGGTGTTCGTGGCGTGCGATCGCATCGTGGAGCACGTCGACCAACAGGTCGGTGGTGCGTCGAGCGTCGAATCGGTCCAGGAACCTCGCGCGTCCAGCCGCGCCCATCTCCTCGGACCGTCGAGGTGAAGAGAGGATCCTGTCGATCGCTTCGCGCAATGCGTCGGGGTCCCGCGGCGGGACGATGATCCCGGTGACGCCGTCTTCGACGGTCTCGGGATGCGCACCGACCGACGAGGCGATGACCGGGACGCCGTGGGCCATTCCTTCGATCGCCGCATAGCCGAACTTCTCGATGTGACTCGGAACCACCAGGACGGTCGTCGTCGCCAGGATCTCGCTGAGTCGCCCGTCGCCGGGACGGATGTCCGGGATGATGGTGACCCCAGGCTCCGATGCGACCCGTGCCGGGGTGACGAGCGTCAGTTGCGCCCGATGCCGTAGTCGGCGGAATGCTTCGAGGAGATCGTGTCCGCCCTTGCGCTCGATCGAGTTGGCCACGAACGTGATCCGCGGTGGCTCGGCACCACCGATTCGGTCTCGGACGGGTTGGTCCGGCGCGGTGATCCCGAACGGGATGATGGGCACGGGCGGATCGGTCAACCCGTAGTCGTCGCGCATCGATCGTGCGGCGAACTCCGACTTCGCGACGACGATCGTCGCGGCCCGGAACACGGGATTCTCGAACCGACGTGTCAGTGCGAGCGACGCCGGCGTGAACCGCCCTGGATCTCGATAGGGCAGCGTGGATCGGTTGAGGACGTTGGTGCCGTCGGAGCTGACGACGGACGGCATGGCTTCGAGGATCGGCACCGACAACAGGGCCGCGTTCTGGGTGTAGACGTGGACGACGTCGAACTCCTGTGCGCGGTGGCGGAGGAATCGTCGAACGATCGTGGCGGCGGCGAGGTTCGCCCGCAGCGGCTGGAGGTCGGCGTCGAGTCGTACGAGCCCAGGGATCGGAGCGCGTGCGAGACGTCGCCCGATCCCGGGAGCGGGCACCGAGAAGATCTCGGCCTCGACGTCATCACGCTCGGCGAGCGCACGACCCAGGTGGTGGTGCATCGTGGCGTGCCCCCCGATGTTCTCGTTGATCAGCAGCGCGCGAAGTGGTGCGCTCGTGCGGCCGGTCATGACAATGCCGCGACGAGTCCGTCGATGAGGTCCTCGGTGTGCGGCGCAGGCCACCCGCCGTCCCACCCGTTCCAGAAGGGTCCGTTGCCACGCACTCGAGGGGGCAACTCGATCTGCACGCCGTGCCCCGTCGGAAGGTTGACCGGGTTGTCGGCGTGCACGCCCCGCAGCGCGGCCGGGATGTCGTCGAGTTCGTCGATCACCTCGTAGCAAGGAAGCGCCGACCGGAGGTGCGAGCCGATGTGTGTCGCGAATGGGCGGTTCCGGCCTCCGAGGAGAACGGTCGTGAACATCGACCGTCGACCGAACCCATGGATGGTGACGACCCGATCGACGTGGTCGAGGAACTCGGCCAACGCGGACGACTCTTCGGGGCGGAAGGCCTTCGAGGGGACGTGCCACCGCAGCGAATCGGGTTGCGTCACGGTGTAGAGCGACGCCCCCGTTCGTCGCGCGACCTCGCAGGCGATGTCGTCGGTGCCGACCTCGAGGTTGCCGCCGTGATACGCCATCACGCCCGTCGTCGAACCAAGCGTCGACGATTCCTCGACGCCCGGATGGGCGAGCAGTTCGGTGAGCAGACCGCTCAGGACACGGCTTCCGGTTCGTCGGCCGGCACGTGGGCCTTTTCGGTGTCGTCGGAACGGAGGCTGGCCACCAGCACGCTGATGCAGACCATGACGACGATCGAGCCCAACAGGATCAGGCCGAACCTCGTGGCTCCGACGTCCTGCACGAACGTCGAGGCGTCGGCCGACCACTCCTCGACCAGGTCGACGGGCCCTCCGGCCGTGGTCGGGTCGTTGCGGACCCGCAGGGAGAAGATGCCGTACCAGGTCACGTAGGCGCCCATCACGACCATGAGCACGCCGGCGACCTTGTTGGCGTACTGCATACCGGAGCGCATGAACTTCACGACGGAGTCTCGGGCGAGCGCGATGGCGACGGTCAGTGCGGTGATGACGAGGCCCATCCCGGCCGCGTACATCAGCAGCACCGAGACGCCGGACACGAAGTTGGTGCGGGAGAAGGCGTTGACGATGGTGGCGATGAAGATGCCGATCGTGCAGGTGAGCGAGGCGATGGCATACGACACCCCGTAGAGGAACATCGAGAACAGGCCGCCGTCCTTGCCGCCGCGGTTCAGCTTGGGCAGTCGGGCCTGCAGTTCGAAGCCGCCGACCGACACGATGCCGAAGATGACCAGCCCGATGCCGATGACGATCGTCGCCCAGGGGGCGTACTCCTGCACGGACGACGAGATGGGGCGCAGGGCGATGCCGACGATGCCGAACACCACGACGAATCCCATGGAGACGGCGAGCGCGACAGGGATCGCTCGAGCAACCGACTCGCCCTTCGACGGGACCCGGTCGCCTTCCTTGCCGAGGAAGAAGCCGACGTAGGCGGGGAGCATGGCGAAGCCGCAGGGGTTGACTGCAGCCACGATGCCGGAGGCGAAGGCGAGCGCGAGCGGGGCGTCGATCACGTCGCCACGCCCAGGTGTTCCTCGATCAGGTCACGGAGGCCGTCGGGGTCGAGCGCGCCGCCTTGGACCTTCATCACGGTTCCGTCCGGCGAGATGAACATCGTCGTGGGCATCTGCACGACGCCGGCGGCGCCGACGATGTCGCCGCGGATGTCCCGGGTCCAGTCATAGGTGATACCCGTGCGCTCGACGATCTCGGTCGCGTCCTCAGGACGATCCTGCACCGCGATGCCGAGGAAGTCGACCTTGCCGGCCAGTTCCTGCGACACCGCCTCGAAGTCCGGCATCTCGCCGATGCAGGGCGGGCACCACGACGCGAAGAAGTTCACGACCACCGGTTCGTCGCCGATGAAGTCACGGATCGTTCCAGTGGTGCCGTCGACGTCGGTGAACTCGACGTCGAGCGGGTCGCGTTCGTCGAGGCCGTCGTCGGGAACCAGGTCGACCGAGGGCACGGTCGAGAGGTCGACCGCAGCTGAGCCGGTATCGACGGACGCATCGCCTCCGTCGTCCATGATCACGAACACCATCGCGGCGGCCGTCAGTGCGAGGACGGTGGCGGCGACGACGGCCTGCCAGGGCAGAGCGGAGCGGGGGGAAGGAGTGTCGGACATGGTGAGGTGGGAACCCGACGGTACTGCCGTCCGATTCCCACCTCACAGGCAGGAAGCCCTGTTCAGTTCCTGTTGAGATGGGGCCGCGACGGACCGGAGCTCGACGGAATCGTCGTCACTCCGGTCCGCCTCTCACCCAAGCGGCTCTTGGGGTTCTCGCGTCAGGGTCGGGTCGCGACCCGAACTAGGCGATGCGGCGCTCCACCTGGGGGCGGAGCGCCTCGGGGACCTCGACGTGGACGAACTCGTCCTCGGGCCGAGGGTTCTTGGGCGGACGACCCCGGCGGCGCTTGGCCAGCAGGATCTTGCCGCTCTGGAACAGTTGGCCACCCCAGACGCCGAGGGGCTCCTTGCGAGCCAG
>JBBSLH010000192.1:0-8115 GCA_038255425.1 Acidimicrobiales bacterium
CGCCATGGTCCGAGCCGCGGCACCGGCACCGATCCGACTCAAGGTGATCGTCGAGTCGGCGCTCCTGTCATCCGACGTGCTGCGGCGCGCCTGCGAGGTCGCGGTGAACGCGGGTGCCGACTACGTCAAGACCTCGACCGGATTCCACCCCAGCGGGGGCGCCAGCATCGACGCCGTACGAACGATGCGCGACGCAGTCGGTCCCGACGTCGGGGTCAAGGCGTCGGGCGGCGTCCGCGACGCTGCGACCGCCCTCGCGATGATTGACGCGGGAGCATCGCGGATCGGGGCGTCGTCGACCGCAGCGATCCTCGACGGTCTCTAGGACGATCCGAGCGACCGGGCCTTGAGAGCTGCGAACCCCGGCTTGATGGTCTCGTTGATGAGCCTCAGTCGTTTGTCGAACGGCCAGAACGAACTCTTCATCGCATTGACCGTGAACCACTCGAGGTCCGACCAGCCGTAGCCGAACGCATCGACCAGGTTGGTGAACTCCTGGGAGAGCGTGATGTCGCTCATGAGCCGGTTGTCGGTGTTGACGGTCACGCGGAAGCGGAGTCGGGCCAGGAGACCGATCGGATGATCGGCGAGATCGTCGACCACACCGGTGTGGACGTTCGACGTCGGGCACATCTCGAGCGGAACGCGCCGATCGCGCAGGAACGAGGCCAGCTGTCCGAGGTGGACCGAGCCGTCGTCGGCAACCTGGATGTCGTCGACGATTCGCACGCCGTGTCCGAGCCGCTCGGCGCCGCAGATCTGGATCGCCTCCCAGATCGACGGGAGCCCGAACGCCTCGCCGGCATGGATGGTGATGTGGTGATTGGCGGCCGCGATCGTGCGGAACGCGTCGAGGTGGCGGGTGGGCGGATGCCCGGCTTCGCTCCCCGCGATGTCGAAACCGACGACGTTGCGGTCACGGTGGCGCAACGTCAGTTCGGCGATCTCGGACGAGTTGGCCGCCGTTCGCATCGCAGTGAGCAGGACCCCGATCTGGATGGGACGAACCGCCGTCACCGACTCGAAGCCGTCGAGTACCGCCGACACGACCTCGTCGGGCTCGAGACCGGCCTCGAGATGGAGTTCTGGTGCGAAGCGGATCTCGGCGTAGACGACGCCGTCGTCCGCCAGATCCTCTGCGCACTCGGCGGCGACTCGGGTCAGTGCCTCGGCCGTCTGCATCACACCGACCGTGTGTTCGAAGGGCTCGAGGTAGCGAGGAAGGCTCCGCCGAGCAGCGCCCTCGACGAACCACGCAGCGAGTTCGTCCGGGTCGCTCGTCGGCAGTCGGTCGTAGCCCTGTTGGCGTGCGAGGTCGATCACCGTGGTCGGCCGGACACCGCCGTCGAGGTGGTCGTGCAACAGCACCTTCGGGGCCTCGCGGATCGAAGAGAGGCTCAGCGCGGTCATGCTGTGGACGCTACCGGTGTCCACTCCCGGCGGGCGGCGCAATCCGTTCGGCGATGAGGGGACGGGTCTCCACCGGGTCGTCTCCGATGTCGATGGCTCCGTCGAGCGCTGCGAGTGCGCCGTCGAACCTCGACTCGTCGTCGGCGTGGAGCACCAAGAGCGGCTGGCCGGCCTCGACTCGGTCGCCGACCCTGGCCTCGACCATCGCCCCTGCCCCGTAGCTGATGTCGTCCTCCTTGCGGGCTCGGCCGGCGCCCAAGCGCCAGACCGCCACACCGACCGCCTTGCAGTCGATGCGCTGCAGGTGACCGGCAGCAGAGGCCTTGACCACGTGGGTGTGAGCGGCGGTGGGCAGGGGGACCGAGAGATCACCGCCCTGGGCGGTGACGAGGCGTTCGAAGACCTCCATCGCTCGTCCGTCGTCGAGGACGGGTTCGGGGTCGACGTCGATGCCGACGATGTCGAGCATCTCGCGCGCGAGCGCGAGCGTGACCTCGCGGACGTCGGGTGGTCCTCCACCTCTGAGCACGTCGAGTGACTCCGCGACCTCGAGTGCATTGCCAGCGGCACGACCCATCGGTTGGTCCATGTCGGTGAGTAGTGCAACCGTACGGACGCCGTTGTCGTTGCCGATCCCGACCATCGTCTCGGCCAGCGTCCTGGTCATGTCGTCGTCGCCCAGGAACGAGCCCGATCCGACCTTCACGTCGAGCACCAGGCCCTTGGTGCCCTCGGCGATCTTCTTGGACATGATCGACGAGGCGATGAGCGGGATCGACTCCACCGTCGCCGTCACATCGCGCAGGGCATAGAGCTTGCGGTCGGCGGGGGCGATGTCTCCGCTCGCACCGGCGATGACCCCGCCGACATCGGCGATGACCTGTCGGTAACGCTCGGCCGAGAGCATGGTGGTGAGCCCCGAGATCGACTCCATCTTGTCGAGCGTTCCGCCGGTGTGGCCCAGCCCACGGCCGGCGAGCTGCGGCACCGCGGCGCCACACGCTGCGACGAGGGGGACGAGGATCAGCGAGACCTTGTCGCCCACGCCACCAGTCGAGTGCTTGTCGACGGTCGGGCGGTCGAGGAACGACAGGTCGGCGCGGTCGCCGGTGTCGATCATCGCCGCGGTCCACGTGGCCAGCTCGCCGGGGGTCATCCCCTGGAAAACGATGGCCATGAGGAGAGCGGACGCCTGCTCGTCGGCGACGGTGCCAGCCGTGTATCCATCGATGAAGAAGCGGATCTGTTCGTCGGTCAGCTCGCCGCCGTCGCGCTTCGTCCGGAGCACCTCGAGGATGTCGGTCGCCATCAGCCGAGGTCTTCCGGTTGGAATGCGTCGGGGAGGAGTTCGTCCATCGTGCGCTGGTTGACCAAGAGGTCGCCGCCACCGAACTCGTGGAGGAGCTGGCGGCACCGGCCGCACGGTGACAGCGACGTGCCATCGGGATCGGTGACTGCAACCGCGAGCAGCTCGCCTCGACCGACACCTTCGGCAGCGAGAACGCCGACGAGCGCAGTCTCGGCACAGATGCCGGCGACGTAGCTGGCGTTCTCGACGTTCGCGGCGGTGAACACTCGGCCGTCGTCGGTCACTCCGGCGGCTCCCACCGGGAAACCCGAGTAGGGCGAATACGAGTTCGCGGTCGCTCCTGACGCCGACTGTCGCAGCGCCGTCCAGTCGATGTCTGCGGTCATCGGCTCCGCTCGAACGGTTGGCCGATTGCCGCGGGCGGTATGGCCCGGCCGATGAGGCCGGCCACCACGACGATGGTGACGACGAACGGGAGCGACTGCCAGAACTCCGACGGGATCTCGAAGTCGCCGACTTCGACACCGAGGATCTGGAGGCGCGAGCCGAGTGCGCGGGTGAATCCGAAGAGCATCGCACCGCCGAACGCCGTCCACGGTCGCCACTTGCCGAAGATCAGGGCTGCGAGTGCGATGAAGCCGGCACCGTTGGTCATGTTGTCCTGGAATCCGCCTTGGCTCTCCATCGAGAACCATGCGCCGCCGAGCCCGGCGATGAGGCCGCCGGCGATGACCGCCACGTACCGGGTGCGTATGACATCGATCCCGAGTGTCTCGGCCGCATGGGGGTTCTCGCCAACAGACCGGACTCGCAGCCCGAACTTCGTGTGCCACAGGATCCACCAGGTGCCGGTGACCACGACGAACATCAGGAAGAAGATCGGACGGGCATCGAAGAGCTGAGGTCCGATCACGGGGATCGAGCTGAGCAGCGGAAGCGAGATGTCCGACGTCGGGGTTCCACTGGTGATGCCGGATGGCACGACCACCTCCGAGCGGATGAATCCGGTCACGCCGAGGGCGAGGAGGTTCACGACCACGCCGGAGATGATCTGGTCGACCCGGAAGGTGACCGACATGAGCGCATGCAATGCCGCGATCAGCCCGCCGGTGACGACGGCGACGCCGATCGAGGCCCACAGCCACGGGACCGAGCTGGCGTCGCCGAGCAGCGAGTACACCATGAAGCCCACCCCGGCGCTGCCGAGCATCATGCCTTCGATACCGATGTTGACGACGCCGGAGCGTTCACACCACAGGCCGGCCATGGCGCCGAGTGCAATCGGTGTGCCGAGGCGCAGCGATTCCACGATCAGCTGGACGACGTTCGTCCCCGTCGACTCGGACAGGGCCAGTGCCACGACGATGATCAGGGGCAGGAACACGAGCCCGCTGCCGATCAGCGCGAACTGGGCGACGCGTGGGGAGTGTGGCTCGAAGAAGGTGGCGAGCGCGGCGAGGACGTAGAGCACGCCGATGGTCGCGATCGCGACACCGGGCGTGAACGACAGCGTCGGCGGGTCGGGCGGCGCATCGAAGGTGAAGGACTTGGTGTCCGGCGTGACGTTGGGTGCGACGTAGGCGACGAGGAACAACCCGACGAGACCGAAGATGACGCCGATGGTCTGCAGGCGACCCAGGCGCATCACTGACCACCCCATCCCGAGGCGAGCGTGGATGCGGCGAGCGGATCATCGGATGCCTTGCGGATGCGGAAGATCGTGCGCACGATCACGTCGGCCGCCACGAACAGGAGCACGAGCGCCTGGACGATGCGCACGACGTCGATCGAGAGACCGACCTCTTGTTGCATCAGCCCCGCGCCGCTGAGCATCGCTCCCCACAGGATCGATGCGGGCACGATGGCGTACGGGTTGGCGCGGGCGAGCAGCGCGATCGCGATCGAGTCGAAGCCGATGTTGATGAACACCCCCGGAGACAGGAAACCGCTGGTGCCGCTGATCTCCCCGGCGCCGGCCAGGCCGGCGAAGAGGCCGGAGATCGCCATGGCGAGGAAGATGGTCTTGCCCACGCTCATGCCGGCGTAGCGGGCGGCCTCCGGGTTCGTGCCGACCGTACGGACCTCGAAACCGAAGCTCGTCCGTTGGAGGACGAACCAGACGATGATGGCCAGCCCGACCATGATCGCGAACCCGAGGTGGAGGGGCGGCTGCGAATCGACGAACGTCGGTATGCGGGCGGCGTCTTCGATCGGGGCCGTCCTCGGCACCGAGCTGTTGGCGTCTCGCAGGATCACGGGGTCCTGACTGTTGACCAACCAGCGCACGTAGAGGAGTGCGATCGCGTTGAGCATGATCGTGACGATCACCTCGTGTGCACCGGTCTTGGCCTTGAGTAGTCCGGGGATGGCGCCGTAGGCGAAGCCGGCGGCGGCGCCGGCGATCAGGAGCAGCATGATCGCGAGCACGCCCGGAAGGTCTCGGACCGAGGACAGGGTCCCGATCCATGCAGCAGCGGTCGCTCCGACGAGCAACTGCCCTTCGGCCCCGATGTTGAAGAGTCCGGCGCGGAACGCGAAGGCAACGGCCAGCGACGCGCCGATGAAGGGGGTCGATCGACCGAGCGACGCGGCGATCCGGTCCCCGCTGCCGAACATGCCGCGAAGTAGCGCCCAATAGGCCTCGATCGGGTTGTCGCCGATCGCGAGGATGGCAACTGCGCCGACCACGAAGGCGCAGACGATCGCCAGGAGCGGGACGAGGATCGGTTGGATCTGGATGCTGCGTCGCAGTTCCGCGGCGAATCCGCTTCGTGTGTCGATCATGCCGACACCTCGCTCTCGTCGCGTCCGCTCGCCATCAGGAGCCCGATCCGTTCGCGCGTGGCGTCCTCGCCGGCGCACTCACCGACCAACTCGCCTCGGTAGAGCACGCCGATCCGATCGGACAGCGACAGGATCTCGTCCAGCTCGGCCGACACGAGCAGGACTGCTGCACCCTCATCTCGCATCTCGACGATCCGGTGATGGATGAATTCGATCGAGCCGACATCGAGTCCTCGTGTCGGCTGTGCGACCACGAGGAGCCGCAGACCGGGCCGGGACATCTCGCGGGCGACGATCACCTTCTGCTGGTTACCACCCGAGAGCGTCGCGACGGGGACGTCGATGCCCGGGGCGCGAACGTCGAACTGGGTCACCAGGTTCAGTGCCCACGTCCGGATCGGTTGATCTCGTCGGAGGAAGCGAGAGGAGAACGGTCGCTGGTGATACTGGTTGAGGACCATGTTGTCGGCGATCGAGAACGGGCCGACCACACCGTGACGGTTGCGGTCCTCGGGGACGTGCCCGACTCCCAGGTCGGCGACCTCGCGGGGAGAAGCATGGGTGATGTCGTCGTCGCCCAGCAGGATCGTCCCGCCCGACGGCGTGCGCATCCCCGTGACCGCTTCGACCAACTCACGCTGGCCGTTCCCCTCGACACCGGCGATACCGAAGATCTCCCCGGCCCGAACGGTCATGTCGATGGATCGACACATGGCGACGTTCCGCGAGTCGTCCACCGTCACACCGGTGAGTTGCAACATCGGCGCCCCTGGGGTGGCGGGTGGCCTGTCGACCGTGAACACCACGTCACGTCCGACCATCAGGTTGGCGAGATCCTGCTCGGTGGCCGTCGCCGGATCCGCGCTGCCCACGCTGTGTCCGGAGCGGAGCACGGTGATCCGATCGGCGACGGCGAGGACCTCGCGCAGCTTGTGGGTGATGAACACGATCGACTTGCCCTTGTCGACGAGGGCGCGGACGACATCGAAGAAATCGTCGACCTCGCCGGGCGTCAGCACCGCAGTCGGTTCGTCGAGGATGAGGATCTCGGCGTCGCGCTCGAGCGCCTTGATGAGCTCGACTCGTTGCTGCACGCCGACGGAGAGCTCGCCGACGATTGCGTCGGGGTCGACGGCGAGGCCGTACCGCTCGCCGATCTCGACGATGCGATTCCTGGTGGCCGCGATGTCCAGGCTCCCGAAGCGCGTCGTGACCTCGTCGCCGAGCGCCACGTTCTCTGCGACGGTGAACGTCGGGATGAGCTGGAAGTGCTGGTGCACCATCCCGATGCCACGCGCGATGGCGTCCGACGAACTGCCGAACTGCACTGTTTCGCCACGAACAGCGATCTCGCCAGCAGTTGGCGCATACAGGCCGTAGAGCACGTTCATCAAGGTGCTCTTGCCCGCGCCGTTCTCGCCGAGGAGGCAGTGGATCTCGCCTTCGCGCAGGTCGAAGTCGACGTCCTGGTTGGCGATCACGCCGGGGAAGGTCTTGGTGATCTTCCGGGCTTCCAGGACGAGTGCTGCGGTGGGTGTTTCGCTGGCGCCAACGGACACGACGGGCATCTTCTCACAGACGCGAACGAGCCCCCGGCGCTGGACGCCGGGGGCTCGGGTTCGTCAGTGCGTTGCTGCTACGACGGCAGACCCGTGATCGGATCGACGCCGATCTCGTAGGTGCCCTCGGCCAGCGCCACGCGGGTCTCCTCGAGTGCATCGAGGACCTCCTGCGGGACGTCAGCGTCGTGCGGCGGGCCGTAGGTGATGCCGCCGTTCTCGGCCGTCAGCGTGAACAGGCCGCCGGCGAAGTCGCCGGTGAGGAGGTTCACGATGTTGTCGAACACCGACAGGTCGACGCGCTTGATGGCGGAGGTCGCCAAGCGGTCGGCGCCGTCGGCGCTACCGCTGTCGAAGGTCGAGACGTACTCGTCCTGGTCGACGCCGATGCCCCATGCGCCGGCCTTCGTCGCCTCGACGACGCCGGCCGAACCGGTCGGGCCGCCGGCCCCGAAGATCACGTCGGCACCCTCACCGAGGAACTGCTGTGCGTCGGACGCACCCTTGGCCGGGTCGTTGAACGACTCGTTGTAGGTCGAGAGGACCTGGACGTCGGGGTTGGTCTGCTTGGCGCAGGACTCGTAGGCGTTGACGTAGCGGACGACCGGGGGCACGTCCTCGCGGCCACCGACGACGCCGATGACGCCGCTCTCGGTGAGCAGCCCTGCGGCGACGCCGGCGAGACAGCCACCCTCGTCCTCACGGAATTGAACGCCGACGTAGTTGTCCGGGAATTCCGGCTGGAACTGGTCGACGCCGATGAAGCTGACGTCGGCGTTCTCTTCGGCTGCTGCGAGCGTGTCGGTGGCGAGCAGGAAGCCGACGGTCACGATGGCGTCGGGGCTGCCCTCGAGCGACGTGGCGATGTTGGTCGCGTAGTCAGCCTCGGAGGCGGTCTCGATGAAGCTGGTCTCGAAGTCGAAACAGTCGGCGGCCGCCTGCATGCCTTCGTACGCGAACTGGTTGAAGGTGCGGTCGTCGACCTTGCCGATGTCGGTGATCAGACGCACGGTGAAGCCGTCGGGTGCCTCGACACCGTTCGCCTTCGCCTCC
>JBBSLH010000193.1:0-8020 GCA_038255425.1 Acidimicrobiales bacterium
CGGTCGAAGACCTCGTAGTCGCCGAGGTCGTCGTTGCGGGCGCCGCCGGTCGCCGATTCGATCCCCTCGGCGAGCGCGACGGGGTCGGCGGCGTCGACGATGATCGACGGGAACGCGAAGCCCTCGCCGGTGTTTCGGAGCCCGGCGATGGTGAACAGGGCACCGGTGCCGAGCCCGGTCCGGTCCGATCCGGAGTAGGTGCCGATGCCGGGGAACACCGCCTGGCCGACCACCGTGAACGACTCGCCGTCGGGTCCGACGGCGACCGTGTCCCCGATGCCCACGTCCAGGGCGGCCAGGGTCCGGCCGCCGAGGGCGACCTCGTCGTCGGCCCGGGGTGCCCGACCGCGGGGGACGGGAAGGTCGACGGTCGACCGCCGCTGATCGATGCCGATGGACGGCACCCGCAGGCCGGCGATGCTGGCCTGGTCGACGATCACCTCGCCGACGGCATCGAAGTTCGGTTCGGCCGCGAACCGGTCGACGATCGGAGCGATCTCCCCGGGCGCGGGCTCGTTGTTGAGACCGACCAGCGCGTCCCACGTCCACCCCCACTCGGCCGGCGTGGCGATGAACGACGACAGGCTCGAGCCGAAGGTGACCGTGGCAGCCAACGTGGCGAAGGCGAGCGCCAGTCCGCCGATGGCCGGACGACCGGTCGACTCGGTAGCCGGTCCGAAGGCCAGTCGGAGACCGGAGCTGCTCACCGGCCCGGTCGAGATCCGCGGCAGAAGGCTCGGCCGTTCGCGGCGCGTCCGGCGAGCGTCCGGCGATGCCACCCGCCGGACACCGAGCCAGGACAGGACCACCGTGGACGCCACCAGCACGACGACGCCACCCCCGACCGACACCACGTCGACGTCGATGCCGGGAGAGACCTCGGCCTTGCGAGCGACACCGATGGGGAACACCGGGGACGCGGCCACGGCCACGAGCGCAGCCACGACGCCGCCGGCCGCCGCCACGCCGACGACCCGACCGAAGCCGGCGACCACGAGTTGACCCCGGCCGATGCCGACGGCCCGCAGGCCGGGGGCGTCGCGCCGGAGCGGCTCGAGCTGCCGGGTCACCGCCTGGACGGAGATGACGGTGCCGGCGAGACCGACGATGGCGGCCAGTGCCACCAGGACGAAGACGTGGGGGCGGACGCCGCGCGCCACCGTGTCGGCCACCACCGCCATCTGGCGGATCTCGATCAACCCGTCGGGCGATGCTGCGGCGAGCTGGGCCTGCAGGTCCCCGAATGCGTCTGGGCCATCGGCCAGCTGCGCCAGGTACCCCACGAAGAACCGATCGTCGCTCCGTTCGTCGGCGAACGCCCGCGACAGGATCAGCGAGTCCGAGGAGAACAGGTCATCGGTGAGGAGTTCATCGGGCTCGACGAAGATGCCCGTCACCGTGAGGTCCAGGTGGTCGAGCGGCGGTTCGCCATCGCCGCCGGCCTCCTCGAATGCTTCGAGCTCGGCGAGGCGGAACACCGCGACCGGCAGGGTGTCGCCGACGTCGACGTCGCGAGCCTGTGCGATCGATTCGGACACCATGACCTCCTCGACGACGCGGTTGTCCAGCAGCCGGCCCTCCAGGACATGAGGTCGCCCGAACGCGACCCTGGCGTCATCGCTCCCGCCGGCGACGGACAGTGGGACCTCGTCGAAATCGGCGTCACCGTCGTCGTCGAGCAGGAACACCGCCATCCCGTAGCCGGCGTAGGCCCGTTCGACGACGGCGAGTGACTGCACCGTCTCGAGGTCGATGCCGGTGGCGATCCCTTCGTTCGGGTTGATGAGCACGTCCCAGGCGTCGGTGTCGTCGAGCAGTCGATCGAACGCGGTGTCGGTACGTCGGGCACCGGCCACGGCGGCGATGACCACGCCGCCGATCAAGCCGATCAGCAACACGGTGGCGATCAGGGAACGCCACTGGTTCCGGAGCTCGGCGCGGAGGTGGAGGCGGAGCGCGTCCATCAGTCCACCCCCACTCCTGGATGCAGGTTCCGGACGGCCTGGCGTCCGGGCCACCACGCGAGGACCAGTGCGAGGACCACGGCGACCGGCGCGAGCATGACCAGCGTGCGCCACGGAATGCCCGGATCGTCGATGACCCCGAGACCGCCGACCATCAACTGCCACGCAGTACGACCAATGGCGAGCCCGATCGGGGCACCGAGCACGATGCCGATGACGACGGTTGCAACCGTGTTCCACCGCACCACGGACCGGATCTGGCCGCGTCGCAGCCCGAGGGCTCGGAGCGTTGCGAGCTCATGTCGTCGGCGGCGGGCACCGACGATCTGCGCATGGCCGACGCCGGCCACCCCGAGCAGGCCGGAGAAGACGCCCAGGCCGGCGATCACCGGGACGGAGCGATCGAGATTGACGAGCAGGCTGGGTATCCGGGGCCCGGAGTAGAACGAGAACGCCACCGGTTGCGAGTCGCTCAGGGCCATCTCCACCGCCTCGACGTCTGCCCCGTCCTCGTACCGGAGGACCAACCTCGAGAATCCGTCCGACCGGCGTACGGCCTCGAGTCCGTCGGCCGTCAGGAGGGCACCGGCCGAGGGGTCGCCGTCGTCCATCGGTGCCAGCACCGAGACGCCGACCACGGTCATCGCCCTGTCCGGCCGACCGGAGGCACCCCGGGCCGTCACCTCTTCGCCGATCTCCACACCGAGGGCATCCGCCGTCGATGCCCCGACCGCGACTTCGTCATCGCCGGCCGGCGGTCGCCCGGCGAGCATCGTCGGTGTGAGGGAACCGGACTCGGTCTCGATCGCGCCACCGACCAGCACGAGTCCATCGAGCTCGACCCGCGCCTCGGAGCGGACGCCGACCGCCGCGACCCCGTCGGCCTCGGCAACAGCGGCGGCCACCGTTCCGAGGCTTTCGTTGGTCGAGCTCTCCGGTTGCGACGACCATGCCCACCCGTATCTCACGGGCGCATCGAGCAGGCCGTCGAGGCTACGTACGGTGGTGGCCGCACCCACCACCCCCATGACGGCGACGGTCGCGGCGGCCAGACCGGCGAGGACCGGTACCGGGCCGTTGGCAGTTCGCCGCTGCACCGCGTGACGGATGCCCACGGCGACGGCAACGGGGAGCGCGGCGAACGCCGGTGCGAGTCGAGACGCTCGTGGGTCCGGTCGCACCGCCGCCGGCCCACGACTCCGACTGCCGGCATGCGCCAGAACGAGGAGCAGGCCGAGTCCGGCGACGAAGACCGCGGTCACACCGAGGAAGACCACGAACGAGTCGATGCGCGGGCCCGGCGTGGGCTCCATGCGGCGGGCGATACCGAACGGAAACAAGCCGGACACCGCGACGGCACCGACTCCGGCGCCGCCGGCACCGACCGCTATGCCGATCGCGGGCACAGCCGACCGGGCCAGGTCCTGTTGGGCGCCTGTCCAGCCCATGGCCGACAGCGCTATGCCGTGATCTGTCGAACCCTGGAACTGGCGGCTGATCGCCCCGCCGACCACCACCGCCGAGGCCAGTGCGGCGACTGCGGCAAAAACCAGCAGACTCTGGCCGAGCACATCGGCTGAGTCGCGTGCGGCATCCGCGAACTCCTCGTCCGACGAAGTGACCTCGTATTCCCCGTCGCCGACGATCGGCGCGACCGCCTTGCGAAGGTCGTCGAACGATGCGCCGGGATCGAGCCGGACCGCGAGAAGTCCGGTGAAGAGGCCAACACGGCCCGTGACGTCGTCGACCAGCGCAGGGGTGCCGAGTAAGAACGTCCCGGCGTCGCCTTGGAGGTCGCTCGCGAATCGTCCGATACCGACCACATGCAGCTCGAGCGGCGGGCCGTTGAACCCCTGGAACTCGCCGGACAACATCGCGTCGAGATCCTCGGTCGTGAACGTCGTGCCGCCGAACCTGCTACCGATACCGAGGCCGAACTGGTCTCGGGCCACCTCGTTGGCCAGCACCTCGTTGGCTGCGCCTGGACGGGGCAGCCGACCGGCCGTCACCACGGGTCTGTCGATGGTCGTCCCCCAGCCGTCCGGCGACAGCCCGATCGTGACGTCCATCTCCTCGCTGTCCTCCCCGCTCGCCGGAGCGACCAGGACCACCTGCGCCCGCGTGGCCGAGTCGACGATGTCGAGGGCTTCGATCCGGTCGGTGATCGATGCCTCGGTGATGGGATCGATGTCGTCGATCTGGACGGTGGCATCGCGGGCCGAAGTCGACGACGCCAGGCGGTCGAACGCGGACGATGTCCGCCGAGCGCCGGCGGCCGCGCCGATGACGACCGTCCCGGCCACCGCGACGAGCATCGCGAGACCGAGCACGGACCGCCAGCGGCGGCGTGCTTCGAGCGCTGCGTACCAGGCGACCGATCCCATCCGGAGTTCCTGACCGCCGTCCGGTCAGAGCAGCACGGGTTGGGGTGTCGACGGGTCGGTGTCGGGCCCCACGGTCTCGACCTTGCCGTCCTTCATCCGCACGATGCGGTCGGCCCGAGCGGCGACGTCGTCGTCGTGGGTGACCATGAGGATGGTCTGGCCGTCGCCATGCAGTCGGTTGAACAGTTCGAGGATCTCCTGGCCGCCGTCCGAGTCGAGCGCGCCGGTCGGTTCGTCGGCCAGCACCAGCGTGGGCTCGTTGGCCAACGCGCGGGCGATCGCCAGCCGCTGACGCTGCCCACCGGAGAGCACACCGGGCACCTGCTTGGCCTTGTCGGTGAGGCCGAGCAGATCGAGCAGGTCTCGGGCTCGGGTCTCGGCCGGCTTGCGCTTCAGCCCGGCGATCATGGCCGGGAGGGCGACGTTCTCCAGCACGGTCATGCCGTCGAGGAGGTTGAAGAACTGGAACACGATGCCGATGTGGCGTCGGCGCATGCGGGCCAGCTCGTCCTCGGACATCTCGTGGACCTGGTCGCCGTCGAGGTCGATCTCACCCTCGTCGACGGTGTCGAGCCCGGCCACCAGATTGAGCATCGTCGACTTCCCGCAACCGGACGGACCCATCACCGCGACGAACTCGCCGCGACCCAAGGCGAAGTCGAGTCCACGCAGGGCGCGCACCGGCGCGTTCTCCGCCTCGAACGTCTTGCGAACACCTTGGATGGTCAGCACTGGACCGTCGGTCAACGCCGGGTCGCTCATGGTTCAACTCCTTGTCCGGCCGCACCTGCGGCGGCCACCTTGTACGCACGGACCGGGGCATCTCGCCCTTTGACCTGGGCTGGTTCGAGTTCGACGGCCTCCACTGGCCTGGTGAGCAGGTCCCAAGTCGAATCGATCAGCACCGTCTCGCCAGGTTCGGCCCACTGCTGCAGCCGCTGAGTGAGATTCACCGAGTCACCGACCACGGTGTACTCCAATCGTTCCTCGCTGCCGAGCAATGCGGCGGCGACGTCGCCGGTGGACACACCGATGCCGAGCCCGAACGGTGGGAGTCCCTGTGCCTCCCACCGTTCGTTGATCCCCGCCTGAGCGTCGTGCATGGCTCGGGCCGCCGCTACGGCACGATCGGCATGGTTCTCGCACGGGAGCGGTGCGCCGAACACGGCCATCACTGCGTCACCGACGAACTGCATCACCGTCCCGTCGTTGCCGATGATGGCCCGGTTCATCGCGCCGCGGTGCTCGTTGAGCTGGGTGGCCAGATCGGTGGGGTCGACCTTCTCGGCGATGGTCGAGTACCCCCGGATGTCACACATCAGGACCGTGACCAGCAACCGCTCGGTCTGTCCGATGGTCATGCCCCCTGCCCGCATCTGCTCGGCGATGCCGCCGGGCAGCAGACGGGAGATCGACTCGCCCTGTTCCTCGCGGTCGATGATCGCCTGGTGCAGCATGCGGAGGCGGTGGAGCGCAGCCTCCGAGCCGCGTGACGCGCCCTCGGCCAGTCGGAGGAACATCTGCTCGAGGGCTTCGCTGACCACCGCCGGCGTGGTCCGCTGGATGGCGGCGATCGCCTTGATCGGCTTTCCCTGGGCGACGAGCTGCAGGAGGGCCTCGTCGGTGGCCGACAGTGCGCCGGCGGCCGACACCGGATTCACCAGCGCGGCGACGATCTCGGGGTCGAGCATCGAACCGCCGGTGGCCACGGTCCGGATCGCGGCGGCGAGATGATCGCCTTCGGCCACCCGGTCCTTGAGGAGGTAGGCGTAGCCGGCGGCCCCGTCGCCGAGGAGCGAGATGGCGTACTCGGGATCGTCGAACTGCGACAGCACGACGATGCCGGTTCCGGGGTGGCGGAGCCGGATGAGCTTGGCCGCCTCGATTCCCTCCTGGTGGAACGACGGAGGCATGCGGATGTCGGTGACGACGACCTGCGGCTCGTGCTCGTCCGCCCCGGCGAGGAGCGAGTCGAAGTCTTCGCCGACACCCACCACGTCGATGTCGGCGTCGAGTCCGAGCAGAGCCCGCACACCCTCGCGGACGATGAGGTTGTCGTCGGCCAGGAACACGGAGATGGACGCACGACCACCGCTGGAACCCGTCGACTCGCTCACCGACAACCTCCCTGGCAGCCCACGGCGGGCCGACGGGCGCCGATGCTACGCATGGTCGCGACCGGTCGCTGTTCCGATGTCCTGTGGCAGTGGCTCACCCGGTCAGTCGACCGCGATCCACCCCACATTCCAATCCCGCTGCTACCACTCCTCCGGGGGATACCAGCACCCCCATCGCCGGCCTCAACCCTCACGCAAGGCGTCGGCAGGGCGGCGGTCGGCGATACGGCGCACGGACACCGCGGCAACGAGTCCGGCGAGCACGAGACCCGCTGCGACGACCACGCCGATGGTTCGGAGGGGCACGACCGGGTGATCGATGACGCCGAGGCTGGTTGACTCCACGGCCCATGCGGCGCGTCCCGCAGCGATGCCGAGTGGTATCCCGGCAGCCAACCCGACGATCGTCCACAACGAGGTCTGCCAGGTCAGCGTCGTCCTGAGCTGCCGGCGCACGAACCCGAGGGTGCGAAGCACGGCGAAATCGCGGGCATGTCGCCTCGAGCTGACCGTCAGTACATGGACGACCGCGACCACGGCCAGAAACGCCAGAAGGGCCGCCAGGGCAGCCGGGACAGTGTCGACGGCGACCAGGTTCCTCAGGTCCGCCGGGACCCTCGGCGGCACGACGGGCGAGCCGGTGAGCCTCTCGAGATCTCGGGTGGCCGAAGCGGCATTCACCCCGTCCGCCCACGTGACCGACAGATCGATGTTCACCGGGTCGCGTTGGGCAAGGCGGTCGAATCCCTCCCGCGTGAGAGCCACCCCATGGTTGACGCGGCTTCGCTCGTCGAGTGCTGGAAATGCCGCGATCCCCACGACCTCGAGCCGCACCAGTCCGTCGACACCGGTCAGCTGCACTGTGTCACCCAGGGACGCGCCCGCGTCTCGTTCGGTCGACCTGCCGAGCACAACCTCGTCGGGGCCCTGTGGCATGCGGCCGTCGATCAGCGTGGGGCCGGCCGATCCCTTCAGCGACTCGAACGAGTAAGTGTTGACATCGGCGCCGTCCGCCTGCCCCAGGCTCGATGCGATGACGCCGAGGGCCTCGACTCTCGGATCAGCGGAGAGGACGCCGCCGAATTCGTCGACGACGCCACCGTCGAACCCGGCAACCACGGCGTCCCACGGAAATCCGTATCGGTCCGACCGTCCAGCGAGGTCGGCGAGGCTGGCAGCGAACACGGCGACGGCGACCAAGCCGGCGACCGCGACCGCGGCACCGATCATCGAGGACCGGACGGGGACCGTACTTCTGCCCTCCCCCCGCTCCAGGGCAAAGCTTGTTCCTGTCGTGGCCGACGGCGGTAGACCAACGCGGCCG
Source organism: Acidimicrobiales bacterium (assembly GCA_038255425.1). Taxonomy (GTDB): domain Bacteria; phylum Actinomycetota; class Acidimicrobiia; order Acidimicrobiales; family Salinilacustritrichaceae; genus Salinilacustrithrix. Next base: position 7,790 of record JBBSLH010000193.1, read on the forward strand.
AGGAGCCGGTACGTCGACCGCGGTGGGCTCGAACCGACGCGCCGCTCGTTCGTGGTCCGACCAACAATCCAGCCGCTGGCCACGGCCGCTGTGGCCACAACGAGAACGATCGAGACGAACCCGGCGATCAGGACGGCCCAGTCGATCGAGAATCCGAGATCGGGGTCGGCCTTTCGGGGATCGCCCACCGGCATGAGGGGCGACGCCGCGACGGAGACAACGGAGGCGAGC
>JBBSLH010000194.1:0-7961 GCA_038255425.1 Acidimicrobiales bacterium
ATGACGCCGTCACCGCGGTGCACGACCTTGCCGCGAGCACTGACGATCAGGCTGCACAGGTCGCACGTGCGCCAGGCCGTTTCGGTGGCCAGATCCACGATGAACCCATCGACGATGGCGGCCAGATCGAGATCGTGACAGCTCTTGGTCTGACGCAGGAGGTGCCCGTCGAACCGATACGGAGCGGTCGCGATGTCGTTTGCGATTTCTTGGAGTTCGCCGAGGCTGGGCTGGCACCCGTCGAGAGCAGCTCGGTGCCACAAGCGCTGAAGTCGTCGCATGCTGACGTTGAAGACGCCGTGACTGCAGCGTTGCCACTCCAACGCTGTCCACAGCAATTCGTCGAACTCGCCGGTCGTCGTCGCTGCAACGCCGGCAATCCAGCGGTTCAACAGACTCGCGTCATTCTCGCGATCGAAGATCGCACCGAGGCGAACGATCTCGTCGTTCACGATTGTCTCGGCTCGACGCGCATCGGCAAGATTGTCGGCGGCAGCGTCGACGCGAGCCGCCACGTCGTCGCCGGGTGACTGCTCGACTGCGGCCGTGGGGAGATCAGCCGGGTCGTGAAGATCGGCGATGCGGGCGTGCTCGTGCTCGGAGCGGATCACACGTTGGTCCGGGGCGGAGACGCGACTGGAACTCATCTTCTCGATACTACGACGTCGTGTAGTAGCAAGCGGCGTTTCGATCGGGAATTTCCATCAGGCGGCTGGGGTTCTGCCGGAGTTGTTCGGGATGGCCCTACTGCGACCCGATCCGGTCCATGGCGGACGCGCTCCGACCGCGTCGAGCGAAAGCGAGCGCCTGTAACGCAAGGACGCTGAGACCGGCGAGCAGGAACGGCATCCGGAACCAGTCGAGGTTCGGTGGCGGCTGCTTGTGGAACGACTCGGTGTAGTGGATGAACAGGAAATAGCCGCCGTGCAGCAGTGAGAGCACGAGCACGGTCTCGGAGAGGCGATGCAGCCAGGTCCACGCCGGTCGGCCGAGGAGTCGCATCGCCAGGTCCGACGAGGTAGCGGCGAGGATCAGCGCGAGGACCAGGGCGGTGAGGCCGATGAGGTTGGCGAGTCCGAAGCCTGGTTCGAGCCGGGCCTCGCGACCGAGTTGTGGGACGAACTCGTAGCCAAGGAATCGACGCAGGCTCCAACGGGCCCATCCGTTGAGGATGAGGACGCCGTGCAAGGTCGCTGCGAGTGCGAACCAGATGCCGATCTGGCGCCGCCACCGCAACCAACTGCGCGTTGATGGAAACAGCCTGGCGAGCGGTCCGAGAATCAGTGCAAGGAGCAGCAGAACGTAGGCGGCGTCGCCAACCGCCTTCCACAACCTCATTTCGGCGACCCAGTTCGAGCGGGCCGCCCAGAAGATGGCGACCAGACCGGCGGCACCGGCGGCGACGATGCCGTGGCGGGCCCACCGGTGCCGGTGGTGCACCACGGGGGTGTCAGGTGGTGATGTGGGCGTGGCGGGCCGCCGAGTGGTCCGGCTCTTCGTGTTTCGTTGCTTGCTCGTCATGTCGGGGGAACCGATTCCTGTGTCGCGGTGTTCGGGGTTGGGGGCGGAGCGGCTTGGTCGATCAGCTGCTGGCCGCGCCAGAGCACGACCGCGGCGGCGGTGATGGAGACGGCAGCGACGACCAACGAGGAACCGTGTTGGCGTGTCAGGCCGTCGCCGACGTGAGGAAGCCAGATCGAGCCGACCGCTCGGACCGATGCGACGCTGGCCGTTGCGGCGAACACGACGACCGACGTCGCACGTCCGCGTCGAGCGAGGATGCGGACAGCGACGGCTGCCGCGACGACCGCCGCACCCATTAACCACCCCGTCGGAATCATGGTGGTCGAGAGCCCGGGAGGTCGCAGCCCGATCGGGCTCTCCGGTCCGAAGCACCCGTCGCGAAAGACGCAGGCCATCTCGTAGCCGGCGTATCCGATCATCGCGAGCGGTGCCAGGTCCGCAATCCGGTCGGCCGGCGAGTCTCCGCTCCTGCGTGCACTCCACATCGCAGCGGCGATCGCCGCACCGACTCCGGGCCAGAACTCGACCCCACTCCGGATGACGAGCATGTCCGAGATGCTGCCGATCGAGGCCTGATCATCGAGTGCCAGCGTGGTGAGACGCCCGACGGCGAGCCCGACGAACGCCGGTCCGATGGCGACATCGAGCAAGCCGACCGGCCCTTGCGTGCTTCGAATGGTCCACCACGACGCCACCAACGTGGGGACGCCGAACGCGATGATGATGCTGACCATCAGGCCGAAGTCGATCATTCGAGAGCATCCTCGATGAGGCCGGCGAGACGCTGTTCGGAGATGCCCCCGTTGACGCGGGCACGCATCGCGCCGTCGGCACCGAACACGTAGGTCGTCGGATAGGCCGTCAGACCCAACGCGACACGGATCTCACCGGTGCTGTCGAAGACGTTCGGATATGTCAGGTCGAGGTCGGTGAGAAATTGCTTCGCTGCTCTCGGATCGTCGTTGGTCGCCAGGCCGAGGATCACGGCGCGACCGGCGTATGCGTCTGCGGCGTTCTGTAGGAGCGGCATCTCGGTACGGCACGGCGCGCACCATGACGCCCAGATGTTGACCACGACGGGCTGCCCACGCAGGCCGACCAGGATTCCTTCGAACTGGTCGAGTGACACTGTCGGAAATGACCCCTCCTCGGGGAGATCGATCGGGTCGCCGGTCGCGGTGAAGTCGGGGAGGGACGGTGTGTCGAGTGCGGTCCATGCCCCCCACGCCCCGACAGCGACGACCGCGGCGATCGCAATGATTCGTCGAACCCCGAATCGATGGGGAGTCGACGTCGATTCGGTGAGCGCCGCGTCCATACCTACGACATTCTGTCGTAGTCTCAGGCGGTGAGCGCGTCATGATCAGCGGAACGATCGCTTTGGCCTTCACCGCTGGGATGGTTGCGACCTTCAACCCATGTGGTTTCTCGTTGCTGCCGGCATACATCGGCGTGTTCGTTTCCGGTGACGACAGCTCGGAGCGCATCGAGCGACGGGTCGCTTGGGCGTGCGGAGTCGCAGCTGCCGTTTCAGTGGGATTCGTCTTCGTCTTCACGACCATCGGTTTGATCATCGACAGCATCGCGAGTGAGGCGCGCCGTCAACTCCCGTGGGTCACGATCGTGATCGGCGGCCTGCTCATCGTCGCCGGTATCGCAACTCTCGCCGGATGGAAGCCGACGCTGGCACTCCCCGGTCTGCGACTCGCTACAGGAACGAACAACGGGTTCGGGATGATGGTCGGCTACGGCATGACATACGCAATCGCCTCGCTGTCGTGCACGATTGGCCCGTTCCTCGCAGTGACCGGCACCGCGTTCTCTCGATCACCTGTCGAGGGAATCGCAACGTACGTCGCCTATGCGCTCGGCATGGGGGTCATCGTCCTCATGTTGAGCGTGGCCTCCGTGCTCGCCCAGAGCACCGTCGCCGAGCACCTGCGAAGGCTGTCGCGCATTGCGCCCCGCGTCGGAGGCGCGCTCATGGTGATCGCTGGCGGGTATGCCATGTGGTACGGACGATGGGAGTTGGCCGTGTATGACGGCGACCTCGACACCGATCCGATCATCGAGGCCATTGAGCGCGTTCGGGTGCGTTTCGTCGAAGCGATCGAAGGCGTCGGTGCGCAGCGCATCGCGGTCATCGTCATCGTGACTGCGATCGGTGTGACGCTCACCGCGCGAGCGATGCGTTCACCACGCTCGACGAGCGATGATCGCCTTGTTTCGTCAGCCGACCATGTCCGATCACACAGCAGGGAGCAAGAAACATGAGTAGCAAGCAATCCAAGCGCGCTCGGCGCGAAGCAGCGCGCCGAGCACGGCAACGACGTCGACTCGTCGGGTGGGGTGGAGCGGTTGCGGCCGTCGCGCTTGCAGTCGTCGGACTGGTCTTCGTCGGCGGATCCGGCGACGAAGCAGCCGCGATGGCTCCCGACTTCGCACTCGAGACCCTCGATGGTGAGACCTTGCAGCTCAGTGACTATCGGGGGCGCCCCGTCGCAGTCACGTTCATGCACTCGTTTTGACCGGCGTGCAACGCCAGTGCCCCCGAGTTGCGGGCGGCCTACGAGAAATACAACACCCAGGGCTTCGAAGTGCTGTCTGTCAGCATTCAGGAAGGCGATGCCGAGGTCGCAGAATTCATCGAACGCCATGGCCTCGAGTACCCACTGCTGATGGACAGGGCAGGTACCACGAGCGCGACCTACGAGGTCACGTCGACCCCGACCACCTACTTCATCTCACCTGAAGGCACGATCGTGGACAGTGTTTCGGGTGTGGTCAGCGAGGAGTGGCTCGTCGCCAATGTCGTGCAGTATCTGGCCGCCTGAGGTCTGTCGGCTGTCAGTTCATCGAGTCGCGTTCGGTGAAGGGTGATTCACGATCGACACCCCCACGCCTGCGGTGACGTCGTGCCGGTGGCGCGTGTGAGCGCCGGTGGCGCGTGTGAGCGATCAGGGAAACCCGTCATCGGGGATCATCGAAAACCGACATGGGGTCGATGTTCTGGCCGGCGGGTAGTGAAGCTAGCGGAGCGGTGTCGGACGAAGCCTGCGGTGGTGAGCGCCACGATCGCGGCCAGGGAGCCGACCGCGATGCCGGCCGCGATTTGGGCGGGTGATGTCGTCGACGCACGGGTGCGGTACAGCTCGGTGACTTTCGTGGCGAGTTCCTGCGAGCCGACTCGGACGGGAATCCAGGCCTCGACCATGTCGTTGGCTCCGCCCGTTTCCTCGCCGGTGACGTAGACGAACCAGCGGCCGGCGCTGTCGACGTCGATCGTGCCGGACCATTCGCCATTGTCGAGTGCCAGCGGGGAACGGAGGGTTCTGCCGGCGCGACGGGCAACGAGCTCGAGTGGCCGGGCGGTGAGGGGAGCGCCGACGCCGACGGCCTCGACGAAGATCGTGCGTTCGGTGACGGACGCGAGAAGTGTGACACCCGCGACTTCCTCACCCTGTCCGGGGTCGTGCGCTTGCGTCCTTGACGGGACCGCGAGGACGAGCGTGATGGTGACCCCGATCGCGGCCGCTGCGATGGTCGCTGCGGGTCGCAGGGGCGGCATCGTCCACCGGGAGGTTCGGTCGAATCCAGCAATTGTGAGTGCGACGCCCATAGCCGCCAGCGGGAGTCCGATGGCGACGTCGGTCGCCGTGACCGCGACAGCACCCGGAACCACGCTGAGGTACGGCACGTACACGGCGAACGCGGTGAGCGTGAACAGGATCGTTCGACGAAGGCCGTGATTTCCTCGGCGAGCCGTGAGGTCGGCGACAAAGAGAGCGGGAATGACGACAGGAATGATCGGCGTCGACAGCCCTCCCATCCGCAGGCCGAGCGTGACGGCGATCATCGCCAGCGTGTACACAGCGCCGGCGGTCGCTGCTGGATACCGGAACTTCGGAGCAGCGATCTGTGCGGTGAGAGCGCCAGCGGAGAGGGCGGTGGCGAGAACCGGCAGGTACCAGCGTGGCGAGAATTGGGGGACGTCGGTGTCGTACTCCAGCACCAGCACCAGCCAGGCGCCGATCGTGGGGGCCGCCGCGGCTCCTTGCATGACGGCGGCGAATCGCCCGGATCGTGCGGCGGTGCTGTCGATCAAGAGGAACGACGTTGCCAACGTGATCGTTCCGACGAGTGCAAGCAGGTGCGGGGGGCTCCACAGCACTGCGTCACGTCCGAACACGCGGTGCCACCATTCGTCGACCGGGGCCGAACCCAATACGACGGCGGCTCCGATGATGCCGATTCCAGATGCCGTCCTTGCGTGTCGGCGCCATCCGTCGCCTCGATGAAGTACGACCCACGCGGTCAGCGAGGCGAGCGCAACGGCGACACCGGCGTAGAGCGCGATGTGTGGCGGACTCAGTAGGGAGTCGCGTCCCTTGTCGGTGTGCCAGGCGTCGTCCCAATAGACCCCGTAGAGCGCGGTCCCCATGCCGGCGAGCGCGGCGAACCTCAGCGGGCCTGGGAGCGCGTCGGGCGCGTGGGGCAATGCGATGTCGGTGGCCATGAGACCAGCATCGTGGAGTCCTTCTGTTCCTGGCTTGTACGTACCGGTCGAGTTTCAGCGGATCCACGTGGCGGCGCCGACGACATCGATCGGCGCGATGCCGAACATGTCGTTGAACACGCGGCTGAAGTGCGGGCCGTCGGAGAAGTGGGCGGCGTGCGCTGCTTCGGTGATCGTCGACCCGGTGGAAAGGCGCTCGACGGCCGTGACGAGCCGCAGCCAGCGAACATAGGACCGCAGGGGAATTCCGACCTCGTCGGTGAACACGTGGGTCAGCCGACTGGTCGAGACGCCGATGTCGGCTGCAAGCGCCGATATGTCGACCGATCCGTGATCGATGAGGTCCGGCAAACGGAGCAACGCTTCACGAACAGCTGGGTGTCGACTCCGCCGCAGGTTCGACAGCGAATCGCTGATCCCAACCGCAGCGAGTATTCGCTGCACGAGTTGGTCGGCGCTCGACCAGCTGTCGGGGAGCAGCGCGCCGACGAGTTCGGTGACCGACGGGACCGGGCCGGTCGCCGGTGGGTCACGGAGCGCTGCGCCCGCCGAGCTCTCCGGCTCGATGTAGATGGTGACGACGCCGTCGCAGCTTCGACCGAACGCATGTCGTTCGTCGGGAGCCACCACGACGAGTGGTCCATCATCTTGGTCGGCGTCGGGGCGCTCCACCAGGGATAGGCCCTCGTGGAGAACGATCTGGTAGGCGTGGTGGGCGTGCGCCTTGGTCGTTCCGACGGAACCCGCATACAGCACCCACCACGGACCGACAGCAAGCCGCCCTCGCCACGCTTCGAGTGTCATCGAAGCGAAGGTGTGGAGAGAAGTGGCTGCATTGCTGAGTGGGTCCGTGGCGGGTGAGTCGGATCAGCCGCCGACGAGCGCCTTCATCTGGTCGATCTCGGCTTGTTGGCCGGCGATGATCGCATCAGCGAGTGCGAGGGCCTCGGGATTCGAGCCCGACGCCTTGACCGTCTGAGCCATTGACACGGCGCCCTCGTGGTGGACGATCATGGCGTTGGTCCATCCGGTGTCGAACTCGGCGCCGCTCAGGGCTGCGAGCGCGGTCATTTCCTCGGCGGACATCATGCCTTCCATTCCTTCCATGGCCTCCATGCCCTCCATGGCTTCGCCGTCCTCCATTCCTTCCATGGCTTCGCCGTCTTCCATGCCGGGCATGTCGATGGGCTGGCCCCACGATTCGAGCAGCGCGGTCATCTGCTCGATCTCGGGGTCTTGTGCGCCTTGGATCTGCGTGGCGAGGGCGACGATCTCGGCATTGGCGCCGGTCTCGGGAGCGAGCGCCATGTCGGCCATCGCGACGGCCTCACGGTGGTGGGGGATCATGCCTTGGGCGAACAGCACGTCAGCGTCGTTGAACTCCGCCGTTCCTGCTTCGGCGACGGCGGGGAGAGATTCGGACGTGGCGGCGTCGCTCCCGCCGCAGGCGGTCAAGACGAGCGTGCCGGCGGTGAGCGCGACGAGAATCGAACGGGGGGCAGTGTTCACGGGGGGTTCCTTTTCGGGGTATGTGTGCGTTATCGCGATTGCGATTACGACACAATGTAGAACCCCGATTTCCGTTCGCGTGGTCAGGGTCGTGATGGCGTGTGTCACGCGCTCGAAGTGCTCGACCTGAGGTCGGGAGCGGCTGGTATTACGACAGACTGTAGGAAATGAATCATCACCTTTCACGGCGCCGGTTTCTCGCGTCTGCGGCAGGCGCGAGCGCTGCGTTCCTGGCGGGTTGCGCTTCGGGGGGCGCTGGCCGATCGAGCGCCGCGAGTACCCGCCTGGCGAGCATCACTGCGGACCCTGCACGTCGCCCCGACGTGGTGGCGTCACTCCGTGCCGCACCGACCGAATTCGAGTTGGCTGGCCGCACCGCTCGAACCTGGGCGTACGACGGTGTCGTGCCGGG
>JBBSLH010000195.1:0-7891 GCA_038255425.1 Acidimicrobiales bacterium
CGCATCCTCGCCGGCACGCGTGCACCGGACGAGGGCACGGTCGAGACCGGACCCACTGTTCGCATCGCGCACTTCAGCCAGGACGCGGCCGAACTCGATGCGTCGATCCGGGTGCGAGATCTCGTCACCGGTGGCAAGAAGGACGTGTCGTGGCAGGACACGGCGCTCATGGAACGGTTCTGGTTCGACGGCGACGCCCAGTGGGCGCCGGTAGGCACCCTCTCGGGCGGGGAGCGTCGCAGGCTCCAGTTGTTGCTCGCACTGATGACGCAGCCCAACGTCCTGCTGCTCGACGAGCCCACCAACGACCTCGACCTCGACACCCTGCGGATCCTCGAGGACCACCTCGACGAGTGGCCGGGTGCGCTGGTGGTCGTCTCCCACGACCGGGCCCTGCTCGAGCGCACGGTCGTCGACGTGATCGAGATCGACGGCCTGGGCGGAGCCGGCCGTCGTCCCGGTGGCGTCGCAGCGCACCTCGCCGACGTGCAGCAGCGACGCGGTCGTGGCAAGAGCACCGTGACCGACACACCCGTCCCGAAGGCACAGAGGCCGGTCGTTCGTGCGGCGAAGTCGGCCGGCCGTTCGCCGTCGACGGTTCGGCGCGAGATCAACGCCGCCGAGCGTGAACTGGCCAAGGCGACCAAGGTGGTCGACGCGCTGACCGTACGGCTCGAGGCTGCGATCGGGGACCACGCGGCATTGGCGGACCTCGGCCGCCAGATGGCGACCGCGCGCTCCGCCGTCGACAGCGCCGAGGAGCGTTGGTTGGCGCTGGCCGAAGAGGCCGAGGACGTGAACCCCGGCCTGCTCTAGCGACGGCAGTTCAGCCGGTTCAGCCGGTCTGCTCGTGTGCTCGCAGATCGAGGAACGCGGCGGTGGACGCGTGGGCGCGCTCGATGAGTTCGGCCGTTCGTCCGAAGTCGTTGCGCTTCATCGACCCAGGGTCGATGCCGGGGACGACGATCACCTCGACGTCGTCGGGTGTGCGGGCCAGGTCTTCGTCGAAGCGGAAGTTCCGTGCGATGGAGAACGACTGGAGCAGGACGTCGATGGGTCGCTTCGGGAGTGGTCGGGGTCGTTCGAAGTTGCCGACGTGGAGGACGATGATCCGCTCGACGCCGCGGAGGAGTGCTCGCGAGATGGGCACGTTGTCGACGACTGCGCCGTCGATGTAGTGCACGCCGTCGATCTCCACCGGGGGAAGGGCCGCGGGCAGCGCGGCCGAGGCACGTACGGCCTCGTCGACCGGTCCACGGTCGAACCAGTGCGCACGACCGGTGTGCAGGTTCGTCGCCACACACTCGAAGGGGATCGGGTAGTCCTCGATGCGTTGATGCGGCGCACAGCGGGCGATGAGGTCACGGATCCCGTCGTCGGGGTACAGGCTCGGCGACTTCTTGAGGAGCATCCAGGGTCCGCTCATCTTGGTGGCAGGGAACAGGTCGTCGCCCCGGACGTCGAGCCAGATCCGCCGCAGATGCTCCACGCCGGCAGGACTCGGGTCCGCCGCCATGGCCAGGCCGTTGAGCGATCCGACCGAGCAGCCGACCACCAGATCAGGCACTTCGCCTCGATCGGCGAGCGCCCGCAACATGCCGACCTGCACGCTTCCGAGATTGCCTCCTCCGCCGAGGACCCACGCCGTGCGGGGTCCACGACGAGTCACCAGTTCTGTGACCGTCATCGTTGTCCTCCCTCTCCCGGAGACAGCATCGTCCGGACTCGGCGAGATCAGAAGCCCTTGACACAGAACTGTCATGCAGAAGGCCGCGAAAGGGACGGGTCCGCAGAAGTGCGCCCGTTCGCAGGCCGGTCGGCGACGCTGGCTGGTCAGTAGGGTCCGCCGACATGGCAGGACTCGACGGCATGACAGGACTGGACGGACGGATCGCACTCGTGACGGGCGGGGGTCGAGGCGCGGGCAAGGCCATCTCGCTCGGACTCGCCGCAGACGGCGCGGACGTCGCCGTCAACTACCGGCGCGACGAGGAGTCGGCGCTCGCGACAGTCGCCGAGATCGAGGCGCTGGGACGACGTTCGATCGCCGTGCGGGCCTCGGTCGACGATCCGGAGGCGGACGCCGAGATGGTCGACCGGGTCTCGGGAGAGCTCGGTGCGATCTCGATCCTCGTCAACAATGCCGGCCAAGCCAGTCGGGGCCAGTCGGTCGCGAAGACCGAGGACTGGGAGGTGGCGAAACTGCTCGGCACCCACGCCGTCGGGCCTCATCACCTCTGTCGGCTCGTCTTGCCGCACATGCGGACCTGCGATCGCGGCGACATCGTGTTCATCTCGTCCGTCGCAACCGATCATCACGCCGCGAACGGCGCGCCGTACAACATGGGCAAGGCGGCGATGGAAGCCCTCGCCATGACGTTGGCGCACGAAGAACAGCGCAACGGCGTCCGCGTCAACATCGTGGCCCCCGGGTTGATCGACACGGAGATGGGCCGGCGGCTGGTCAAGGCCGGTGGAGTCGATGACATCGCGACCTTGCACGAAGCGTTCCCGTTCGGCCGGGTGTGTCAGCCCGACGACATCGCCGATGTGGTCCGGTTCCTCGTTGGAGCCCAGGGTTCGTACGTGAGCGGAACCCGGCTTCGCGTCGACGGCGGTGGGCAGTCCCCGATTCGCTGAAGATCAGTCCGCTGAAGGTTCAGGAGTGCTGGCCGCGCTGGCGGTTCATCTCGCCCTTGTACGACGCAGCGAGGTCGGTCTTCGCCGTCTCCGCGAGGACCTTTCCAGCCATCTGGAACACCTCGTGCTCCTCCTCGTCGAGGTGGTGCGTGAGGCGCTCGCGTAGTTCCTTGGCCTTGGTCAGCCAGCCGGATGACGATCGGTCCGTCGCCTCGAGCGCCTCGATCAGTTCGTCGAGTTCGTGGTGTTCTGCGACCGAATGTCGGGCCTTGTCCTGGGTGGCGTCGAACTCCATCAGTGGGATGTAGAAGAAGCGCTCCTCGCTGTCGGCGTGGGCGGCGATCTCGGTGCGGAGCTTCGAGAAGGCGGACGCCCGGTCCTCGGAGTCGCCTTCTGTCTGCACGAGCTCGTTCACCAGCGCCCGTTGGATCTCGTGATCGGCGCGGAGGGCTTCGAAGACGGTGGACTCGGTCATGGGGCGGTCCCTACCCGCCGCCCCCGGGACGCAGACGCTCAGCGACCCTGGAACTCCGGATCGCGACCCTCAGCGAAGCTGGAGATGCCTTCGAAGAAGTCCTTCGTCCCGAAGAGCTGCATCGTCTGGAGGAGGACGTGGTGGGTGTGCGCAGGGAAGTCCTCGGTGAGGCCGTGTCGATACAGCCGTTTCATGGCCCGGATCGCGAGCGGCGCGTTGGCGGCGATCTCGCGTGCCCATGACTGCGCCTCGTCGACGAGACGGTCGTCGGCGACGACGGCGTTCGCGAGGCCGATGTCCTTGGATGCTTCGGCGTCGAGGTCGCGACCGAGGAACCCGATCTCGGCTGCCTTTGCCCATCCGACCAGACGGGGCAGGTACCAGGTGCCCCCCGACTCGGGAACGACACCGCGCTTCGCGAATCCCGGCATCAGGCGGGACGACTCACCGAGGATCCGCATGTCGCACCCCAGCGCGAGGTCGAGGCCGTAGCCGGCGGCAGCACCGTTGACCGCCGCGATGATCGGGGTGTCGATCTCGAACAGGATCGACGTCGGCAGCGACCGGGTGTTCTGGAGCACGGTGGAGCCGCCGCCGCCGTCTCCACCGCCAGACCCGATACCGGTGCCCGCCATGGCGTCCTTGATGTCGAGGCCTGCACAGAACCCCTTCCCTGCTCCGGTGAGCACGATGGCCCGCACGTCGACCGAATCGTCGGCCTTCGTCAGTACCTCGGAGAGTCGGTTGAGCATCTTGATCGAGATCGCGTTCCGGCGATGCGGCCGGTTGAGCGTGATGGTCGCGACATGGTCGTCGCCGACCTCGTACAGGACCGGATCTGGCTCCGGTGCCTCGCCGCTGTCGATCGTCGTGTCGATGTCGGTGTCAGGGGCCATCTCGGTAGCGTAGGTGCATGTCCGCCACCGAAACCGAGACGACCGAGACCGAGGAAGAGGGCGTGATCCTCACCGTCACCGAGGTGGCGATCGCCAAGGTCCTCGAGTTGCGGGAGGCCGAGGACGACGCCAGCGGTCTGGCACTGCGAGTGTCGGTCACCGGCATCGCCGGCCCCGAGTACACCTACGACCTCACCTTTGAGCCGGTCGCCGAGGCGGAGGACACCGACAACCTCTACGACCAGGGCGACCTGCCGGTGATGGTGCCCGCCGACTCGATGGATGCACTCATGGGAGCCACCCTCGATCTGCCGGGAACCGACGGTCAGGGCGGGCTCGTGCTCCGCAACCCCAACCGGCCGGATCCGCTGGCCGGCGTCGACCTCGACCTCAGCGGCACCACTGCCGAGCAGGTCCAACAGCTCCTCGAGCAGCAGATCAACCCCGGACTCGCCGCCCACGGCGGGTTCGCCGAACTCAAGGGCGTCGAGGGCGACAAGGTCTACGTGCTCATGGGTGGCGGCTGTCAGGGCTGCGCCGTCTCGGCCATGACCCTGCGTGAGGGGATCGCCGCATCGATCACCAGCGCCATCCCGGAGATCACCGAGGTCATCGACGTCACCGACCACGACGCCGGCGAGAACCCGTATTACAAGTGATCTGACGCGACGAGGCCCGGACCTGAGTCCGGGCCTCTCCCCCTGGTCGCCCCCATGAGGTGACAACGAACACAGGTTCCCTCATACGCACGCGAAGTGCAAGCTGAAGGCGCCGGGATCGGACGTCGACACGCCATTTCGCCCACATCCCGAGCACAGGGGAGCAGTGCGAAGCATTGCTCGGTTTCTCGAAGTCCCGCCAGGGACAGAGAGAAAACCCGTTGCACGGGACGCCCCCACTGGGGTCGGAGAGCGAAGACGTCCCGGGCAAGGAACACAACGTCTGTGGAGGGAACCGCTGACGTTGCTGACCGAGGAACGAACGACCTCGAGGTTCCTTGCGGAAATTCCAGAACTTTTTCTGGACGTTCGATCGACGGGTATCGGTTACGAGAGCGAGCGGGCGTGGATCGCGTGGGCGCGTCGGGCCGAGTTCGCGATCCCGGCTGCGTCGAGGCCGAATCGATACAGGATGTCGTCGACGCCGGCATGGTCGATGTAGGTCGTCGGAACGCCGAGCGTCTCGACCCGCGGAGTGGCCGACTCGGTGCAGGCATCGGTGATCTCGGTGGTGATGAGCGAGCCAGCGCCACCGTTGCGATAGCCGTCCTCGACGGTGAGCACCAGGGAGTGTGCCGCAGCGTCGGCGATCATCGCCGGATCGAGCGGTTTGACGCACCGGACGTCCCAGACGGTGGCGTCGATGCCTTCGTCGGCGAGTGCGTCGGCGGCGTCGACCGACGCCTCGAGCATCTTGCCGACCGAGAGGATGCACACGTCGCTGCCGTCGCGGACCTTGCGAGCCCGGAGGCCCGAGCCGATCTGGTCCTCCGCCGGCGACGATGGCAGGACCTTGGGCCAACGGATCATCACCGGCCCGTCGGTGATGTCGAGGGCGTCATGCAACATCACGCCGATCTCCTCGTACGACGACGGCGCGAGCACGGTCATGTTGGGGACCTTGGTGAACAAGACGATGTCGAGCACGCCATGGTGGGAAGCACCGTCGTTGCCGGTGATCCCGGCGCGGTCGATGCAGAACACGACGGGCTGGTCGTGGAGGCCGACGTCGAGGTTCACCTGGTCGAAGGCCCGCGACATGAAGGTGGAGTAGACGGCGACCACCGGACGGAGTCCGCCCATCGCCATGCCTGTCGCACTGGTCACTGCGTGCTGTTCTGCGATCCCGACGTCGAACATCCGGCCGGGGAAGCGTTCGGCGAAGGGGAGGAGTCCGGTTGAGTCGGGCATCGCCGCGGTGATGGCGACGATCTCGGGCCTCGTCTCGGCCTCCTTGATCAACGCCTCGGAGAATGCAGCGGCGGAGTGCCCGGGCTGGACCGAACCCATGTCGTGCATGTGCTTGATCGGGTCGTTCTCGGCCGGCGCGTAGCCCCGGCCCTTCTGCGTGAGGACGTGCACGACGATCGGCCCGTCGTATTCGTGGGCGTCGCGCAGGGCGCTCTCGAGACCTTCGACGTCGTGGCCGTCGAACGGGCCGGTGTACCTGATGCCGAGGTCCTCGAAGAAGGCCGGCGGCTCGAAGTAGTCACGGAGGCCGGCGAGCGTCGCCTCGAACCCGCGCTCGAGGCGATCGCCGAGCAGCGGGACCTCGCGGAGCAGCTTCTCGAACCGGGCCTTGTTGCGCAGGTAGCGCGGGTCGAGGCGGATGCGGGCCAGGCTGTCGCCGAGGCGGCTGGCCGTGGGGGCGTACGAGCGACCGTTGTCGTTGAGGATGATGATCGCGTTCGAGCCGCTGTTGCCCAGGTTGTTCAGGCCTTCGTAGGCCATGCCGCCGGTGAGCGAACCGTCGCCGATGACGGCCACGATGCGACGGTCGGTGATCTCGTTGCGGTCCATGGCCGTGGCGAGCCCGTGCGCGTAGCTGATGATCGTCGAGGCGTGGCTGTTCTCGACCCAGTCGTGCGGCGACTCGGTCCGGCTGGGGTAGCCCGACAGACCGCCCTCCTGGCGCAACGTGGTGAAGTCATCACGGCGGCCGGTGAGGATCTTGTGGACGTATGCCTGGTGGCCGGTGTCCCAGAGCAGGATGTCGCGGGGCGACTCGAACACGCGGTGCGCGGCGATCGTGAGTTCGACTGCGCCGAGGTTGGATCCCAGGTGGCCGCTGGCGGGAGAGGCATCGACTGCATCGACGATGAACGACCGGATCTCGTCGGCCAGCTCGTCGAGCTGCCCGTAGCTCAGACCTCGCAGGTCAGCCGGGCTGTTGATGCGATCGAGCAGCATGGGTCGAAGGGGCTCCAGTGGCGGGACGTGCGGCGGACGAATCCGCCGTTCGGGAGTTCTACGGTACCGGCCCAGGGTCCGGACGACCCACGCAGGGCGTTCGATCGGTCCCCGTCTAGATTCGTCCCGATGGCGTCGATCGATCGAGCTCGCGAGGAAGGCCAAGGCGTGGTCGGGTCGATCCGCCGCCGACTCACCGAGCGGGCCGCGTCGCTCCTGAAGGAGCATCCGGAGTTCGCTCAGGGCGCCGCGGAGGTCGGTCTGGTCGACAAGGCATGGCTCGACGATCCCACCGGGCATCCCATCCGGTCGGCGACGTCGATCGACGTGGTCCAACGCTTCCTCGAGCGGTCGATCGAACGTGAGCCGTCGTTGATCGCGACCATGGGGCTCAACGCGATCCAGCTCCTGTCGATGGAGGCCGAGGGCGACGACGGTGGCGGTCAGGCGCATCCGATGACGATCGTGTTCACCGATCTGGAGGGCTTCACCCGATTCACGAGCCGGCGAGGAGACGCGGCGGCGCGGGCGCTGCTCGACCGGCATCACAAGTCGGTCGGACCGTTGGTACGGAGCCGTGGCGGCCGGATCGTCAAGAAGATCGGCGACGGGCTGCTCATCACGTTCACGGTCCCCGAGGCCGCGGTGCTCGCGGCGCTCGAGATCGCTGATGCCGATCACGGTGACCTGCGACTCCGAGCCGGGATCCACCACGGGGAGGCCGTGCTCCTCGGCGACGACCTGATCGGTCACGACGTGAACCTCGCAGCCCGTGTCGCCGACTCGGCCAAGGGCGGCGAGACGCTGGCGACGACTGATGTCCGCTCGGCGGTCGGGCCGATCGCCGGCGTCGAGTTCGGTCGGGCCAGACGCCGGTCGTACAAGGGCGTGTCCGGCTCGATCTCGGTCTGTCCGGTCAGCCGTGCGCGCTGAGTTGTTCGGTACAGCATGAGCGCTGAACGGCCCCGGTC
>JBBSLH010000196.1:0-7890 GCA_038255425.1 Acidimicrobiales bacterium
ACGAGTGGCGTTGGCCGAGATCCGCGACGGCGACGTCGCCACCGGTCTCGACTGGTACGTGCAAGCGGGCCGGGTGACGGCGTGCGAGACCATCGACGACGCACGCACCCAGCTCGTCGACGCGTGGTGGAACGATCACGCTGTCGATCGTGGCGATCAGTTGATGATGGCTGAACGCCGCATTGACGTCGCGCGTCTCAACGACCTCGCACGCCAACGGTACGCATCTGCTGGGCGCCTGGGTGCTGATCGTCTCGACGTCGAGGGCTACGACTTTGCGGTGGGTGATCGGGTCATGTTCGCCAAGAACGACTACCGCCTCGGTGTACGCAACGGCGAACGCGGCCTCGTCGTCGGCCTCGACCATGACAACCGGACGGTCACCGTCGAAGTCGACGACCACGACACTGACGTAATCGTGCCGTGCGGGTATCTCGAAGCCGGGTCTCTCGAATGGGGATACGCCGCCACCGTGCACAAGAACCAGGGCGCCACCAGTGACTACAGCTATCTGCTCGCCTCGGACCGCCTGTACCGCGAACTCGGCTACACCGCGTTGTCTCGTGGACGCATCGAGAACCGGGTGTGGACGGTGACCGACATCGAACACGACATCGAGCACGAGGAATCCCACGGGGCCAAACCTGACACCGAGCGAAACCCGATCAGTGAGCTGCTGAAAGCAATGGAACGGTCAGCGGCACAACAGATGGCAATCGACGAAGCCACCGACCTCCCCGACCCCGTCCCCCTTGAGACCGGTATCGATGTCGGTGAGCTGATCGATCGACGAGACAGCATCGACACCGCGCTCTACCGGTCGGCACCGGTGCGGGTGACGGATGAACTCGCCGAAGCAACCCGCCGTGTCACGGTCGCCGAACGTCGACTCGCCGAAGCCGACGAACACCAATGGGCAGCGCGCACCGACAGCGTTACCGAAGCGAGAGCGCAACTGGATCAGTACGCGGCAATGCAAGCCCGCTTCGACGACTGGACCCGCGACCATCGCGACGACCTTCGCAGTCGGCGGCTTCTCGACGCACAGATCGCCCACGCTTTCACCGAACAGGTCGTTGCAGTCGAGGATGATCCGCCCGCCGAACTCGTCGCCGAGATCGGACACCCACCCGTGGGTGTCGATGCACGCGCCGAATGGCGCGCTGCCGTCGTGGGACTCGCGATCGACGCCTTGCGAGGCGCGCCTCGGACCGACGTCGAGATGAGGCTCACCGCAGAACACGAAGAGATGGACCTCACATGATCAACGAAGATCACCGACCGTGGATCTGTCCACAATGCGGTCACTTCGTCGTCCGTACGGACCCGGGCAACTGCACGACCTGCATTCCAGCGGTCACGCGCATCGCGTACACAGAATCGGAGCAAGCCTCATCTATCCGAAACGGCGCCCCCAACTCGGGACCACGACACGGTGACTGAGGGACCTCGGCGACAGCATCCGGGGCATGCCAAGACGGCCAGTCGATACGTCGTCGACGGCATCGACACCTGGGCACCGTCACGCCTGGGCCGCGGTTCAACCGAACGTCGAGAACACGATCGTCGCGGACGCCCCCACGAGCAACGGGAGCCCAAGGTGCAGCTTCGTGTTCAAGGTGCCGGCACGTCGAGCCTCTATGACGCCCACGACACAGCACGCCAAGAGAGCCACCATCAGACCGGCGACAGCGGTTGAGATACCGAACCATCCACACATCGCTCCGAGCGATGCAGCGAACTTGAAATCACCGCCACCGGCCGACCCGGCGAATGCCATCGCGAAGAACGGGACCGCCCAGAACCCCGAACCGAGGAGCGCCCCGCTGAGCGTTCCGACACCGAAGATCAACGTCGCCGAAACAAGCAGCAACCACGACACGACGAACAGCGCTCCGGTGCGCGAGTTCGGTAGTCGCCCTGTCGCCTGATCGCCTGCTCCCAACGAAGCCGCCATCGCCAGCGGAAGCACCAATGTGGAGCCGACCCTCACATCGAGGAGCAACACGACCAACCCCACGACGGCACCAGCGAACAGCCCGACACGTTCCACAATCGAGACAGCAAAGCCAGGAGCGGTGCGATCGGCCCCGCTGCGGGTGAGCATCACGGTTCCAACACGAAACTGCCTCGGCTGGCTCGGGGCATCTTTCGCCGACAGCCGTGCGCCCCTCGGGCCGGATCGACGAGTGGAACGTCCACGCGTCTCATCGTACGCGACCGGTGCAACCGCGTTCTCAGGAACCTGCGCAACAACAGATGTCTGCACGGGTCGTAGGCGGACATGCAACCGTCCCGACCGATCCCTTCCGGGAACCCTCGAGGTGGGGGCGTTGGGGACGACGACGAGACATTGATCATCGCAGCACTCCTGGCAGCCGTCGGATTCGCCGGCGTCGTCGCGATCGGGACGCCCGTCGTGTCGACGGCGATCGCGTCGAGAACATGGATTCCGATCTCGGAGCACGTCGACGCACTCACCCGGCTTGCCGCCGACCGCGGCCATCCGGCCAGCGCCTATCCGGTCGAGCTGCAGGACCAGATCGCGTCGCCCACCACGTGGGCGTGCTGTGCTGCGGGCATCGCGCTCACCGCCGTCACGGTCGTCGTCCTCGTCGCCCGGACTGTGACGGACCGACGCCGCGCCCCGGGCGGTTGGGCGACAAGGCAAGACACCAAAGAACTGCGCACTGCAGCTCACCACGGCGGCGTGGTGCTCGGCCGCCACCATCGCGACCTCCTGGCAGTCGAATCACGCCACTCACTGCTCGTCGTCGGTGCGACCCAGACCCACAAGACCACCGGCCTCGCGGTCCCAGCGATTCTCGAAGCCGACGACAAGGCCGTCATTGCGGTGTCGGTCAAAGACGACCTCGTGGCTGACACGATCGGCTGGCGAACACAGCTCGATGGTCAGTGTTGGGTGTTCGACCCGACCAACGTGTTGTCGCACCCCGACACCGACCTCTCCAAACTGGACGGCGATGACCTGCGCCACGCGCAGCTCCGACCGCGGATCGTTCGGGCGAGCTGGTCGCCTCTGTCGTCCGCTACGACCTGGCAAGGGGCACTGACCACAGCATTCGATCTCACCCGTGCCGGTGCAGCGGCAGGCGGTGGAGCGGACGGCGACAACAAGTTCTTCTACGAATCCGCCGAAAGCCTGCTGGCTTGCTACCTGTACGCCGCAGCGAACAGCCAATCATCGATGCGCACCGTGATCCGCTGGATCGCGCAGCACGTCCACGAACACGTCGAGGAGATCCTCCAACAGCTCCCGTCGATGGAAGCGCTCGAGTTCTTCCGCGGGATCTTCGAAGACGACCGAAAAACCCTCGCCAACATCTTCTCCACCGCCCGCCTCATCGTCGCCGCCTACCTCGACCCCAACGTCTCCGACGCCGCCGAAACCACCGACTTCACCCCCGCAGCATTCTTCGACGGACGACCCAACACGCTCTACCTCGTCGCGCCGCCGGCGAACCAGGAACGGCTCCGCGTCGTGTTCAACATGGTCATCAAGCAGTTCATCGATGCCGCCTACGCCTGGGTGCTCGCCAACGGCCGATCTCTCGACCGACGAGTCCTCGCGATCCTCGACGAGTTGCCCAACATCGCACCGATCAACAACCTCGGCGGCATCGCCTCCACCGTCGCTTCGCAAGGCATGCAGCTCGTCTCGGTCGTGCAGGACCTCTCACAGCTCCACAACCGTTACGGCTCCCACGACGCGAACACAATCATCAACAACCACCGCGCACTGCTGCTATTGACCGGGGTCAAAGACACCGTCACCCTCGATCTGGTATCGGAGCTGCTCGGCGACATCGCACAGAATCAGACGTCGGTCAGTCGCAATGCGAACGGCTGGGGTCCGCGGACCCGCACCGATTCGGTCAGAGAAGTTCCGCTCGCCACGGCCAATCTCCTGCGTCAGCAACGCGAAGGGTACGGCACATTGATCTACGGCAACGCCCGTGGAGCTGAACTCTCATTGCGCCCCTGGTTCCGGAACCGAGACCTCGCCCGCCGCGCACGGTTCGTTCCCGACGGCAGCGGACCCATCAACCCGCTGCCCGACACCGCTGCTCCAGTCCAGCGCCTCGCTCCGACACCAGTTGGCGCGACCACCGAAGGCACGTGACCCCACATGACGACCGTTAACGAATGGATCAGTACCGATGCTCGGCGACGCGCTCCCGAGTTCGACTTCGGTACCCAGTGGACCCGAGAACACGACCCGCACACCGATTGGGCCGTCACCTACAACACCGGCACCGGCGAGCTGTACGCCCGCACCCGCAACGGCGACGATGTAGAACTCCTCGGACAGTTCGCCGACCCCGAAGACGTCGCCGAGGTTCTCCCCGACTGGGGACGGCGATCCACGCAAGCTGGCAGCCTCGATTGGGCTCGCAGACAAGCACTCGCCGTCGTCCAGAACGTTGCCGACGTCGACGCACACGTCCGCGATCCGATCTACGGAATCGTGATCAACACCGACGGCAGCACCATCGCTCTCCGCGAACCGCAAACAACCAGTGCCGTAGAGGGGCGACTCGGCTCGGACCTCGACGTCGCCACCGTCAACACCGGCGACCGCACCGACCGCGTCATCATGTGGGTCGACGACCTCGGCCAGGACAAGCACCTACCGGTCAACGCTGCAGCCACCCGCCTCTACGGCACCGGATGGCCGATCCTCGGCAACGCAGTCATCGTCACCGACGACAACCAGCCACTGCCTGCAACGGTGACACGCGAGCTCCTCCCCGACATCGACCACCGACCTGACGTCGCCGCACTCGA
This sequence comes from Acidimicrobiales bacterium, assembly GCA_038255425.1. GTDB lineage: Bacteria > Actinomycetota > Acidimicrobiia > Acidimicrobiales > Salinilacustritrichaceae > Salinilacustrithrix. The sequence continues at coordinate 4,810 of JBBSLH010000196.1, forward strand.
CTGGGACGACCACCACCGAGAGCGAGACAACTGGGAAATCTACGACTTCGCCGATGACGACATCTCACGGATGCCCGAGCTGACCGCGGGCGACCTCGAGTACGAAGCTGAACTGGACGAACACTTCGTAGCGGACCAACTTGGCTTTGACGACTCACGATTCGACATCGACATCGACCTCGGCGGCGCGGACATCGACCTGTGAACACCGTGATCGCGCTGCGGATCGACGACGACCTCGTCGGCAGCATCGCAACACTCCTCGCGCACGCCCGTCAGGACGCGGGGCTCTCACAGCGAGAACTCGCCGCTCTCGCTGGCGTCACCCACGGGATGATCAACACCTACGAGGCCGGTCGCCGCCATCCCAGCGTCACCACCCTCACTCGACTTCTACACGCCGCCGGCGCCACCGTGCATCTCGATATCAACCGCCCTGAGCCAGCAGACGAGACGCTGCCATTCGGCGCTGCCCACACCGCACGGACTGCCTGATGACGCAGTCAAGTGCGACCCATCGACCGACGCCAGAGCCGCCCTCCGACGAAGTACGACATTTCTGCGACCGTGTATGTAGACGAAGACCTCAGCACTGTTCGATTCGCCGCTGAACTCGGCTGCTCTCCGACGACCGTGATGGCCGCGCCTGATAGTCCCGCCCTTCACGATCGAGGCGGGCCTCGCGGCGCAGGTTGCCCAGCACCTCGGCCCCTGCGTCACCCCATCAACGCGATGGTTGTGAGCGAGCTGGATGTAACGCACGACACTGCCGTCGGTGTTGCGGCGTTGCGTCGTGCGCAAATACATGCCCACCAACATCGCGGCAACACCACGCCGCGCGCAAGCATCACCTCACAATCGTGTGCCCACGCTTCTCGCGCCCTCCGCAACCCGACTACCTGGCCCTATCCGCCCAAAGGGCCCGTCATGTGCCCATCAACTGCGGAACCCGGGTGAGAGTCCGAACTGCTCGGCCCCGCCGGTCACGACGACGAGATAGGAGACGGTCGCCAGGAGTACTGGTGCAAGCCGTCACATCCTGCTGGGTCAGGCTTCCGCTAGGAAGTCAATTGCGAGTCGGTTGAACCGATCACATTGCTCAATCTGTGTCCAGTGGCCGCTACGACCGAAGACGTGCAGTTGACTATTCTCAATCAAGTCCAGCAGGCGATAGGCAACACTCACTGGCAGCACGCGGTCTCCTCGCCCGTGAACAATCAGCACCTCATGCAGAATGCCGCGAATGGACTGCTCCGGTGTGGAGATCGCCTCGATGCCATTTTGTCGCGGGGCCGGAAACATGCTCGAAAATGCTTCTTGAGTTCCGGCAACGATCGAGGCCCGGTAGCGGAGTTCGGCGAGCTCGTCGCTCACCAGAGCGCTGTCGTACGCCATGACCTCAAGAATTCGGCGCATGTTCTCGATAGACGGCTGGTAGCCCCACACCTCGTCCAGCCCCTCTGTCAATGGAAACGAAAGCCCACCGGAACCCATCAGAACGATTCGATCGACACGGTCCGGTAGTTGTGTTGCCAGGTCGATTGCTAGTGCACCGCCGAAGCTATTGCCGATGAGGCTCACGCGCTCGAGATCGAGTGCGTCCAGGAAGGCGACGAGATGACCTCTCCAAGACGGAAGGTCGTAGCGAATATCAGCCGGACGCTCTGTGAATCCGAATCCAAGGAGGTCCGGCGCCAATACACGAAAGCGCTCGGCCAACGCTGGTAGGTTCAGACGCCAATTCGCCCACGCTGAGACGCCGGGACCGGAGCCATGAAGCAGGACCACGGGGGAACCGTCGCCCCGATCGTGATAGTTCGTGCGAATGCCTCCCGCATCGACGGTGAGCCCGATCTCGGGTGTATCGGTCGGAGAATCAGCTGTGGTTATCGAGACCATTGAAGGCTCCTTCTTGTGATGTTAAGTTGCAGTGATGGAACAGAGGATGTCGGCCAAGCTGGTGGGGCGAGCAATGAACGGAGAATGACCGCCGGGCAACTCATGAGCATCGACGCCGAGCCGCTCCCTGGCGGCTTTACGGCTCCAGGCGGGCAAAACCACGCGGTCGTCGTCGGCGACGATGTATGCGACCGGTAAGTTCGGGATAGACCTGACGGGCGTAGTTTCGGACGCCACCGTGACAGCTTGGCGACGCAACTGACGCACGGCTGCCTCGGCAGCTTCGTCGGGGCAATCGTGAAAGAAGAGTTCGCGAGCCACTTCCGTGGGCCAAGAAGTCGACCCGTCTGGGTGTCGCATCTGGCGATCTGAGGCGGCTACGAACTCCGTACTCATAATCTTAAATGCAGCCTGTTGCTCCCGGAGACTCATGCCGTAGTGAGGCAGCAGGGCGCAGAGAAATACGAGGTGGCATACTGGTCTTTTTGTGGCCACGAGTGGGATCGAAAGGCCCGCAAGGCTGTGCCCGACAAGGACGACCGACTCGGTCACATTATCGAGTTCACGCACGATGCAGTCGGCGTAGGCGCTCGCTCCTGCATGAACGTCAGTGGCGGGCAACTCCGGAGCCACGCAGGTGTGACCGCGTTGCTCCAGTTCTTCGGTGAGTGCTTCCCAGCACCAAGCACCGTGCCATGCGCCATGAATAAGTGCGAACGCCGTCACATTTCGATGGTACCTAGTTGTAAAGGCACAGGGTTGTACAGCGTTTCACTCTATGGAAGGTTCGGGTCTGCCCCCGAGTCTGGTTGACGGTTGGGGTGTGAAGTTTCAGGCTGCTGTGGCCTGGGGTGTGAAAACGAGTTCGAACTCGACGGGTGTGAGTCGGTCGAGTCGGGGTTGTCGTCGGCGTCGATGGTAGGTCCGCTCGATCCAGTTGACGATCCGCGATGTCAGCTCCGCTCGCGTGCGCCAGCGCTGCCGATCCAGGACGTTCTTTTGGAGCAGCGAGAAGAACGATTCCATCATCGCGTTGTCGCCGCACGCGCCGACGCGGCCCATCGACCCGACCATCTTGTGGTGCTTCAACCGTTCGACGAAGGCTCGTGAACGAAATTGGCTGCCCCTGTCGGAGTGAACGATCGTGCCGATCTTGTCGCGTCCGATGACGGCGTTGTCGAG
>JBBSLH010000197.1:0-7810 GCA_038255425.1 Acidimicrobiales bacterium
AAGGTCGACGCACAGCTCGCCGGGAGGCCGTCGCGCGGCCTCCCGGCGTGGATTCCCGCCGCGTTCACCGGTTGGCGTCAGCGTGGTCGATGGCCGAGATGCTGGGGCGCGAGCCGGCGGTCGGGCTGTTTGCGTCGGGGCCGACGGCTGCACGGGTCTCGACCCGGTGGTCGATGGCGGAGATGCTGCCGTTCTCGGCGAGCGTGTCGACCATCTCCGTGGTGACGGCGTCGGGCGCCGACGTGGTGTCCGAGTCGATGACCACGAACGCGAGCACGGATGCCGAGACCACTGCGGCGGCGGCGAGGGCCGTGCCGGCGTGGCGGGGAACCCGGAACCCGGTCCGGTGGTTGCTGGGAACGGTGACGTGTCCGTTGGCGAGTGTCATTGCGCTTCCTCCTGGCGAGCAGCCCTGGGTGCTGCACGGTGCAGCGGGCTGATGGGAGGAGCATCCGAGGAGGCGGTTGCAGATCCGCTCGCCCGCTGTGGCAATCCCGTGGCAGCGACGCAGTTGCCGGCGGTCAGGCCGGGCAGGTGGCCTGATGGAGGTACTGGCGGCACTCGTCCTCGTCGAGAGTCCGGGTGAGCCGCTGTCGGGCGAGCTCGATCAGCTCGTCGAGGTCGAGCGCCCAGATCCGGACGATGCCGATCTCGTCGACCGACACCAGGCGCAGGCCGTTGGGGGAGTAGTCGAGCGTACCGACGGCTGCAGCGTGGCCACCGAGAACTACTTCCTCGCGTCCGGTGTCGGGATCCCACAGGCTGATCGTCCCGTCGGCGCCGGCCGTCGCCACCTCGGTGCCGTCCGGCCGATAGGCCACCCCGAAGATCGGTGATGAACCGCGCAGCGTGGTGAGGTGCTCGACGTCCGAGGTGTCCCAGACGTCGGCGAATCCTTCCAGCAGCCGTGTCGAGACCAGCCGATCGCTCGTGGGGTCGACCGCCATGAGACCGGCCTCGACGTCGGTCTGACCCACGACCTCGCCCTTGCGCCAGTCCCACACCAGGAATCCCGCTTCCTCGGGGTCGTTGCGGAGCGAGATCCTGGCCGTCGCCAGCAGGTCACCGCCGTCGAGGAACCGGACCGAGCGAACGGCTTCGCCTTCGGGTGGTTCGAGTCGCGCCACCTCGGTGCCGTCCCGGTCCACCACTGCGACCCATTCGTCGTCGCCGTCTGAGGTGGAGACAGCCAGGAACTCGCTGTCGGGGCTCCAGGACATGTCGACGATGTACTTCGTACGCTCGTCCGGCGGCGGGAGGACCGTCGCCACCTCCCGCCCGGTGTCGATGTCCCAGACGTGCACCGGGATGGCATCGCCGCCAGCCACGAACTCACCATCGGGACTCACCGCCACCCGGGTGACGTCGACGCCGTCGAGCGACGAGGTGTCGAACTCTCTGATGACATCGCCGGTGTCGGCGTCCACCGTCGAAAGCCCGCCGCCCGGTGTGCTGACGACGACCGCCCGCCCGTCGGGGGTGAATGCGGGTGATCCGCGGGTGAACGGGATCGATTCGATGTTGGCGATCTCGGCTCCGCCCGTGGTGCTGACGTCCCAGATCTTCACCGAGGCCAGCGCCCAGTCGCCGGTCATGATGCGCTCGCCGTCGGGCGAGAATTCCACGTCTGAGAGGCCGTTTCGCGTGTCGCGGGCGGTGAGCGTGAGGAGCCCGCGAACCCCGCCATTGGTCACTTCGGACACGATGGCATTGCCGTCGTCGCTGACGGTGGCCAGCTTCGCACCGTCGTTGCTCCACGCGACCGCGGTGACCGAGGTCGCATGGCCCCCGACCTGGAACCGCTGGGTGAACGTGCGGGCATCCCAGATACGGGCGAGGTTGTCGCCGTCGGCGGTGGCGATCCACCGGCCGTCGGGGCTGTACTCGACGTCGCGCGTGGGCCCGAACGAACCGTCACCGAGCCGGGCGACGATCGCTGACGATGCGATGTCCATGACGGTCGTGGCGAGGCCCTCGGTCCCTGCCACCACGAGCGTCGAGCCGTCGGGGCTGAACGAAGATCCGAGGATCGGCGCCTCGGGCAGTTCGGCAAGGGTCTCTCCGGTTTCGATGTCGATCACGCGCACGACCTGTTGGTCGATCCAGCCCGCCGCCACCATCGAACCGTCGCGACTGAACGACGGTCCCCAGACCTGGTCGTCTTCTTCCTGGACGGTGAGCAGCTCCTCACCGGTGTCGGGGTCCCAGACCCGCAGGGCGCCGTCGTCGCCGGTGGTGGCCAGCATCGAGCCGTCGGCATTGAAGGCGACGTTGTTGATGTCGATGTCGTTGCCGTCGAACGCCTTGACCGACTCGCCGGTGGACGCATCGCGGATGTCGACGAGGCCGGACTCCTCCGGTCCCTCGGTGACGAAGACGGAACCGTCGGGACTCCAGTCGAGCGATCCGCCGAGGTCGGGGACGCTGAGCAGGACGCGGCTGGCCGCTATGGCCCGGTGGAGCGCCTCCACCGCCTCGGGGCGGACGGATCCGTCGTGGTCCCTGGTGGCATCGATGGCGGCGAGCGCCAGCAGGATGCTGCGCTCGGGGTCGTCATCGAGGTTGGCGTCGGCGGCGGCCGCCAGCTCGCGACTGGTGGCGATCCGGCGTGCCCCTTCGGCGTCGCTCCGTTGGTCCACGGCGACGAAGCCGCCCACCAGGGCCACGACGAGCGCCACCGCGATGACGGCCAGCTGGATCTGGAGCCGCCGGTTGGCCCGAGCCTGTCGGGCAGCTCGGTCGGCGAGCTCGTGTTCCTCGGCGTCGCGGGCCGCTGCGCTGGCGGCGAGGAACTCCTGTTCGATCGCTGGAACCGTCCGGCCCGCGCGTTCGAGCGCGTCCTGCGCGACGGTCAGACGGGCGCCCCGATAGAGCGCGCTCGGATCGCGGTCGAGATCAACCCATCCGGCGCCCGCGTCACGCAGGTGGCCGAGGACCACGAGCGCCTCGCGATCGTCCTCGATCCAGCGACGCAGCCGCGGCCACTCGTACAGCAGCGCCTCGTGGGCGAGGTCGACCGTGGGCACGCGGGTTCGCTCGTGGCGGTCGAGGGTCAACAGCCGCGCCTCGGCCCAGCGGTCGACGAGCGAGTCGATCGTCGATGCGGCACCTGCGTTCCCGGTCAGTTCGGTCAGCTCGGTCCGCTCGGCACGCCGACGGGCGGGGACCCCATCGGGGCCGACGAGCACGAGCCGCTCGAACAGCTGACGCACCAGCAGCTGCTCGTCGGGTTCGAGCGATCGGTGGAGCTCCTCGGCACGGGCGGCGATGGCACCGTCGATACCGCCGATCATCCGGTACTCGTCCAGCCCGAGCACGTCGCCGCCACGCTCGGCCAGCTCGAAGAGAGCGAACTGCAGCGCTGGCAGGCCGCCGGGTTCGTCCGACACGGCATCGACGAGCTCGGCCACCAGCGCGCCCTCGACCTGACGGCCGACGCGTGCTGCCGGTGCGACGATCGCGGACTCGATCGCCGCGGGCGACATGGCGGAGATGGTCACCGTGGCGTCGTTCACGACTGACCCGAACCCATGGAAGGCGAGCGGCCGGTCGTAGAAGTCGGCTCGAAGCGTCCCCACCACTCGGACCCGACTGTCGGCACCTGACGTTGCGTGCACGATCCCGTCGAGGAACCGTCGCTGGTCAGCTTCACTGGCCGACGTGAACAGCTCCTCGAACTGGTCGACGACGAGCAGGAGCTGCCCGTCCGCGGCGAGGAGACGTCGCGCCACACGGTCGATGCCGCCGTCTACGGCGAGGTCGGTCGCCAGGTCGCCCGCGTCGCTCACCGCCACCTTGCGAAGACCCTCGGCCAGCTGCTTGAAGGGTTCCGATCCGGGGGTCATGGTGGTCACGAACCACTGGTCCGAACCGGGGATCGCACCTTCGCGGATGCGGGGGACGAGCCCGGCTCGGACGACGCTCGACTTCCCGGTGCCCGAGCCGCCGACGAGGAGCACGAGCCGACCGTTGCGATCGATGCGCCGGAGCCGTGAGAGGAGCTCGGAGACCAGGTCGTCCCGACCGAAGAAGTCGTCGGCATCGGTCTCGTCGAAGGCCCGCAGCCCCTTGTAGGGATTCGGGCGTGGCCCCGCCGTTGTCTCGGCTTCACCGGCGAGGGCAGCCAGGAGATCGGGCACGACAACTGCCATCGGGCGGGTGGTGCCGTCGGGATCCTGGGCCAGATCGTCGGGGATCGCGTCCGTCCGTTCGACGCACGCCCGCACCAGTCGACGCAGATCCTCGGCGTCGACGGCCCAGGTTCGCTCCGTTTCCGCGTCGGTGGCGCCGGAGGGGAAGTCGCTCAAGAACGCCTCCCCAGACTCGTCGAAGAGCACGCTGCGGGGGTTGACCCTGCCGTGGACGACCCCGGCGTCGTGGGCGACCGCGAGCGCTCCACCGATGCGCTGCACGATGCTGGCGGTCTCGGCAGCCGAGAGGTGATTGTGGTCGAGGCGATCGGCCAGCGACCCGCCCCGCATCCGGCGCATGACCACATAGGCCGCTCCCGGTTCTCGCCAGTGGTCGTGCACGGGCACGATCGCCGGGTGCCGCAGGGCCGCCACCCGTTGGACCGTGCGGTCGAACGTGCGGACGAAGCCGGGCAGGTCCGCGAGGTCGTGTCGCATCGCACGGATCACCACGTCGCGCTCCACCCCGGGTAGGTGTGCGGCGTGCACGGTGCCGTCGCTGCCACTTCCGAGCCGGGCGCCCAACCGGTAGCCGCGCAGCGCGATGCCTGCCGGTTCGGGAACGAGCAAGGCAGCGTCGTGGCCAAGGATCCGCTCCTCGAGTTGCTGGAGCGCTGGCGCAGGGTCGAGTCCCAACTCCTCGACCAGGATCTCGCGGTGTTCCCGGTAGGCGCGCAGCGCGTCGGCCTGACGCCCGCTGCGGTACAGGGCGATCATCAGCTGGGCCCGGAATGCCTCCCGGAGTGGGTGAGCCGACGCCGCCGACTCCAGCTCGGGGACCAGTTCGGCCGACCGACCACAGTTCAGTTCCGCTTCGAACAGCGTTTCGAGTGCCGCCAATCGCAGCTCGCCCAGCCGCTGGGCTTCGGGTCTGGCCCAGTCCTCGTCGGCGAACTCGGCGTAGGCGTCGCCCCGCCACACCTGCACCGCCTCCCAGAGCACGACCGCAGCGCCACCGGGGTCGTCGCGGGCCACGAGTACTCGGCCCTCGGCGATCGCGGCCTCGACGCGGCCCACATCGAAGGCGTCGTCGGGAACGTGGAGCACGTACCCTGGCGCCTTTGTGACCAGCACCCCGGGGTCGCCGTCGGGTCCGGGAGTCGCTGCGGCATCGAGCACCTTTCTCAGCCTGGCGACGTAGCTGCGAAGCGTCGTGGTGGCGCCCGGGGTCGGTTCGCCGGCGAAGACGGCATCGGCGATCCGGTCGGCCGACACGACCGTGTTGCGGTGGATCAGGAGCATTGCCAGCAGCCGGCGCTGGCGGGGTCCGCCCAGGTTCAGCTCGTGGCCATCGGAGGTGACGCCGAGCCCACCCAGCGCTCGGAACTCGAGTGCTTGGAATCCGGCCACCGCATCACCCCGCTTGCCGACCGTCGAAACGCGAAGAGTAGCCATGATTGCAACCTCGCTGGACCCGGTTGCAGATCTGTGGCAGACCAGGATTCCCCCGCCGCTTCTGGGTCTCTGGTGGGACGCTGGCCATGAGTGACGACCTCGTGTGCCCCTCGTGCGGCACCGACGATCACCTGTCGAGCGCACAAGACGGCGGCGCGCTCATCCACATCACGTGTACGGCGTGCGATCTCGAATGGGATCGCGGCCTCACGCCCCGGTGCCCCACCTCACGCCGCTCCCGCCGGACGAGAACCCCACCGGTGGGATGCGCTCGCTCCGCGCTCCACCGGCCGGCCGCTCCAGGTTCACGTCGCTCCCGGTGTTCTCTGCCATGCACGGTTGCCGTAGCGGTCGAGGCTGGTGATCTCCCCCACCGGCTTGCGCGTCGTCGGGCCGTAGCGGCCCGCTGGCCATCCGAGCGGCACGATGCAGACCGGGGTCACCCGCCACGGGATCCCGAGGACGCGACGGGCAGAGAAGTTGATCGTCAGCGGCATGGTCGTGAGGTTGGCGCCGAGGCCCGCAGCCCGCGCCGCGAGGAGGAGGTTCTGCACCGACGGGAAGATCGAGCCGTACGAACTCGCCGCCACCACGGGCGACCACGCGTGACGGGTCGCGGTCATGCAGCAGACGATCAGGACCGGGATGTCCTCGAAGTTGTCGGCCTGGTGCGCGGTGGCGCGGTGGGTGCGGACGAACCTCTCGTTCTTGCGGTTGAGCCACGCCACTGGCTTGTCAGCGAGACGCCACACCCGTCGATTGAGCTTCGCCAACTCGGCGATCACCTCGGGGTCGCGGACGACGATGAACTCCCAGGCCTGGTGGTTCTGTGCGGTCGGCGCCTTGGAGGCGAACTCGATGAGCTCCTTGACGAGGTCGTCGCTGACCGGCTCCTTCGTCAGCCGGCGGATCGCCCGTTGGGTCCGCATTGCTTCGCCCAACGGCATGTCGAAGTCGTGTGCACGGTCCTCGTGCGGCAGGTCCGTACTCATGCTGAGGTCTCGTCTCGTTCGGGAGCGTCGCCCATCCTTGTCTCGTTCCCGCTGGGCCCGAAACGTCACGATCTCTGTAAGTTTGCATGCATCTGTACCGTGTGACTACGGTCACCCCGGTCGGTAGGGGGATACAGGGGAATGGTGCGATGACTGGACAGTCACGCGTTCTGCGGATGCCCGGCGCGTTCCTCGATGCGTTGGGCGGCATGGCGGCGCTGGCTCTCGAAGGCGCTCGTCGCACCTGGGACATCCGTCGTTGGTGGCGTGAGTTCCTCGACCAGTGCGACTTCCTCGCCGGCGTGACGATCATGCCGGTGATGTTCGTCGCCATCCCGTTCGGCGCGGTGATCTCACTCCAGATCGGCCAGCTCGTCGCCCAGTTGGGCGCACAGTCGCTCACCGGCGCAGCCGCGGTCACTGGGATGGTCCAACAGACTCGAAGCAAGAAGGTGCTGCGCATCCGCAACGACGACCGAGCGTGCCTCCTCGTCGAGCAGGGAGCGGCGTGGGTCGAGCTGGCAGCGGTCGAGCTCCCGGCGCGAGCGGTGATCCTGGAGCCTGGACCCGAGGCCGATCGCATCAGCGGCGCGTTCGCCGACAAGTACGCAGCGCACATGCCCGCCCAGCGTGGCCTACCCGATGCCACCAAGGAGCACTACTCAGGGCAGACCATCATCCGCCTGGACCCCGCGGGAGATCTCCTCACCTGGAACAACGCCAAGCTCCGAATCGGAAGCTGACGCTGCATACTGCGGCCACACCCCCGCCGATCGGGAGACGTTGATCATGCTTCTCCGACGCCCGGCCTTCGGTCCGTTTCGCCGACGCAACGTCGGTCTCCGGGTCGTGCATGTCGGCGCGGATCAGCCAATCCCCGCTGGCCCGGTGTGGAGTTGGTCGTTGGATGCTCGGCTGGCATCGGCCATCACCCGACGGTGTTCATCGACACGCTCCCTGATGACCGGGTCGGTGAGGGCCATGATGCGGGCGGCGAGATGGCCGGCGTTGCGGGCTGCGTCGATGGCGACGGTCGCGACCGGGACGCCGGCCGGCATCTGGACGATGGAGAGCAGCGAGTCGATCCCGTCGAGATGGCGCAGACCGATGGGAACCCCGATGACCGGCAGGGACGTGGTCGCGGCGAGCATGCCGGGCAGGTGGGCTGCTCCCCCGGCTCCGGCGATGATCACCTGAAGACCACGCGCTGCGGCGGTGTCACCGAACTCGACC
>JBBSLH010000198.1:0-7809 GCA_038255425.1 Acidimicrobiales bacterium
GCCGACCGCACCGTGACGTGTGGTGACTGGCAGGCGTTCCTCGCCGATGGCGGGTACGAACGCCCCGAACTGTGGTTGTCGGACGGCTGGGCGCTCGTGTGCGACGGCACGCTGGAAGCGCCGATGTACTGGAGAGACGACGAGGGCACGTGGACCCTCTTCACGCTCTCCGGCCGTCGAGACGTGGACTCCGCCGAACCGGTGTGCCATGTGAGCTACTACGAAGCCGACGCCTACGCCCGCTGGGCCGACGCCCGACTCCCCACGGAAGCCGAATGGGAGATCGTCGCTCGTGAACACGTGGACGTCGACCTGTCGGTGCTCGACCTCGATGTCCTGCATCCGCGCCCCGTGGAGTCTGGCCGGACCGACTTCTTCGGCGGCGTCTGGGAGTGGACCTCGTCGCCCTACACGGCGTACCCCGGATTCGAGCCCGGACCGGGCGCGATCGGCGAGTACAACGGCAAGTTCATGGTGAACCAGCAGGTGCTGCGAGGCGGCTGTTGCATCACGCCGCAGGGCCACACCCGTCCGACCTACCGGAACTTCTTCCCGCCACCCGCACGCTGGGCCTTCACCGGCTTGCGCCTCGCCCGAGACATTCCCACTCGGCCCTCACGACAGAGGACCCCATGACCGACTCCACCGCCGAACTCACGGTCGACGTGCACCTGACCGAGGAGGAGTGGTTCGAGACGATCTCGGCCGACTGCCTGGAGGGCCTCACCGCCGACCCCAAGCGCCTGTCGCCCGTCTGGTTCTACGACGAACAGGGAAGCCGGTTGTTCGACGACATCACCCGCGTCGGCGAGTACTACCCCACGCGGGCCGAGGCGACCCTGCTGACTGATCACGCAGACCAGATCATCGACCTCTCCGGCGCGGACACGCTCGTCGAGTTGGGATCGGGGACCTCTGACAAGACCGAGCTCCTCCTCGACGCCATGGCCGCAGCCCAGAAGCTCGAGCGGTATGTGCCCTTCGACGTGTCGGGCGAGACGGTCCGAGAAGCATCCGATCGACTCCTCGAGCGCTACGCCGATCTGTCGATCCACGCCGTGGTCGGCGACTTCCACCGCCACCTCGGCGAGATCCCGCGCGAGGGCCGTCGTCTCGTTGCGTTCCTCGGCGGGACGATCGGCAACTTCGGACCGGACGAACGCCGACGGTTCCTGTTCGACCTCGACTGTGTGATGTCGAGCGACGACCGACTCCTCCTCGGCTGCGACCTGGTCAAAGACCCCGACGTCCTCGTTCGCGCCTACGACGACAGCGAAGGTGTCACGGCAGCGTTCAACAAGAACGCACTGGTGCACGTCAACGATCGTCTCGGCGCAGACTTCGATCCCGATCGGTTCGACCACCTGGCCCGTTGGAACGCCGAGGAGGCCTGGATCGAGATGCGTCTCCGGTCGACGTCAGACCAGGTCGTCGACCTCGGCCAACTCGGCACGACCATCCACTTCGAGGCCGGCGAGGAGATGCGCACCGAGATCAGCGCCAAGTTCACCCCAGAGCGCATCACCGACGAGCTGTGGCAGTCAGGGTTCGTGGTCGAGGAGACGTGGACGGTCGAGCCCGGCTACCTCCTCACCCTCGCCCGCCCCTACTGCTGAGGAATGTCGCGCGTCACGGCAGGGTTCCCGTCGTGTGCCTGCCACCTCCCGACTCGCCGCCTTGGCCGTTGCCGCCCTCCTCGCCGCAGCTTGTGCTGGCGACGACACTCCGGGTGCCACTGACGTCGGTGGGGGCGGCGAAGACGGATCGACGATCACCGTGCCGCAGGTCGAGTCGTCCTCCCGGGAGGATGTGCCGTCAGCACTCGACGACCCGCGTGACGAGTCGTTCCCCGATCCCCTGATCGACCCGGACGCGATCCGGTCCGGTGGTCCGGCGCCTGACGGCATTCCTCCGATCGACGAGCCTCGGTTCGTCGCGGTGGGCGACGTCGACTTCCTCGACGACACCGAGCCGGTCCTCGCGCTGACCGTCGGCGCTGAGACCCGCGCCTATCCGGTGCAGATCCTGATCTGGCACGAGATCGTGAACGACACGATCGATGGCGTCCCGGTCTCGGTCACCTACTGCCCGCTGTGCAATTCGTCGCTCGCCTACGATCGCCGACTCGACGATCGCGTGCTCGACTTCGGCACCTCGGGCCAGCTCTACAACTCCGCACTCGTGATGTATGACCGCCAGACCGAATCGCTCTGGAGTCACTTCACGGGCGAGGCCGTCGTCGGCCACCTCACCGGTGCCGACCTCGAGACCTTCCCGATGTCGACCGTCGGCTGGGCGACATTCCGCGACGCGAACCCGGACGCTCTGGTCTTGTCCCGTGAGACCGGCTTCGATCGTCAGTACGGCGCCAATCCCTATCCCGGGTACGACGACGTGGAGTCGTCGCCGTTCCTGTTCGACGGCGACGTCGATGGTCGCCTCGCCGCCAAGGACCGTGTCATCGGCATCGAGGACGGAGACGCCTCGATCGCGGTGCACCTCGATCTCCTGCAGGAAGAAGGGATCGTCGAAGTCGACGGCGACGACGAGGAACTTCTCGTGTGGCACGTCGATGGAGCGGCCTCGGCCCTCGACCGTGCCAACGTCGCCGATGGTCGAGACGTCGGGGCAACGGGCGTGTTCTCTCCTCTCCTCGACGGCGAGCGTCTCGAGTTCCGTCCCGTCGCAGACGGCTTCGAGGACGTGGGATCAGGGAGCCTGTGGAACATCCTCGGCGAGGCCGTGTCGGGCCCGCTCGCGGGCGAACGTCTGACGATGATCGACCACGTCGACACCTTCTGGTTCGCCTGGGCCGCGTTCCAGCCCGACACCGAGCTCGTCGCCTGAGATGGACTCGCAGTGTCAGTGGACGGTGCGGAGCGCCATCCAAGCCGCGGTGATCGTGCCGACGCCGATCACGAAGGTCCGAAGCTCTGGATTGCGCCGAACAGCGACCAGCGCAGCGACGAACACGATCGACGCCACGACTGCCTGCACCAGCACCCCGCCATCGGTCCGGGGGAGCAGCAGGTCGATCACGGATCGGCGGTGCCGGGTTCATGACCGGCCACGAGACGCTCGCCGAACGTGCGGAGTCGGTCGAGGGCGTCGGCGCTCGGCTCGGTGGCCGAGCGGGCGAGTGCCGCCTTGATCTGGAGGTACGTGTCGGCGCCGAGACCGCAGCGGCGGCAGTCGTCGAGGTGATCGGCGACGCGCAGGCGGGTGTCGTCGTCGATCTCGCCGTCGAGGAACTGTTGGATGACCTTGCCCACCTGACGGCAGGACAGCGGACGGTTGTTCTTGCGGGAGGACAGCTTCATGATTCGCTCCTCGTGACGAGTCCGTTGGTGTCGAGGTGGTCGCGGATGCGCTTGCGTGCCCGGTGCAGTCGGCTCATGACCGTCCCGACCGGGACGCCCAGCGAATCGGCCGCCTGCTGGTACGAGTTGCCGTCGAGGTCGACGAGCTCCACCACGCGTCGGAAGCGGTCCGGCAGCGCCGTGAACGCGAGCTCGACTTCGGCGTCGAAGGTGTCCTGCAGCGCGTCGTCCTCCGCGCTGTCATGTGGGTGTTGCTGCTCGAGGAGCCGTTCGCCCGACTCCGGGTCCCGAAGCAGTTCTGGACGCTTGCGCCGAACTCGGTTGATCTGCGCGTTTCGCAGGATCGTCAGCAGCCAGGCGCGCGGGTAGCGCCCGTCGAAACGCTCGATCGACCGGAACGCTCGGAGCAAGGTGTCCTGTACGAGATCCTCGGCGTCGCTCGGGTTCCGTGTGATCGACATCGCGACCCGGAAGAGGACGTCGAGTTCGGGGAGGACGTAGCGCTCGAAGAGGTCGTCCGGGCTCGAGTCCGAACGCGGGTCGGTCGCGGTCACGGAGAGGGGAACCCGGCGACGGCGAGCAGCATTCCGCAGTCCCGGCGACGCGCTCGTTTCATGGACCGCGACGGTAGTTGCGCCAGCCACAATGGGTTCATGGCCGACATCACCGAGATCCAACTCCCCGGCGTCGGGGTCCGCTACGAGTTCACCAGCGCCGACGGCGAGAACGTCGGCGTGGTCTGCCATCACGGCGGGCGGCGCGAGGTCGTCGTGTACGCGAGTGATGACCCGGATCGAGCGCAGTCGATGCTGTCGCTCGGTGCCGAGGACAGCCGCACGTTGAGCGATCTGCTCGGGGCCAGTCAGGTCAGTGAGGCCATGCAGGCGATGGAGCAGCGGATCGAGGGGCTGGCGCTCGACTGGTTGGAGGTCACTGCCGAGTCGTCGCTCACCGGACGCACACTGGCCGATGGAGATCTGCGGTCGCGCACGGGAGCCTCGATCGTCGCCGTGATCCGTGGGGAGACGACCGAGCCCGCCCCCGGGCCGGACTTCGTGCTCCTCGCTGGTGACGTCGCGGTGGCCGTCGGCTCGCCCGAATCGCTCGAGCAGCTTCGTGTCGCCGTGCGATCGTGACCGGAGTCCTGGCCGCTGCCGGTGGTGACGTCGCTCTCGCGTTCGTCGAGATCGGCGCGGTCGCCCTCGCCCTGGCGATGCTGTCGCGTCTCGCCGGTCGGATGGGCATCACGGCCATTCCGTTGTACCTGCTCGCCGGTCTCGCAGTGGGCGAGGGCGGCGTGGCGACACTCGACGTCTCGGAAGACTTCATCTCGCTCGCCGCGCAGATCGGCGTGCTGCTCCTGCTGTTCACGCTCGGCCTCGAGTACACGGGCGAGGAACTCCAGACCGGGCTCCGGACCGGCGCGGTGCCCGGGATCGTCGACGCGGTCGCCAACTTCGCGCCAGGCCTCGGCCTCGGGTTGCTCCTGGGTTGGGAGACCACGGCGGCGGTGTTGCTCGGAGGAGTCACGTGGATCAGTTCGTCCGGTGTCGTGTCGAAGGTGCTCACCGACCTGAAGCGTCTCGGAAACCGCGAAACACCATCGATCCTCAATCTGTTGGTCATCGAGGATCTGGCGATGGCCATCTACCTCCCGGTCGTTGCCGCCCTCATTGCTGGACAGGATGCGGCCGCGACCGTCCTCACCGTGATGGGAGCGGTTGTCGCCGTCGTCGTGATCCTCGTCCTGGCAATCCGTTTCGGGGACAAGCTCAGCGCGATGCTCGCCGGTGGAAGCGACGAGTCCCTCCTCCTGACCGTCTTCGGGCTCACGCTCCTCGTCGGCGGACTCGCTGAGCAGGTCCAGGTGTCGAGCGCGATCGGGGCGTTCCTCGTCGGCCTCGCGCTCACCGGTCAGGTGCGTGACCGGGCAGAGGAGCTCATCGGCCCGCTTCGGGATCTGTTCGCCGCCACGTTCTTCCTGTTCTTCTCGTTCCAGATCGAACCGTCGACCGTGGCCGACGCACTGGTTCCTGCCGTCGGCCTCACCGTCGTGACCGTGTTCACCAAGGTGCTCTCCGGCCACATCTCCGCCGGACGTTCCGGCATCGGTCCGGCAGGCCGGATGCGCGCGGGCACCGCACTCATCGCTCGCGGCGAGTTCTCGATCGTGATCGCATCGCTCGGCGTCGGACTGGCCGACGGCGACGACCTCGGTGGTCTGGCCGCTGCCTACGTACTGCTCACCGCGATCGTCGGCCCCTTGGCCGCCAAGTACTCCGACTCGCTCCCACGCCCACCGAGTCGTCGTCGGGTCCTAACGTCCGGCGGATGACGAGCCGCCCGCAACGATTCCCGGAACTCGGCTTCTACGCGCTGGCCGGTCAGCCCGAGTCGTCCCGCGACATCGTGCGAGAAGTGATCGACGGCGAGGCGATGGGCCTCGGCACGGCCTTCATCTCCGAGCGGTACAAGCAGAAGGAAGCGGCGACGCTCTGCGGCGCAGCAGGGGCGGTGACGGAGTCGATCCGGATCCAGACGGCGGCCACCAACCACAACACCCGCCACGCGATGGTGACGGCCGCGTTCGCATCGACCATGCAGAGCCTGACCGGTGGACGATTCGTGCTCGGCCTGGGTCGGGGAATCACGCCGATGCAGGACGCCTTCGGGATCGATCACATCACCACCGCGCAGATGGAGGACTTCGCCGGGCTGATGCGGCGGCTCTTCCGGGGCGAGACCGTGTTCGGCCACGACGGACCAGCGGGGAAGTACCCGATCCTCCACATCGACTCCGGTCTCGACGAACACCTACCGATGAGCCTCGTGGCGTTCGGCCCGAACACGCTCGAGCTGGCCGGCCGATGCTTCGACGAAGTGGTGCTGCACACGTTCTTCACCGACGAGACAACCGCGCGGTGCGTCGAGACCGTGAAGCGAGCGGCGGAGAAGGCCGGTCGGGACCCCTCCGACGTGAAGGTGTGGTCCTGCTTTGCGACGATCGGCGATCATCTGCCCGAGGACCGGCGGCTGATGAAGACGGTGGGTCGGCTCGCCACCTATCTCCAGGGCTATGGCGATCTGTTGGTGCGGACCAACGGGTGGGATCCTGCGGTGCTCGAGCGGTTCCGGGCCGACGAGGTCGTGCAGTCCACGCCGGCGCTCGACATGTCGGCGACGACGGAGCAGCTCGAGCACGTCGCCACGCTCCTCCCGGACGAATGGCTCGCGCCGAGCGCCACGGGGACGCCGGCGAATTGCGTGGCGGCAGTGCGGAATCAGCTCGACCTCGGCTGCGACGGCGTCATCCTCCACGGCGCTTCGCCCACCGATCTGGCGCCGATCGTCGAGGAGTACGCCCGATGAAGATCGAGCTGGGTCTGAAGGATTCGACCTCAGAGCCCGTACCGCAGCCATACCCCAGCGACGCGCCGAACGTCGTCGTGATCGTTCTCGACGACCTCGGTTTCGGCCAGCTCGGCTGCTACGGATCCGACCTGTCGACGCCCAACCTCGATCGCGTCGCCGAGCGCGGGGTCCGATTCACGAACTTCCACACCACTGCGGTCTGCTCGCCGACTCGGGCCTGCCTCCTGACTGGACGGAACCACCACCGCGTGGGGATGGGAATGCTGCCCGACCTCCCGCTCAACTATCCGGGCTACACCGGGGTGTTCCCCCGCGAGGCGGGCACGATGGCCCAGATCCTCCTGGCCAACGGCTGGTCGACGACTGCGATCGGCAAGTGGCACCTGGTGCCCCGTGACCAGCGGGCGACCGGACCCTTCGACATGTGGCCGACGCGCCTCGGGTTCGAGCGGTACTACGGATTCCTGAACGGCGAGACCAACCAGTGGACGCCCAATCTCGTGCGCGACCAGAGCCACGTGGAGCCGCCCGCCGAACCCGCCGACGGCTATCACCTCGACGCCGACCTGGCCGACGAAGCAATCCGAGATCTGCGCGACCACCAGCTCCACCATCCCGATCGGCCGTTCTTCCTCTGGTACGCCACCGGCTCGCCGCACGCACCCCACCAGGCGCCGGTCGAATGGCTCGACCGTTTCCGCGGGCAGTTCGACGATGGGTGGGACGCGTGGCGTGAGCGGACCTTCGCCCGTCAGAAGGAACTGGGGATCGTGCCTCCCGACGCCGAACTCTCTGCTCGACCATCGTGGGTCGAGGCGTGGGACGACATCGACGACGACCGTCGCCGTCTCTACTCGCGGATGATGGAGGTCTTCGCCGGTTTCCTCGCGCATGCCGACCATCACATCGGCCGTGTGCTCGACGAGATCGAGCGCGCCGGACGACTCGACGACACCATCGTGATGGTCGTCTCCGACAACGGTTGCTCGGCCGAGGGCGGACCGAACGGTTCGTGGAACCAGCTCCGTCACTACCTCGAGGACACACCGGACGACGTGGCGGCGGAACTCGGCCACATCGACGACCTCGGGGGCGTGCGCTCCAGCGGGCACTACCC
>JBBSLH010000199.1:0-7788 GCA_038255425.1 Acidimicrobiales bacterium
CGACGATCGGCGTCGACATCGGCACGTCGGCGGTGGCCTGCACCCAGACCTTGCGGAACCGCTGCCCTGCGGTGAAGACCGTCAGCACGAACATCAGCCACAGCGCGGGGATGAGCAGCGAGTCGAAGAGCAGGGCCAGTCCCAGGAGGATGAGCCGCTCGGCCCGCTCCATGAGTCCGCCTCGGGCGTCGAAGCCGAGCGACTCGGCCTTCGCTCGTTCGTAGGAGATGATCAGGGATGCTCCGAGGATCGCCATCGGGAGCAGCGAGATGTGACCGGGCTCGGTGACGTCGAGATGCCAGGCCACGCCCCCGAGCAAGAGCGCGTCGGCGACGCGATCCATCGTCGAGTCGAAGAACGCACCGCGCGTCGATGCAGTACCCGACGCCTTGGCCACGGCGCCGTCGAGGACGTCGGGGATCGCCGTGAGGGCGAGGAGGAGGAATCCACCCCGCAGCGCTCCGTTGGCGATGGCGAACGCGGCAGCGCCCGACATGAGCACGCCGAACGTCGTGAGATGATCAGCTTTGACACCGGCACGGCGCAGGTTTGCGCCGATCGGCTTCAGGCCCTTCTCGAAACTCGAGCGGAAGCGACCGTCGAACATGGCGTGTCCAGATGTTGGGGTCAGAGTGGGATGCCCGCCACTGGGCGACCAGTGATGAGGCTACCCGGGGGTCCGGGCAGGCCCAAGGATAGGGTCGGTCCATGACCGATCCTTGCCCCGAATGCCAGTTCGACGGTGACGCCGTCGACGACGTCGCTGGCGAGATCGGCGCGTTGGGCCGCAAGTTCGCCGCCCCGCTCACCCGCTATCTCCCCGGTGAGGACGGGCCGGCCCTGCTGCGGACCCGCCCGGAGCCCGATGTGTGGTCGCCGCTCGAGTACGCCTGCC
Source organism: Acidimicrobiales bacterium (assembly GCA_038255425.1). Classification (GTDB taxonomy): domain Bacteria; phylum Actinomycetota; class Acidimicrobiia; order Acidimicrobiales; family Salinilacustritrichaceae; genus Salinilacustrithrix. The sequence continues at coordinate 896 of JBBSLH010000199.1, forward strand.
ACGTCCGCGACGTCCTGCGTCTCTTCGACGAGCGGACCCGTCTGATGGCCGACGAACCAGGCGTCCGCCTCGAGTCGTGGGATCACGATGCCGCGGTCACCGACGACGCCTACAACCAGGCAGACCCAGCAGCCGTGGCCGGCGAGATCGCCGATGCCACGGGTCGCTATGCCGACACGCTCCGCTCGCTCGAAGACGCCCAGTGGGAGTCCTCGGGCGAACGCAGCGACGGCGAGATCTTCACCATCGACTCGCTGGCCCGGTACGGACTGCACGAGGCCAAACACCACCAACTCGACATCGGCCGTGGACTTCGGTCCGCAAGGGGACGCTGATGCCTGCTGACCGCGCCCTCGCTCCGTCGGATGCCGCCGTCGCACTGCGCTCGTTCCCCCGCCGCTTTCGTGGCGTGCTGGCATCGCCAGGTGAGGACGACAGCGGAGACGATCCGGATGAGGTCGCGCGCCGAGCCGGGCAGGCGGGTCTGACTGCGGCCGAACATCTGGTCACCGCCGACGCCGTGGTCGTCGCGCTCGCCGACGCCCTCCGGTCGCGCGACGCCGCCGTCGAGTTCCCGGCGACGCTCGCCGACGACGGAACCGCAGTGTCGACGCTACTGGACCGATTCGCCGAGACCGCTGCCCGCGCCGCTGACGCCGTGGACGCCGTCGCGAGCGATGACTGGGACGACCTCCTGCGGCCCACCCAGGACGCGGTCGGTACCATCGCCGACCATCTCCGGGCCGCGGAACAGGTGATCTCCGAAGTGGTCTGAGCCAGACGGCGTCATCGGCCAAAATACGTTGATGACCCCCGATCTCGACGACCTCGTCACCACGATCACGCGTCTCAAGGACCGGGTCGACGAGTTGGAGACCCGCCTCCACGAGCGCGAGAGACAGCCCGTTCCGGAAGGCACGCTGTCTCGACGTGCACTGTTCGGGCTGGCGGGCGCGGGAATCGCCGGCGCTGCCGTCGGCGTGTCCGCCGCACCGGCCGCCGCCGACACCGGACAACCACTCGTCCTCGGCGTGGACAACACCGCCGACGAGACCACGACCGTGACCACCCCCGAGTCCGTCATCTCGATCGGCGGCCTCATCGGACTCGAGGCGACCGGAGGGTTTGCCGGCGTCGTGGGCAGGGACGGCCGGGAGGGAAGCGTCGGGGGCCACGGCGTGCAAGGCATCTCCGACAAACGGGGCGGCTTCGGCGTCTACGGAGATGCGACCGGCGGATTCGGCATCGGCGTCTTCGGACGATCGGAGTCGTTCATCGGCGTCGGCGGCGAGTCGGACTCCGGCTTCGGCGGGGCGTTCAGCTCGACGTCCGGTCCCCAGATCCACCTCGACGCCCCGTTCGATCCGCCACGTCAGGGGCCTCCACCGGACAGCAACTGGCGCGGCTCCCTCGCGACGGACTCGAACGGCGACCTGTTCCTGTGCACCGAGGCCGGTGCTCCTGGCGTGTGGACCCGCCTCAACGACCGAGGTCCTCACTTTCTGCCCACGCCCCAGCGCGCCTACGACTCCCGACCCGGGCGCACCCCGACCAATGGCGGCGCAGTGCAGCGACGCCTGGCCCGTCGCGAGGTCAGGGAGATCGACCTCACCATCGCCACCGACGTCCCCGACGATTCCACGGGCGTCGTCGTCAACGTCACGGTCACCGACACCGAACTCGCCGGCTACGTCTCGCTCGCTCCTGCCGACGCGAGCTTGCCCACGCCGCCGCCGTTCTCGACCGTCAACTGGTCGGCCAGCGGCCAGACCGTCGCCAACACGACCACCGTCGGCACCGCCGCCGGCCGTATCCAGATCTACGCCGATCGGCTCACGCACGTCATTCTCGACGTCATCGCCTTCTACGCCTGATCAGGAGGTGAGCTTGCCGTCCAGGTCGGACCAGTCTTCGGGATTGGCCTCGACGACCTGGTCGACGATCTCGCCGTCGACGCCGTCGACCAACACGAAACCACGCTTCTCCGGCGGCTCCTCGGCCGAGTAGAGCAGGATTCGCCACGTGGGCCGGCTGCGCAGCCCGCGCCAGCCCATCTGCGCTGAGGCGTGCCCGACGGGGAATCCGACGGCTCGGGATGCGCCCACGAGCGCATCCTGTTCGTCGACCACGAGGTCGAAGCCCGAGAGCAGCTGGTAGGCGCCGACGAGCGCCAACACGACGCCGATGACGAGGAAGCCATCGTTGACGAGCACGGCATCGTCGCCCGCCGCCGCCCAGAGGGCGATGCAGCCGACCGCGGTTGCGAGGTAGAGATAGCCGGGGATGCGACGTCGGTTGTTGTCCGGGAAGACGTAGGGACCGACATAGGCCGACGGATCGAGGTCGTCGGGCAGCTCGTCGAAATTCTCCTCGGGGGCAGTCACAGACGCGACGGTAGCGTGCACCGCTCGTGGGAACGATCGACGTCACCCGGCTCGAGCACCACCTGCCCGGCGGCAGGCGGCTCTTCAGCGACGTCTCGTTCAAGGTCGGAGACGGCCAACACACTGCGCTCGTGGGCGCGAACGGCGTGGGCAAGACCACCTTGTTCGGGCTGATCGCCGGCCACGACTCCCCCTCCTCCGGGACCATCGCGGTCGACGGTCGACTCGGCGTCATGAACCAGCTCGTGGGCATGCGCGGCGAATCGCGGACTGTGCGCGACCTGTTCGTGTCGCTCGCCCCTCCGGCGATCGCCGCTGCGGCACGCGCCCTCGACGACGCAACCCGAGCCGCCAACAGCGCCGCCGACGGTGGCAAACCGTCCTTCATCGACAAGGCCGGGCATCGCTTGGCGAACGCGCACGGCGAATGGGGCGCGATCGGCGGGTACGAGATCGAGGTCCTGTGGAACGTGTGTGCCACCGAGGCCGTGGGCCTCGACGTCGACGAGGCATCGTCTCGACCGCTGGCCACGTTCTCGGGCGGACAGCAGAAGCGGCTCGCACTCGAGTACCTGCTCCGCAACGACGACGAGGTACTCCTCCTCGACGAGCCCGACAACTTCCTCGACATCCCGGGCAAGCGTTGGCTCGAGGCGCGCCTGGCCGAGTCGTCCAAGACGATCCTGTTCATCAGCCACGACCGGGAACTCCTCGCCCGCAGCGCCCACCGGATCGTGACCATCGAGGGCGATGGCGCGTGGACCCACGGTGGCTCGTTCACCGGCTACTCCGAGGCACGGATCGATCGCCTCGAGAAGCTCGAGGAGGACCACCAGCGCTGGGTCGACGAGCGAAAACGCCTGCTCGACTACAAGCGGATCATGAAGGAACGGGCGAAGGTCTCCGATGCCAACGCATCCCGCGCCCGCGCCGCCGAGACGCGGTTGCGCCACTTCGACGAGAAGGGCCCACCACCCGAACGGCCCAACGACCAGAAGATCACCATGCGGATCGACGGCGGGCGCACGGGCAAGCGGGCCATCGTCATGGAGGATCTGGAGCTGACCGACCTGACGTTCCCGTTCTCCACCGAGATCTGGTTCGGCGAGCGGGTCGGGGTCCTGGGCGACAACGGAACAGGCAAGTCGCACCTGCTCCGCCTCCTGGCCGGCGATGGCTCCGTCGCGCACGATGGTCGATGCGAGCTGGGCGCACGCGTCCGTCCCGGGCACTTCTCACAGACCCACGACCATCCGGAACTGCTCGGGCGAACGCTTCGAGCGATCCTCGAATCACACGACCTGGCGCGGGGCGCCGCGATGTCGAGGCTCAAGCGTTACGAGTTGCACGGCGCTGCGGAGCAGACGTTCGACACCCTCTCCGGTGGACAACAGGCGCGTTTCCAGATCCTGCTGCTCGAGCTGAGCGGCTGCACCCTCCTGCTGCTCGACGAGCCCACCGACAACCTCGACGTCACGTCGGCCGAGGCGCTCGAGACCGTGTTGGCGACGTTCGAGGGAACCGTTGTCGCGGTGACCCACGATCGATGGTTCATGAAGAACCTCGATCGGTTCCTGACGTTCACCGCCGACGGCGAGATCACCGAGTCGGCCAGGCCTCACTGAGCTTCTGCCACGTGACCGGGAGCGGCTCTGGCAGCACCCGGGCCTCGGCGACGGCGGTCATGAAGTTGGAGTCGGCGTCCCACCGGGGCAGGACATGGCCGTGCACGTGGGTCGGGACGCCGGCACCAGCCGCACGGCCCAGGTTGAACCCGACGTTGACGCCCTCGGGTCGGTATGCGGTCTTCACCGCCACGACGGCCTCGTTCAGCAGACTCCACAGGTCGGCGGACTCGTCCGCGGTGAGCGACTCGAGGTCACCGACTTCTCGATACGGCATCACGAGCAGGTGGCCCGTCCCGTAGGGATAGGCGTTGAGGATCGCGAACGCATGCGAGCCCCGGTGGACGATGTTGGCGGTCTCGTCGGTGAGGTCGCCGTCCGCGACCGCTTGCAGGATCCGGGCGAAGACGGAGCCGTCGGTCGACGGGAGTCCGCCACCGCCCGCTGCAGTCACCTCGTCGATGTACGAGGTCCGCCACCCCGCCCACAGGCGATCCAGCATCAGGTGTGGTCGCGGATCTCGGTCGTGATCCGTTCGACGACGTCGGCGACCGGAAGATCGCGCTCGGGCTTGTCGCCGCCCCGGATGTTGTCGGCGACGGTGCCGTTGGCCACGTCGTCGCCGCCGACCACGAGGATGTGGGGCACCTTCTCGAGCTTGTGCTTGCGGATGCGGGCGCCGAGTCCCTCGTTGGCGACGGCCACGTCGACGCGGATGCCGGCCTGCCGGAGTTGGTCGGCCACGGTGAATGCGTAGTCGTCGTGGTCGTCGGCGACCGGGCACACCACGGCCTGGACAGGCGACAGCCACGTCGGGAACGCTCCCGCGTAGTGCTCGGTGAGCACGCCGAAGAACCGCTCGATCGACCCGAAGAGCGCTCGGTGGATCATGATCGGCTGGTGGCGCTCGTTGTCGCTGCCCACGTACTCGAGGTCGAATCGCTGTGGCCCCTGGAAGTCGAGCTGGATGGTCGACAGCTGCCAGGTCCGGCCGATGGCGTCGCGGGCCTGCACCGAGATCTTGGGGCCGTAGAACGCGCCACCGCCGGGGTCGAGCACCAGGTCCAGGCCCTTTCCTTCACCGACGACTCGCAGGATCTCGGTCGCCTCGGCCCAGTCCTCGTCCGAGCCGATGCACTTCTCGTCCGGCTTGGTCGACAGCTCGAGGTAGAAGTCGTCGAGGCCGTAGTCCCGCAGGAGCCCGAGCACGAAGTCGAGCAGCGACGCCAACTCGTCGGCCATCTGCTCGCGGGTGCAGAAGATGTGGGCATCGTCCTGGGTCATTCCGCGGACTCGGGTGAGACCGTGGACGACACCGGACTTCTCGTAGCGGTACACCGATCCGAACTCGAACATGCGGATCGGCAGCTCCCGATAGCTGCGCTGCCGGGAATCGAAGATCAAGCAGTGGAACGGGCAGTTCATCGGCTTGAGCCAGTAGTCCGTCCCGTCGGGGCCACCCTCGTCGTCGAAGTGCATCGGCGGGAACATGGCATCGCGGTAGAACCCGAGGTGCCCGGACTTCTCGAACAGGGTCCCCTTCGACAGGTGCGGTGAGTAGACGAACTCGTAGCCCGCCTCCTCGTGACGACGACGGGAGTAGTCCTCCATCTCGCGGCGGACGATCCCACCCTTGGGATGGAAGACGGCCAGTCCCGAGCCGATCTCGTCCGGGAAGCTGAACAGATCGAGTTCGGCGCCCAGCTTTCGATGGTCGCGCTTGGCCGCTTCCTCGAGCCGTGCCAGATGCTGCTTCAGTTCCTTCTTCGTCGCCCACGCCGTGCCGTAGATGCGCTGGAGCTGGGGGTTGTTCTCGTTGCCCTTCCAGTACGCGCCGGCGACTCGCAGCAGCTTGAAGTGACCCAGATGGTCACTCGTGGTCGGGACGTGCGGACCACGACAGAGGTCGATGAAACCGTCGTGCCCGTGGAAGCTCTGGTTGGGGCGCGGCTCGGGAGGGATGTTCTCGTAGCAACGCACCTCGCCCTTGGACGACGTGGCCGACATCGGGTCGGTGGACGCGTCGTCGATGATCTCGAGCTTGTACTTGTGGTCGGCGAACACCTTGCGGGCGTCGTCGGCGCCGATCTCGGTCTTCTCGAACGGCTGCGCCTCGTTGAGGATCTGCTTCATCCGACCCTCGATGGACCCGAGATCGTCCTCGGAGAACGTGCCGCCGTCGGGGAGTTCGAAGTCGTAGTAGAAGCCGTTCTCGACCGGCGGGCCGATCCCGAAGGTGGCGCCTGGGAACAACTCGAGCACCGCCTGGGCGAGCACGTGCGCGGTCGAATGCCGGATCACGTAGAGACCCTGGTCGGACTGCGTCGTGACGATGCTGACGACGTCGCCGTCCTCGAGCGGGTGCGACAGGTCTCGTTCGGTGCCGTTCACCTCGGCGATCACGGCGGCCTTGGCCAGGCCGGAGCCGATGTCGGCTGCCAGATCGCCGGCGGTCGAGCCGGTGGTCAGCTCACGGCTGGAACCATCGGGGAGCGAGACGGTGATCAGATCAGACATGGGTGCGGAGGGTAGCGACGTGTCGTCATTCCGCTGAAGACGGTTCCGGCCGCCAGAAGACCGCGAGGAGCGCTGCTGCACCGCCGAAGCCACCGATCAACGCGATCCAGAGGCCAGCGGCCCCGGGGACCGGGTCGAAGATCTCGAGCGCGTTGTCGAGCGACCATCCGCCGGCGCCGACGGTCGACAGCATGAAACCCGCGGCGATGAGGGTCATGACGTATTCCCAGCCCTCACCGGGGCGGAAGATGAAGAAGCCGTTGCCACGGTGGTTGGTGATGAGCGCGACCGTCATCGTCCCGATCACTGCGGCCCCGCACAGCGGCGTGAACAACCCGAGCACCAGCCCAGCACCGGCCACGAGCTC
>JBBSLH010000200.1:0-7630 GCA_038255425.1 Acidimicrobiales bacterium
ATCCGGCCACCGTGGCAGTTGCGTCTGTCGAGTGACCCAGCGACCGTCGAGATCAGGTCGCCTACCCGCCTGGTACGCCGCGTCCTCGTGATCCCCATCGCCGAGGTGGACGCTGTGGGCGACGCGGCGCCGTATGGCTCTCACCAGAGGGAGGGTGCGGCGATGGCCGCGAGGATCGGTCGCGTGATCGGAGTTTGGGAGGTCGCTCTTCACTCAAATCAGCGCGTCCACCGGATCGTTGGCTGCGAGGCAGATCTTGCCGCGCCGGTCGTAGATCGCTTGCGGGAGATGGTCGGATAAGTGAGGATATGTGGGTAATCCCTGGCGTCTTTGGTGGACGCAGGGTGGCGGGCGGGAGACGGTGTGTCGTGGCCCCGCCGGGGCCGGAAATGGATGCCTGTATGTCTTGGACCCCGTGTCTTGTTCGGTCTCCCGCGTCTGATGATCGGGTGCTCGTGCGTCTCGGTCACGACGTGATCGACGACTATCTCGAGTTCCTCGCCGCGAGGTGTCGACCGAACACGGTCCTGGCATCAGGCTTCGATCTGAAGGTGTTCTTCACGCTCGTCGCCAAGGAACCCGACGAGGTGACTACCGCGGACGTGTTGGCGTTCATCACCGCGCAACGAGCGATCGGCGACCCGACGGTGGTGCGTCTGGTCGATGGCGAGTCGGGCTTGTCAGCTCGCACGATCCAACGCCGGTTGTCGTCACTGTCCTCGCTCTACTCCTACCTACTCGTGCGCGGTGATGTGGATCAGAACCCGGTCCCACGCGGGTTGTCGACGCGCCGGTCCCGTGACCGTGGCCATCGGGGCGTGCCGTTGATCCGCACCCCCCGGACCCTCCCGCGGATCATGGATCCGGGCGAGGTCGACTTGTTGTTGCGGGCGTGTCGACGGCTGCGGGATCGGGCGATGTTCGAAGCGATGGTGTTCGGCGGGCTCCGCCGCTGCGAAGTCCTCGGTCTGCGGCTCGAGGACCTCGACGGCCCGCAACGTCGGGTGTTCATCGTCGAGGGCAAGGGCGGCCACCAACGCCACGTACCGATCAGCCGGCGGTGGTTCGCGACGGTCGGCGACTACCTGACCGTCGAACGACCCGACACCGACACCGATCGGGTGTTCGTGGTGTTGAAGGGTCAGCGTCGGGGTCGGCCGTTGTCGTTCGAGGGCTTGAACCAGGTGTTCGTGTCGGCCCGTGATCGGGCCGGGCTGCGTCGGGTGACGTGTCATCAGTTGCGGCACACGTGTTTCACTCGGCTGCGCGAGGCGGGCATGGAACTCGAGGCCCTGCAGGTCATGGCTGGGCATCGGTCGATCGAGACCACCCGCCTCTACGTCCACCTCGCGAACGAGTGGTTGGCCGAAGAATATGAACGAGCGTGCGCGGTGATCGACGCCGATTTGTTCGTCGCCGCCGGCGAAGGGATGACCCGATGACCGCTCTCGAGATCGTCCCGCTCGTGGTTCCTGGTCCTCGCCCGCAGGTTGGTGGTCGGGGTCGGGTCCGGGAGATCGACTGGCCCGAGCTCACCCGGCGAGCGCCCGTGTTGGCGGGCACGATGACCCGCTACCTCGACCAAATCGCTCTGTCGCTTCGCCCGGCGTCGGTCCGGTCTGCTGATGGAATGCTGCGCCGGTTCGCTGGCTACATCACCACCAACCATCCCGACATCCGCGGCCTGGTCGAGGTCGAACGGATCCACATCGAAGGGTTCAAACGACACCTGGCATCGCTGCCGGGGCGGTCCGGGGGATTGTCGCCGGCGACGATCCGGATGACGTTGGGGACGTTGCGGACGTTCTTCGAACGGGTGTCGGAATGGGACTACCCCGACGCGCCGACCCGCGTGTTGATCTTCAACGGGGACCTGCCCACCCCGGACGCGCCGCTCCCCAAGTTTCTGTCTGATGTCGAGGCCGGCAAGTTCATGCGCGCCGCCGCCCAAGCCGATCCGATCCGTCGTCTCGTGGTCGAAGTGTTGGCCCGCACCGGCCTCCGCGTGTCTGAGCTCTGCAACCTCGAAGCCGGCGCGGTCAGCTTCCGGGACGGCCGTCACTGGCTGTTGGTCCCGGTCGGCAAACTCCACACCGACCGCGGCATCCCGTTGCACGCCCAGCTCGTCGAGCAACTCGAAGCCCACCAGGCCAGCCGGGCCGACAACATCGACCGGTTGATCGTCGTCGACGGCCGTCCCGTGTCCCGCGACCAGGTCGCCCGGATGGTTGTCCGGGTCGCGAAGGCCGCTGGGATCGGACACGTCCATCCCCATCAGCTTCGTCACACGCTCGCGACCCAGGCGATCAATCGGGGTATGAGTCTCGAAGCGATCGCGGAGATGCTCGGCCACAAGACCCTGCGAATGACCATGGTCTACGCCCGCATCGCGGACCGGACCGTGTCCGACGCCTACGACCAAGTCATCGACCGCGTCGACGCCCTCTACGCCAAACCCAACGGGCTACGCGCCGACGGCACCGGGTCAGCAGCGATGGGACCGCTCGGCGACGACGTCGACCAACGCATGCTCGCCAACGGGCACTGCAACCGGCCCGTCCAACTCGACTGCCAGTTCGAATCGATCTGCGAATCGTGTGCCCACTACTCCACGAACGCGTCGTTCAACCCCGTCCTCGAAGCCCAACGAGATCACGCCTCGGCACGAGATCAGCACCATCGCGTCGACCTGTTCCAGATGCTCATCGACCGCAACCAGAAGGCCGCGCCGTGATTCTCGATTACCCACATAACCAGAAATCTCTTGACTCGATTACCCACATAAGTGCCGATCGCGCGGGGTCCTTCCTCGACCTCCAAGGCGATAGAACGGTGCCGCCGCTCATTCGGTGGTTCTGGCGACCGTGCCATCCGAAGCCGCAACCGGACTCACGCGAGACTGAGCACTTGGGCGTGGAGGGCATCGGGGGCGAGGTCAGCGCCGTTGGGCCACGCGATGGTGCCGAGTGCGGAGTCGACCGCGACCCGGGAGAAGTACTCAGCGTCCTGGAGTGCCTCAAAGACAGGGCCGACCGGGGAACGGAGTCGGTCGGACAGATCGACGTCGCCGACGAGGCCGTCGGCGAACGTGAGCCGGAGGCGGAATCCGCCGAGATGTTCGACGGCGAGGATCTCGTAGGGAGCGGTCATGGCAGCGGGTCAATGGTAACGAGTGGCTCCTGTCGCTCGGCGCGTAGCCAGTCGAGATGGAGCTCCTCGCGATGGATCGCGGCCCACTCCTGAACGAGACCCAACGCCCGCCGGGGGAGCGAGCCAGCGAGCACTTCGCCGGTGGCTATCGCGACCTGGGCTTGGTCGTCTCCGTACTTCGCGTGGAAGTGAGGCGGAGGGTGGTCGTCGTAGTAGATGGCGATGACGATTCCGTAGAAGGAACAGATCCGAGGCACCTGGTCGACGGTATTGATGGGGTATGACAGCGAAGCTCGTCCCGGTCCGGAGTTCTAAGGCTGAGATGAAGACGAATGTCTACAGACGGACGTTGGAGAGCTGACTCCACCGACGGTGCCCGACCGTCTTGGGCGACAGGAAGAGAACGCGTCCGCCTCGCGGCGCCAGCGTTCGAGGTCTACTACCGCTCCCGTGGATCGTCCCGGCGGAGCCGTTCCAGCGGGGCGAACGCGAGGAGGCACACGACCTGCGGGTAGAAGCCGATGGTGAGCAGCGACCAGGTGACGACGTGAAACCCGATCGCGAGCGCGACGGCCATCGTTCCGATCCGACCTCGTCGAAGCATGAGCAGTGACATGACCTCGAACACCACCGCGCACCACTGCGCGACCACGAGCACCGCGGGGGTGTCGAGTACGGCGCGACCGAACGACGTGCCCCGCCGGACCAGCGCCTGGGTCAGGGTTGCCGAGTTGGCCCACAGCCAGCCGCCGTAGCGCACCTTCGCCACCGCCGAGAGGAAGTACACCGAGACGGCAGCGACCTGCACCATCCGCAGTGCCCAGCCAGCCGTCATGGAAGCAGACCGATCGGAGAGCGAGGTCGGTCGGACGGACGCGAGAACGAACAGCGCCAGCACGAGAGGGAAACGGTCGTGGTCGACCTTCCCATAGGAGAACGCGATGACCATCCACCACAGATAGGCGAACGCTGCGACCGAACCGACGGCTCGATTGGCCTGTCCGGTGACCATCGCTGTCGCGGACATGAGTACGACGGCCATCGTCGACGTCACCACCAGATCGCCGGGGACCGGGAGGTGGAGCAGCCGCCCGATCAACAGAGGCTGGTAGAGCGCCGCGTCGACCGATCCGTGGTCGCGGACGAACGACGTCACGAACACGACGTCCACGAGGACGTACAACGCGATGACGCGGCGAAAGATCTCGAGTCGAGCGGCCGGCACGGGCGTGAACCAGAATCGTCCCCACGGGCTCGTGCCAGGTGACGTGGTGGTCACGTCGACGACGGTCACGGCACGTCCACCCTGGACAGTTCGATGATCCGCGGATCGGTGACTCGTCGGTCGACGAGTTGGGTCATCGTGCGGAGGTACCGGATACCGGAGGTCGGTGGCGCGTCGGGCCGGTTGGTCCGGAACGTCTCGAGCACCTCCACCAGCCGCTCGTCGCGACTCTCGAGCGGACCGAGCAGGCCTTCGAGTTCAGCGGGACGCATGTCGATGTCGGCCCACCCGATCTCGACCGGTTGCCCGTCGATGCCGATCGCCTCGACGTGGTGCCGGGAGATCCGACCGTCGGGGTCCACGGCGTAGGCGTACTGGCGCATGGGGGCGAACGGAAACCAGTCGTCGCTACCCACCAGGGTGCCGATCAGCAAGAGTCCGAACACCGCCACTGCGATTGCGGACCGCACCGCTCGTCCGCGCCCCTCCACGGCGATGATCCTACGGACGATCGGCCCGCCCGGTGGGTGTCATCGTCACGTGCTGGAGAAGGCGACGAGGTGCGCCCGACCCGCGGAGGCTCCGTGGGATCAGCTGCTCGCTGCCTCGACGTGCGCGGTCAGCTTGTCGAGCGCCATCGTCCAGCCCGTGGCGCCGGGGGAGTCGGCCGGGACGCCGACGTGCATGAGCGTCAACTTCGTCTTGCCGCCGTCGTCGGCGAGTTCGATGACGACCCGCGTCTCGGTCGGATGGTCGTCGGGCATGCCCATCTCCGCTGCGGGGGTGACATTGCCCTCGGCGTCGCACATCGACTCGGTGTAGACGAGTCGTCGTTCGCCTTGTCGTTGGTCGGATCGGAGTTGTCGGAGGTAGTCGTCCATACGGTCCAGGCGTTCCTCCCAGAGCGGGCGGGACTGCTCCGCCCAGCCGGACACTGCGGCGAGCGGTTCGGCATCGAGCGCGACCGGCCGGTGCTGGGCCTGCCGTCCACGGATCACCAGTCCGGCGAGTTCGAGCACCTTGATGTGCTTCGAGACGGCAGGGAGGGACAGCGCGAAGGGCTCGGCCAACTCGTTCACCGTGGCGGCGCCGTCGGACAGTCGCGCCAGGATCACCCGTCGGGTCGTGTTGGCCAGTGCGGCGAAGGTCTCGGTCAGACGTTTGTCTTCGATGGCGATTGCAGTCATCGTCGGTACTTTCTGAAGTGATCAATTGACTGAGAGCGAAACCGAGCCAGCATCGGGGTGCGGTCAAGGTTCGAGTGGCGCATGGCTCCGAGGGCGTGTGTGACACTGGCCCCATGAGCGAATCGAACGGCTCGAACGCGTCCGTCCCCGACACCGACGTGGTGGTCGTCGGCGCCGGATTCGCGGGGCTGTACCTCCTGCATCGACTCCGGAACTCGGGCTTCTCAACCGTCGTCCTCGAGGCGGCCGACGGGGTGGGTGGCACCTGGTACTGGAACCGCTATCCCGGCGCCCGATGCGACATCGAGAGCGTCGACTACTCCTACAGCTTCGATCCCGAACTCGACGAGGAGTGGGAGTGGTCCGAGCGCTACGCCACGCAGCCGGAGATCCTCCGCTACGTGAACCACGTCGCCGACAAACACGACCTCCGCCGCGACATCCGGTTCGAGACCCGCGTGGTCTCGGCGGTGTGGGACGACGACACCTCCCTGTGGACGGTGAACACCGCGGCGACCGACGGCAGCGGTGCTGGGTCGGTCATCTGTCGCCACTACGTGATGGCGACCGGCTGTCTCTCGGTTCCCAAGGACCTCGACATCGCCGGGGCCGATCGATTCGCCGGGCCCAGCTACTTCACGAGTCGGTGGCCACATGAGGGTGTCGACTTCACCGGTATGCGCGTCGGCGTCATCGGCACGGGCTCGAGCGGCATCCAGTCGATCCCGATCATCGCGTCGCAGGCGTCGGAGCTCACCGTCTTCCAGCGGACACCCAACTTCTCGATGCCCGCACACAATGGGCCGATCAGAGACGACAAGCGCGCCCAGATCGAGGGACGACGCGACGAGTACCGAGAGGATGCTCGTTGGTCGGGCGCCGGCGTGCCCCGCGAGCGACCGGTCGAGAGTGCGCTGCTGGTCGAACCGGACGCACGGCGCCGGAAGTTCGAGGATGCATACGCCTCGGGTCACCTGCTGTCGATCACCGGGTCGTACAACGACATCCTCGTGAATCCTGATGCGAACGAGACGGCAGCCGAGTTCCTACGCGACAAGATCCGCTCGATCGTCGACGACCCGCAGACTGCGGAGACGTTGTGCCCCACGACCTTCCCGGTCGGCAGCAAGCGGCTGTGCCTCGACAGCGGCTACTACGAGACGTTCAACCAATCGCACGTTCGCCTCGTCGATCTCCTCTCGATGCCGATCGACACCATCACCGAGACCGGACTCGACAGCTCCGACGAGTCGTTCGAGTTCGACGCCATCGTCTTCGCGACCGGCTTCGACGCAATGACTGGTGCCATCGTCAACGTCGACATCACCGGCAGGGACGGCGCGCGTCTCGCGGACAAGTGGGAGCACGGACCGAAGACGTACCTCGGGCTGACGAGCGTCGGCTTCCCCAACCTGTTCATGATCACCGGCCCGGGAAGCCCCTCGGTCCTCTCGAACATGATGGTGTCGATCGAGCAGCACGTCGACTGGATCACGGGTTGCATCGAAGACCTCCGACGCGACGACCTCGACGTCATCGAGCCGACCGAGGTGGCGGAGGACGCGTGGGTCGAACACGTGAACGACTGGGGCGACCTCACCCTCTACCCGCAGGCCAACTCCTGGTACATGGGCGCCAACGTGCCGGGAAAGCCGAGGGTCTTCCTGCCCTATGTCGGTGGAGTGGATCGGTATCGACAGGTCTGCATCGATGTCGTCGAGTCGGACTACCTCGGCTTCGAACGTCGCTCCGGTGATCGGGTCGAGCGCGTCGACGGTGTCGTCCGGCGCCTCATGCCCGACGTCGAGATACTCCTCGAGACGATGGCCGAACTCGGTCTCCCGGCGATGGACACGATGTCTGCTGATGACGCACGGGCGTTCGACGCCGCAGTGAGCGCGCAGCGGCCGCCCGGGCCGGACGTCGGTGAGACGGTCGACGGCACGATGCCTGGCGCGGCCGGACCGCTGTCGTATCGCCTCCACCGTCCGGCCACCGAAGGCCCCCATGCCATCGTCGTCTACTTCCACGGAGGCGGTTGGGTCCTGGGCAGCCAGGTGTCCGACGA
>JBBSLH010000201.1:0-7630 GCA_038255425.1 Acidimicrobiales bacterium
CCAGATCCTGAACCTGCTCGAGGACATGAAGGCGCGCTACGGCCTCACCCTCATGTTCATCGCCCACGACCTCGCCGTCGTGAAGAACGTCTCCGACCGCGTCGCGGTGATGTACCTCGGCAAGATCTGTGAGGTCGCGGCGCCCGACGACCTGTACTACCGGCCGGCGCACCCGTACACGGCAGCGCTCCTGTCCGCCATCCCCCTCCCCGATCCCGACGTCGTGCCCGACACCGGCGATCTCGCCGGCGACCTGCCGTCGCCCCTCGATCCCCCCTCCGGGTGCCGTTTCCGCACCCGCTGCTCGCGTGCAACCGAGCGTTGCTCGCAAGAGGAGCCCCAGGTCCGCGAGGTCGGTCCCAACCACTACGTCGCGTGCCACTTCCCGCTCGTCGGCGAGACCGCTCCACCTGCGACGACATCGGTGGCGAGCCCGAGCCGCTCCAACGGCTCCGCCTGAACGGCGAGCTGCAGGACCGGCCAGGGAGGGAGGCCGCCGATGACACCGCAACCCAGAGCCCGGACCAGGCTCGATCCTGCCGTGCGCCGGCGTCAGATCGCAGAGGCAGCGGCGCGGCTGTTCGCCGAACACGACCCCGCCGACGTCTCCTTCGAGACGGTCGCAGAGGAAGCCGGCGTGTCCCGCAGCCTCGTGTACTCCTACTTCGGGGACCGAGGCGGCCTCTTCGCAGCGGCATACACCAGCGAGATGACTCGCCTCGACGACGAGGTCGACGGCGCCCTCGAGAAGCTCGGCAACAATCGAGAGCGCCTCGACGTCGCCGTGCGGGCCTATCTGCAATTCGCATCTCGACATCGCGAGCGCTGGAGTCTCATCGCCTCGGCCGGCTCGTCTCGTCATCCTGCCGTTCGCGATGCGATCGCTGCCCGCACGGAAAGACTCGCCCGGTCACTCGGCGGGAGTGCCGAAGCGCGGCTGCTCGTGAGCGGCATCCTCGGCATGCTCGAGGCGGGTGCGGCGCACGTCCTCGAGGAAGGCGCAGACCCTGATGCGCTGGCCGATCTGTTGACCCAGGTCATCTGGGCCGGCGTGTCGTCCTACGTCGCCGAAGATGCGTGACGCTCGGGGAACACCTCGAGACGAGGGCTAGAGCCCGAGGTCGGCATCCCAGAGCGCGGTGACCTCACCTTCGGTCCCCTCGAATGCGAGGTCAGCAACCGATCCCCTGCCGTTGAGCCACAGGAGCAGTTCACCGGGTCGTCCGATGATCCGAGGCGGGGCGGAACCACGTCGAGCGAGTGACCGCCCCGTCTCGTCGATCAGGTCGACGTCGACGTGCGCGCGCCACAGCTGGAGTGCCGCCATCCGTGCGACGGCGGGACGAAGGGCATCTTCGAGTTCTGGCCGGTCGGTGCGCGGCAACTCTCCGTTGGCCCTGCGGACGTCCTCGTGGTGCACGAAGTACTCGTTGAGGTTGAGCAGCGAGCGCAGGACCGGCAGACCCCACGGCACCAGAGGCGGGCCCGTCCGGATCCGGTCGACGACCGCCTCGTAGCCCCGCCGTGCTTCTCGGCGCATCGCCCAGTCGGTGAAGCGTTCGAACGGACCGCCGACCACGATGCCCGGTCCCGAGATCGGGTTGCGTTCGCGGGCCACGAGATGGGCAGCGAGGTCCGCCGTCACCCAGTCGCCACACAGCGTCGGCGCATCCGGCCCGAGGGAGTCGAACCGGGCACAGAGTTCGGCGCGCTCTCGCGCATCATGTGGCATCGCCATGCCGGCGAGCCTACGGACCGCGCACCCCACCGCCGCTGTGCCACCGGACACTCGACTCCATGGATGGAACGACGCGCCCCTAGGGTTCTCGCATGGCCAAGCCCTATGAGATGAAGATCGACCTCGACACCACATACGAGGTGACGATCGCGACCGACAAGGGCGACATCGTCGCCGACCTGGACCCCAAGGCGGCTCCCAAGACCGTCAACGAGTTCGTCTGCAAGACGCGAGACGGGTTCTACGACGGCTTGACGTTCCACCGCGTCGTGCCCGACTTCGTCGTGCAGGGTGGCGATCCCGACGGCTCTGGCCGCGGCGGACCGGGCTACAAGTTCGACGACGAACCGGTGAAGGGCGAGTACACGCTCGGCGCGCTCGCCATGGCCAATGCCGGCCCGAACACCAACGGCAGTCAGTTCTTCATCTGCATCGCCGACTGCACCAGCAAGCTCGACAAGCTCTACAACTTGTTCGGTCACGTCACCTCCGGGGTCGAGATCGCACAGTCGATCGCCGTGGGCGACAAGATGAACAGCGTCACCATCACCGAGAAGTAGCCGGTGGGCGGCCGCAGCATTGCCGCGCTCCACGAAGCCGTCGCCCAGGTCGCGCCCGAGCGCGAATGCATCATCTGGCGGGATCGCCGCCTCTCGTGGGGCGACGTCACCGAGCGGACGCGCCGCCTCGCGCACGGGCTGCTCGATGCCGGTGTCGGTGGCACCCTTCGAGTCGTCGACCACGGGTGGGAGAGTCCCCACGACCACGTCGCGCTGCTGCTGACCAACGGGAACGAATACCTCGAGGCGATGCTCGGCTGCTGGAAGGCCCGGGCGGCATCGGTCAACGTGAACTATCGGTACACGGCCGACGAGCTCGTCTACGTGCTCATCGACTGTGCGGCGACAGCGATCGTGTACCACGCACGGTTTGCGCCGGTCCTCGACGAGGCCCTCGCCCAGTGCCCCGATCTGCGCCTGCTCGTCGTGGTCGACGATGACTCCGGTGTCGAGCCAGTGTCCGGATCGGTCGAGTACGAGGCGTGGCTGGCGTCGTCGAGCGCCGATCGACCGCACCTGGCGTGGGACGGCGACGACCGCTACGTCGTCTACACGGGCGGCACCACCGGTCGCCCCAAGGGCGTGTTGTGGCGCCAGGACGACTTCCTCCACAGTGCGCTGGGTGTCACGGGGTCCATGAGCGAGGTCGCCGACCGTGCTGCCCGGCCGAACCGACCACGAGCACTTCCCGCGCCGCCCTTCATGCACGGCGCAGCACACTGGAACGCGCTGTCTTGTTGGCTCGCCGGCGGAACGGTGATCGTGCAACGTGAGACCGACCATCTCGACGCCGGCGATGTGCTCGACACCTGCGAACGAGAACGAGCCAGCTCCCTCCTGATCGTGGGCGATGCGTTCGCTCGCCCGCTCGCCGACGAACTGCAGCGTGCGCCACGCGACCTGTCGGGTCTGCGGCTGCTGATGACCGGCGGGGCGATCCTGTCGCCGACGTCGAAACGACAGCTCCTGTCGCTCGTGCCCGGGCTCAGGATCCTCGATGTGCTCGGCTCGTCCGAGACCGGCCGTCACGGCGTCCATTCCTCCGACAGAGACACCGAGGAGGAGTCCGGGATCTTCGTGGCCTCCGACTCGACCACCGTGCTGGACGACGAGCGGCGCCGACCGCTGCTACCGGGATCGAGTGCCGTCGGTTGGCTCGCCCAACGCGGCCGTGTGCCGCTCGGCTATCTGGGAGACCGAGCGCGAACGGAGTCGACGTTCCCCGAGATCGACGGTGTCGTCCACGCGGTCGCTGGCGATCGAGCCATGCTCCGCGCCGATGGTCGCATCGAACTGCTCGGACGAGAGTCCGTGACCATCAACACCGGTGGAGAGAAGGTGCACGCCGAGGAGGTCGAGCAGGTGCTCAAGGACCACCCTTCGGTCTACGACGTCCTCGTCGTCGGCCGACCGAGCGAGCAGTGGGGTCAAGAGATCGTCGCGGTCGTCGCACCGACGGCAGGCTGTGAGGGTCTCGATCATGGTGCGATCGCGGCGCACGCGGGTGAGCGACTGGCCCGATTCAAGCTGCCGAAGTCGTACCTCGAGGTCGCTCAGATCAAACGCAGCGCGAGCGGCAAGCCCGACTATTCGTGGGCGCGCGCCATCGCGACTGCCGACACGGCGCGCTGAGATGCGCAGGGCAGTGGCCGCACGGGGTGCGAGCTACCTCCGGAAACCCGCCGCTGAGGACGGACGCGAGTTCGTCGACTGCGTCTTGCGGGAACGCCAGAACCTTGCACCGTTCGTCCAGGGTCCAGACTCCATGTCGGAGTACCGCACGTGGATCGCGCGGGGGAATCGGGTCGACATCGAGCAGTTCCTGGTGTGTCGACGCGACGACGATGCGATCGTGGGATTCGTCAACGTGAACAACATGACGGGTGGCGCCCTGCAGTCCGCCGCCCTCGGTTGGGCGTCCTTCATCAGTGAACAGCCGCGCGGGCATCTCAGCGAAGGCGTGGAGATGACTCTCGAGGTCGCGTTCACTCAGCTGCGCCTCCATCGACTCGAGGCCAACATCCAGCCGGCCAACGGACGATCTCGACGTCTGGCGATCCGGTGCGGCTTCCGCCTCGAGGGCTATTCCCCTCGTTTCCTCATGGTCGACGGCGAGTGGCGCGACCACGA
Organism: Acidimicrobiales bacterium; assembly: GCA_038255425.1. Taxonomy (GTDB): domain Bacteria; phylum Actinomycetota; class Acidimicrobiia; order Acidimicrobiales; family Salinilacustritrichaceae; genus Salinilacustrithrix. The sequence goes on from JBBSLH010000201.1 coordinate 4,429, forward strand.
GCGCTGGGCAATGGTCCAGGAGGACTGGCGACGACGTCGGAACCTCCCGCAGACTGGCACGCACTGATGGACGCAACTCCCCGGAACCGTGTCCTCACGCTGCACCGCCCGCTGGACCTCCGATTGACCCTGGCGCCGCTCCGCATCGGTCGCGGCGACCCCTGCACGAAGCTCAAGTCGGACCAGGCATTTCGTGCCAGCCGGACACCCGAGGGCCCAGCGACCCTCCACCTCCTCGTGGATGGAACCGACCTCCGAGCCACGGCCTGGGGCGACGGCGCCGAGTGGGCGCTCGACCAGGTTCCGGAGCTCGTCGGCCAATCCGACGACCCCATGTTCCCGACCGACCATCCCCTCATCGCCGACCTCCAGTCTCGTGTCTCTGGTCTCCGGATCGGAGCGACCCGGCGTGTGCTCGAGGCGATCGTGCCGGCCGTGTGCGCCCAACGGGTGTCGTTGTTCGAGGCACGACGCTCGTACCGCCAGCTGGTCGAAGCTCTCGGCGAGGCTGCACCGGGCCCGTCCGGGCTCGACCTCCTCCTCCCCCCGGACGCACGGACGTTGGCCTCGACGGGGTACCACGACCTACACCCCCTCGGCCTCGAACGATCACGGGCCGATGTCGTACGACGCGCCGCCGCTCGCGCTGCGACCGTGGAGACCGTGGTGGACGATCCGCCGGAGCTGGCCGAGCAACGTCTCCGGTCGATCGCCGGACTCGGCGTCTGGACGTCGGCTCGCGTGCGAGAAGCGGCCCTCGGCGATCCCGACGCCGTCCCCGTCGGCGATGCCGCGCTGAAGCACCTCGTCGCGTTCGTGTTCACGGGCGAGCGGCGGGGCACCGACGCACAGATGGTCGAACTCCTCGAACCGTTCCGAGGCAACCGGGGCCGCGTGCTCCGTCTCCTCAAGGCGGCCGGACTGGGGCCGCCGCGCCGCGACGCCGAGGTGGGCTGATCCACAGGGTGTGGACAGCGGTGGCCGCGAAGTCACAGGGTTGTCCCCCTTCCGCCACACAGGATGTCGGTCGTACCTTTGGTCCATGAGCACCTACGACATCACCATGCGGGATCAGACCGTCGAAGTCGTGGACGCCGACGCGTACGAGCAGGAAGGTCCCATGACGACGTTCTTCGAGGTGGACGAGGGCCGCGGAGTTGTCGACTGCTGGTCTTCTCGGGTCGCGAGCATCCGCACAGCGGACATCTTGCTCATCCGGCGCGCTTCGCCCGCCGCACTCCACGCCGTCGGCTGATGAACTCCTGCGCTCCTACGGGTCGAAGCGAGTCAACGTCGACGGCTCGAAGGTCTGGCCGTCCGGCATGACCTCGGTCGTGGCGCTCCGAGCGGCCGCCAAGCCGTCCCAGACACCGGGACAGAGGACCTCGTAGGTCCGATACGAACGGGAATCCACGAGCCAGATCGTGCGATCTTCAGCCCGCTCGAGAATCGCGGCGACGAGATCGTCCACGTCAGCCGCAGCGTTTCGATCGGCGTAGTCGACCCAATCGATGCGATCTGGTCGTTCGAGCGTCGGCACTGCGACCGCATCGAACCCGTCGTCGAGTGACCGCAATGTCGAAGGTCCGAGCTGATCGGGGCAGAAGACCACGATGTCGCCGGAAGCGCCGGCAGAGTTGATCCGGGTCGCGACCTGCTCACCCTGGGTCCGGGCATCGACCACGTTGAAATAGCCGCCAACACCGGCGAGCAGGACCAACGAGACGGCGACGAACCGGCGCGGCCAACGCGCAGGGAGCCTTGCGAGGCCCACGCCCGCTGCGGTGAACAGCATCGGCGTCAACACGGCGGCGTATCGCGCGATGAACGTGGCATCGGACGCGAAGCCCGCCGCCAAGCCGATGGCCATCGTGACGAGGAGAATCGACACCTCCGCCCGCACCGTGTCCGACGTGCGCAGGTCGAGGACCAGACGCATCGCTCCGCTGCCGACGACGAACAGCCCGAGGACCGCGAGAAAGAGGACCGAGAGTCCGAACAGTGGACCTTCGGCGAATCGGTCGCCGCCGCCGAGCCCGCCCGCCAACTCGAAGACGGCACGGGTCGGCCGTCCGGCGACGCCCCACGGCGTCCCGGTGTGGGTCGCCTGGTACACGAAGGACGGCAGCCACGGAAGGAAGAGAATCGCTCCGACCGCCAGCGCCGACCCGACGCGGAGGGCCTCCGCTCTGGCTCCAGACCGCGCCCACCGCCATCCGAGGAGCAGCACGGCCGCGAGGCCGAGGTAGATCGCCCAGTAATGGGTCAGCAACAGGAATCCCGTGAGCACGGCCAGCAGGACCCAGCGCCACCGGTTCGGACGAGACCGGAGGTCCTCGGCGACGAGCCACGCCGCGAAAGCAAGGAACGGGGCCAGCGAGTACATCCGGGCCTCGGTCGCGTAGCGGAGCGAGTACGGAGCGATGGCGGTCACGAAGACCACGCCGAGCGCCCCCGACCGCCCGAATCGGCGCCGTCCTGCGATCCACGCCAGCGGCAGCGTGGCGACCGAGAACAGGCCCGAGAGCGTCCGGATCGCCACGTCACCGTCGCCGACGACCTCCATCCAGTAGTGGAGGAGTACGTAGTAGAGCGGCGGATGTCCGTCGTGCCGCAGCGCATCGAAAATGTCGCCGATCGGTAGTTCGGCGATGTTGACGCTGAGCGCCTCGTCGAGCCACAGGGGTGACGAGGTGGCGAAGCGGAGGACCACACCGACGACCACGACGGCCGCCACTGCGAGATGATCGATCATCGGCGGGGCCTGCTGACCCGGGCCGGCCTCGATGCCGGTGTCGATGTCGATGTCGGTCATCGTGCCCACTCGATCCACACGCCGACGGTCTGTTGCACGAAACGCTGGTGCAGCTCCAACCACCGATCGACATCGGTCTCGTGTTCGGCTGAGACGAGGAGTCCGCGGTCGAATGCCACCCCGACGAAGTCCGCTCCGACGACAGCGAACGGCTCGGCCTCGTGTGCGATCGCCTGCTCGAGATCCGGGATCAGCGCGTCTGTGATGGCGATGTGGCCGATGTCCGTGATCTCGAACGAGCCTCGGTCGAACCAGTCGGCGATCTCCTCGGTCCGACGTCGATACTCGAGATCCTCTGCGGGCGACAGACCGGCGATGAACGCCACGCGTTCGGCGCCGGGTCGGCCCGTCTCGGCGAGTTCGGCCTGCCACACGAAGAGACGACCG
>JBBSLH010000202.1:0-7575 GCA_038255425.1 Acidimicrobiales bacterium
CGCCGACATGGGCGACATCGTCGACCCCAACTCGCTCACGCCGGGGATCCTGCCCGTGGCCCGGGAGGACGATGGCGACTTGGTGGCCGAGGTCATGTGGGTCGACCACTTCGGCAACTCGCAACTGAACCTCGATCCCGACGATCTCGACGGGTGGGGCGACGTGCTCCAGGCGCAGATCGGTGCCGGCCAACTGGACGACGAGTGGCGGCTCCTGACGCGCGTCGAGAACTTCGCGCAGATCGCCGACGGCAAGATCGGGATCCTGATCGACAGCTACGGCGTGCTCACCATTGCGCTCGACCGGCGTTCGGCCGAAGCGGAACTCGGCACCCGGACCGGCACCGAGGTCCGATTGCGACGCCTCGACGAGAACGACCAGCCCACACCTGGGGTCACGACCAGCGTCGAGCTCGGCGCCCGCAGAGGAGAAGAGTCATGAGACCCGGCACCACCATCCTCCTGGGCATCCTGCTGCTCATGATCATCGGCGCAGCGTTCATCCAACTGGTACTGCTGACGTGACACTGGGCCGTTCTCGCTTCGCTGCGAGCTGCCTTCTCAGACCTGGGCGACGAGGGCGTCGCGGGTGAAGCGTTTGACGCCGCCGCGGAGGAGCAGCAGGGCGACGATCCAGATGACGGCGCCGATGGCCAGTGCGATGGGGACGTCGACGAGCAGCAGACCGGTCGACTGACCGACGGCGAGGAAGATCAGCGGCAGGATCACGGCGCCGCCGAGCTGGTTCGCCTCCTGCGACGTGCTGGTCCGGGCCGAGACGCGCACCATCACCGACAGCCCGAGCGTGGCCACGGCGGGTGCGACCCACAGGATCATGACCATCCAGAGCTTCGTCGGCACGAAGACCCGATGCATGACCGGCCAGGCGATGGTGTTGGTCACCAGTGCGAACGCGATGAACCCGGCCCACGACACCGTCACCGCTGGTAGGAACGCCGTCAAGAACTTGGCGATGAACAGGTCGCGGTCGTTGATCGACGAGTGCAGCAACGACTCGAGGGTCTTGCGCTCCTTCTCGCCAGCGAAGGCGTCGGCAGCCAGGACCGCCGAGACCATCAGCGGGACGATGAGGAACAACGGCGCCAGGAGGTACCCGTTGACGAGCACGATCAACTGCTCGCTCTGAGGGAGTTCGAGGATCGGCTGGGCGAGGTCGCCGGGCACCGAGGAGAGCAGGCGGTCCACGCCAACGCCATCGGTTGCGCGGGCCGAGAAACCGATGGCCGCGGGGAGGATGATCATCAACAACACCGGCACGGCGAGCATCGGGATGACGACCGACTTCGACCGGCGGACAGCCCGGAGGTCCTTGCCGACGACACCGCGAACGGCGAGCCAGTCGACGCGCGTCCGGTTCATGTCTTCACCCGTGGACGCATCGGTGGTGGCGCGGGAGGTCCCGTCGGCGCGATCGGGGTCGCGGTCGCCCGGCGCGCCTCGATCTCGAAGTACACGTCCTCGAGCGTCGGGGGTCGAGGAACGGCGGCGTAGACGTCGACGCCCTGGGCGATGAGCGAACGCACGACGGCTGGCACCACGTCGCGGGAGTCGACACGGAGCGTTGCTCCGGTCGCGCTGGGGGCTGCGCTCCGTACGCCGACAACCGAGTTGGCTGCGGCGAGCGCCGTCGCGGTCGCAACGGCACCGAGATCGAGTTCGCACTCCATGCCGTCCCACAGTTCTGCCGCAAGATCGTCGGGTCGACCGAACGCGAGGAGGGCACCCCGATCGAGCACGGCCATGCGGTCGGCCAGTCGTCCAGCTTCGCCGAGGAAGTGTGTGGCGAGGACGATCGTTCGCCCGTGCTCGGACGCCAGCGAACCGATCAGGTCGACGACGTCGCGGGTCGCCGACGGGTCGAGCCCTGAGGTCGGCTCGTCGAGGAACAGGACCTCTGGGTCGTGGAGCAGCGCTCGGGCGAGTCCGAGCCGCTTCCGCTGACCCGTCGACGCACCACGCACGAGCTGGTCGGCGCGCTCGGTCATGCCGAACCGCTCCAGGAGTTCGTCGATCCGGGACTCCACCGCGACACCACGCAGACGGCGCACCATCGCGGCGTAGCGGAGGTTCTCTCGGGCGGTGAGCCGGTCGTCGAGGCCGGCGTGTTCGGTGAGGACACCGGTGCGTGCGCGGAGTTCGTCTCCCTGTGTGACGGGGTCGAGTCCGAGCACACGCGCAGATCCGGCGTCGGGTGCGAGTACGCCGTTGAGCAGCCGGACGGTGGTGGTCTTTCCTGCGCCGTTCGGTCCGAGGAGCGCGAGCACCTCGCCAGGAGCGACGTCGATGGACAACGAGTCCAGGCCGACGCCGCCGGGGAACCACCTACTCAGTCCCTCGGTGATGATCCCGCGATCGCGGGCGTCCTCGTGCACCGCACCAGTGTGCCGTCTCCAGCATCTGCACCCGGTGGCGGGTTCGTGCTCAACTGTGCGCCGTCCGCCCCGGGGAACCCACTGGAGAGACCGTTTGAACCTCGCTTCCGTCTGCGCCGAACATCCCGACGAGTCCGTTGCCCTGATCTCCCGAGGTCGTACCACCACATACGGCGAGCTCTGTGACCAGGTGGGCCGCTTGCGCGGCGGACTGGTCGCCAACGGAATCGGCACAAACGATCACGTTGCGATCATCGCTGCCAACAACTGGTACTTCGTCGCCAGCTATCTCGCAGTCCTCGGCGTCGGCGCCGTCGCGGTCCCGCTCAACCCGTCGAGCCCCGGCCCCGAGTTGGTTCGCGAGTTGGCGAGCATCGAGGCGTCGGCGGTCATCGTCGGACCGACTGGCCGCCGCTCGTTCTCCGACATCGACGGCGGGCAGGTGCCCTCACTTCGACTCGTGATCCGGGCTGCGGGCGAGGACAACGAGATCGCCGGTTCAATCGGGCTCGACGCGTTGCTCGAGTCCGAGCCGGTCCCGATCGTCGAGCGGGACCCGGACGATGTCGCCGTGCTCATGTTCACCAGCGGCACCGCCGGCTTCCCCAAGGCCGCGATGCTCAGCCACGGCAATCTCCTCGCCAATCTCGAGCAGATGCAGGCGCAGCCTCATCGGGCGCAGAGCGCAGACGACATCTCGCTCGGCGTGTTGCCGTTCTTCCACATCTTCGGCCTCAACGTCGTGCTCGGCCTTTCGCTCTACACCGGCGGTTCGATCCTCACCGTCGAGCGATTCGATCCCGAATCGGCCCTCGAGGCCATCGTCAAGCACAACGTGACGATGATCGCCGGCGCCCCCGCGATGTGGTCGGGCTGGGCGCACCTGCCAGAAGCACAGACCGATGCCTTCGCCAAGGTCCGGGTCGCTGGCTCCGGCGCGTCGAAGCTCGACAACGCCGTCCGGACGACGATCCAGGAACGGTTCGGCATCGACATCTCCGAGGGCTACGGGCTGACCGAGGCGTCGCCCGTCGTCACCAACTCGACCGGCATCCCGGCGCCCCCTGGAAGCATCGGCGCTCCGCTGCCCGGTGTCCGCATGCGACTCATCGACGCCGACGGACAGGACGTGCTCGTGGGCGACGCCGGCGAGATCCGCGTGCACGGGCCCAACGTCTTCAAGGGCTACTGGCAGGACCCCGAGGCGACCGCCAACGCGCTCACCGAAGACGGGTGGCTCAAGACCGGCGACCTGGCCGTGGTCGACGACTCCGGGTTCCTGTTCCTCGTCGACCGTATGAAGGACCTGATCATCGTCTCCGGGTTCAACGTGTACCCCGGCGAGGTCGAATCGGCGATCGTCGAGCACCCCGGGATCGCGCAGGCCGCAGTCGTCGGCGTGCAGCACCCGCATTCCGGCGAAGCGGTCAAGGCGTACGTCGTGGTCGAGGAGGGGACGGCGGTCGAAGAGGACGACGTCATCGCCTTCTGCGAACAGCGACTTGCTCGCTACAAGTGCCCGCAGAAGATCATCTTCGTCGACGAGATCCCGCAAGGACTGGGCGGCAAGGTGCTCAAGCGGGAGTTACGCGCCGCCAACTGAGCACTTTGTGAGCGAACGCACGAGCGCCGGTAGCCTCACCGGAGATGACGGATCGTCCAGACAGCGACCCTGAGGCCAGGGAGCCCGCGAAACGCATCCCCGACGCCACCGTCGCCCGGCTGCCGATCTACCTGCGCAGCCTGCTCGATTTCGGGGCCGACACCCTCACCGTCAGTTCCGAGCAGCTCGCGGACTCGGCTGGCGTCAATGCTGCCAAGGTCCGCAAGGACCTCTCGTATCTGGGCAGCTACGGCACCCGCGGCGTCGGCTACGACGTCGAGTACCTCCAGAACCAGATGCGTCGGGCGCTCGGTCTGACCCACGACTGGCCCGTCGTCATCGTCGGGATCGGCAACCTGGGCGCTGCGCTCGCCAACTACGGCGGTTTCGGTGACCGTGGCTACCCGGTCGCAGCGCTGGTCGACGCCGACCCCGACGTCGTCGGCAAGGAGTACGGCGGACTCGTCGTACGATCGGCGGCATCGCTCGGCGACGTGGTCCGCGAGCACGAGATCGGCATCGGTGTCATCACGACACCGGCCGCCGCGGCGCAACCGGTGGCCGACGAGCTCATCGCCGCAGGCGTGACGTCGATCCTCAATTTCGCCCCGACCGTCGTCAACGTGCCCGAGGGCGTGTCGCTGCGCAAGGTCGACCTCGCCGTCGAGATGCAGATCCTCAGCTTCTACCAACAGCGACGCGAGCAGTGAACGGTTTCTAGGCTGCTCCCATGCCCGTCGACGGTTTTCAGTATCCGGTGAACCTGGTGCTGCGTGGGCGGTCGGTGCTGGTCGTCGGTGGCGGCAAGGTCGCAGTCGGCAAGGTCGAGGGTTTGTTGGTGGGTGGCGCCGACACCGTGACCGTGGTCGCCCCGTCGGTCGTCGACGAGATCCGCGCCATGCCGGTGACCATCGAGGAGCGCGAGTACGCGTCGCCCGAAGCCGCCGACCACCGACTCGTCGTGACCGCGACGGACGATCCGGCGGTGAACCATCAGGTCTTCGTCGACGCCGATGTTGCCGGCGTGTGGGTGAATTCGGCCGACGATCCGGCGAACTGCACGTTCACGCTGCCCGCCCGCGTCCGGCGCGGACCGATCCTGATCACCATCGCGACCGGCGGACACAGCCCCGCTCTGGCACCCTGGCTCCGTCGCCGATTCGAAGCCGAGTTCGGGCCCGAATACGATGACCTGTTGGAGCTCCTCTCGGCTGAGAGGGAACGAATCAAGGCCGATGGGCGTTCCACTGAAGGACTGCCATGGCAGGAAGCACTCGATTCCGGGATGCTCGACCTGCTGAAAAGCAACCGTTCCGCTGAAGCACTGGATTTGCTGAGAACATGCCTGTCGTCGTCATCGGCCTGAACCACCGGACCGCACCGCTCGCGGTCCGCGAGGCGATGACGATCGGCCCCGACGCGGTGGCCAAGACACTGCACGGACTCCTCACCCGCGACCACCTCTCCGAGGCCGTCGTCCTGTCGACGTGCAACCGCACGGAGATCTACGCGGTGGCCGAGAAGTTCCACGGCGGTTACGCCGACATCCGCAACGTGCTCGGCGAGGTCGCCTTCCTCGACCCCGAGGACTTCACCGACCACCTCTACGTGCACCACGACTCCGCTGCCGCTGCGCACCTCTTCGAGGTCGTGTCCGGGCTCGACAGCGCAGTCCTCGGCGAGCACGAGATCCAGGGCCAGGTGAAGACCGCATGGGAGACCTGCCGGTCGTCCGATGCTGTCGGCCCGACGCTCAACCTCCTGTTCCGTCACGCGCTCGAGGCGGGCAAGCGGGTCCGCAGCGAGACCGGTATCGGCCAGGGCACGGCGTCCGTCTCCTACTCCGCCGTCGCGCTCGCCGCCGAACACCTCACCGCCCAGGGCCGCGACGGTCTGCGTGGCGCTCGCGCCATGGTGCTCGGCGTCGGCGACATGGGCGCCTCGATGGCTGCGTCGCTCGCCGATTCCCACGTCGCCGACCTCGTCATCGCCAACCGCACATTCGAGACCGCCAAGGCCGTCGCCAAGTCGCTCGACGCCCGCTCGGCCCGCTTCGCCGCGGTGGCCGACGAACTCGTCGACGCCGACGTGCTGCTCACATCGACGGGCGCTGCCTCGGTGCTCCTGACCCGGCCCGAGGTCGCCTCGGTGGTCGAGCGTCGTGGCGGTCGACCGCTTCTTCTGGTCGACATCGCCGTGCCCCGAGACATCGATCCGTCCGTGGCCGACCTGCCCGGTGTCACCGTGCTCGACATGGACGACCTCACCGCCTTCGCTGATGCCGGTCTCGCCGATCGGCGTCGAGAGGTCGACGCAGTTCGAGCCCTGCTCGACGAAGAACTCGAGCGCTTCCAGTCGGCCACGTCGGCCCGCACGGTCGCCCCGGTCATCGTCGCACTGCGCTCTGCCGCCGAGCGGGCCCGTCTCGCCGAGCTCGAGCGTGCCGGCCAGTCCGGCATGGACGAGGCACAGCTCGAGGCATTCGATGCCCACAGCCGGAGCCTCGTCGCCAAGATGCTCCACCAGCCCACGGTGGCGTTGCGCGACGCCGCCGGCACCGCCAAGGGCGACCGCCTGATCCAGGCGCTGCGCGAACTCTTCGACATCGAGGAGTAGTGCGGCTGCGAGCGGCCACGCGGCAGTCGCCGCTGGCGCTGTGGCAGTCCGAGCACGTCAAGGCGTTGCTCGAGGCCGCGCACCCAGGGCTCGAGGTCGAGCTCGTGCCGATGACGTCGGCGCCCGACACCGACCTCACCAAGCCGATCTCCGACATCGGCGGCAAGGGCGCCTTCGCCAAGGAGGTCCAGCAGGCGGTGCTCGACGGTCGAGCCGACTTCGCCGTGCACTCGGCCAAGGACCTCCCGTCGACGACCGTGCCGGGGTTGGTCCTGGCATCGGTGCCCGAGCGCGGCGACGCCCGAGACGTGCTGGTCGGCTCGGCATTGGTCGACCTCCCCGTCGGCTCGGTGGTCGCCACCGGTTCCAACCGCCGCCGGACCCAACTCCAGGACCTTCGACCGGACCTGCAGTTCGTCGAGCTACGCGGCAATGTCCAGCGTCGCGTCGCACAGGTCGGCATGCCCGCGGTCGCCGATGGTGTGCAGGGGCAGATCACGGCGATCATCGCCGCCGGCGCCGGCCTCCTCCGCCAGGACATGGAGGACAAGATCTCCGACTGGCTGCCGACCTACGTGATGACCCCGCAGGTCGGCCAGGGCGCGCTTGCCATCGAGTGCTCCGTCGACGACTCGTCCACCGCCGAGGTCGTTGCCGCCATCGAGCACGCGCCGTCGCGTCGCCAGGTCGACGCCGAACGCTCGTTCCTCGTCGCCCTCGGCGGCGACTGCGATCTCCCCGCCGGGGCGCACGCCACCCTGGAGGACGACGGCATGATCGCCCTCCGAGCCGTCGTCGCCGACATGGACGGCAGTCGCGTCGAGCGCTGCGTCGTCCGCTCCACCGACCCGTCCCTCGTCGGCCCGCTCGCCATCGCCAAGCTTCCCGTCACCGACCTCCTCGGCTGATCTGATCCCGAGAAAACGGGATCTGGCGTGAGTTGTGGCGACCCCACAACAAGAA
>JBBSLH010000203.1:0-7542 GCA_038255425.1 Acidimicrobiales bacterium
CCCCTCGACGAGGTCGGCAGCGCCGCACAGTCGCTCGCCGGCGGCGACCTCGACGCTCGTATCCGTGGCCTCGTCGATCCGGACCTGGAACCGATCATCACGTCGTTCAACGGCATGGCCGACGCGCTCGAGTCACGCATCGAGAAAGACGCCCAGTTCGCGTCAGACGTCTCACACGAGCTGCGCTCGCCGCTGATGACCCTTCAAGCGTCGATCGAAGTGCTCGACAACAACCGATCCGATCTGAGTGAACGAGCGCAGTCGGCGCTCGATCTCCTCGCCGAGGACCTCGATCGATTCCGCGAGCTGGTCGAAGACCTGCTCGAGATCTCCCGGTTCGACGCCGGCGTCATGCATCTCGATCTCGACGAGGTACTGCTGCTCCAGTTCGTCGGACACGCAGTGCGCTCTGCCGGGTTCGACACCCCGGTGGTGCTCGACGAGTCGGTGGTGCTCGACGAGGAGTTCGGCGACATCGTCACCGCGCTCGACAAACGGCGGATCGCCCGAGTGGTCGCCAATCTGTTGACCAACGCCTCGAAGTACGCCGACGGGCCGACCGCGGTGCATGTCAACGCTGACGACGACTGCGTCCAGATCATCGTCGATGATGCCGGCGAGGGCGTTCCCGAGGAGGACCGCGGCCGGATCTTCGAGCGTTTCAACCGCGCCGGTCAGGCGAGTCGGCGGGGTACGGGAACCGGCGTGGGTCTCGGGCTGGCACTCGTCGACGAGCACGTGCGACTCCACGACGGCCGGATCTCCGTCGAGGACGCGCCCGGAGGCGGCGCCCGGTTCATCGTCGAACTCCCTCGGGTCGAACTCGAACACGACGAGAACGGAGACCTGCCATGAGACGTCGCGGACTCCTCATCGTCCTACTCACGCTGCTGATCGCTGCGTGCTCGGTCTCGACCAACGACCAGCCGGTCGAACTCGGGAGCGACCTGTTCGAACCGCTCCTCACGACCACGAGCACGACCTCGAACACGTCGTCGCCGGCGGTGACCAAGAGCGATGACGTCTACCTCCTGCGGGTACGCGGTGGTTCCACCGCGCTCGAAGCCGTGCCTCGCGATGTCGACGTCGACGCCGGCGTCCAAGAGGTGCTCGGCAACCTGTTCAGCGTGCGACCGGATGCTGAAGGTACGGAGCGACCGGACGAGGAGGGGCTGAACTCGGCGATCCCGGAGACCGCACAGCTGCTCGGCGCCGCCGTCTCCCCCGGGACCACCACGCTGATCGTCGACGTGCGTGGCCTCTTCGGCGAGGGCGGGATCCAGGGCAACGATCTCCGCGATGCGCTCGCGCAGATCGTGTGGACGGCGACCGCCGACGAGGTGACCAACGTCGTGTTCCGCAACGACGGCAATCCCGTTCCGGCGGCGATCGACAACGGCGAGACCACCGACGAGCCAGTCAACCGGGGGGACTACTCGGCGCAACGCTGAGTCGTTCCTCGAAACAGTTTCGGGCTTCAGACGGCGAAGAACACCTGGGCGACGTCGTAGAGCTGAGGGTCGACGGTCTTGAGCCCTCGCGCCTTGGCCTCGGCGAGGGTGATCCGTCCGATGCGTCCGGCGTTCAGGCAGACCATCTCGCCGTAGGCGAGATCGTGCACGGCGTCGATCGCCGCCACCCCGTACCTCGAGGCGAGCACGCGATCGAAGGCGTTGGGGGTTCCTCCCCGCTGGACATGTCCGAGGATGGTGACCCGGGTCTCGTAGCCGGTTCTGCGCTCGATCTCTCCGCCGAGCGTGGTCCCGATCCCGCCGAGGCGCTGATGCCCGTACGCATCGACCTCGGGCTCGGGCATCACCAGGGTTCCGGCCCGCGGAGTCGCTCCCTCTGCCACCACCACGATCGACGCGAATCGCCCGGTCTGGTGTCGGCGGAGGATGGCCTCACAGACACCATCGATGTCGAAAGGCTCCTCGGGGATGAGCGTGACGGTGGCGCCGCCGGCGAGCCCGGCCCAGACCGCGATGTGCCCGGCATGACGGCCCATGACCTCGACCACCATCACCCGGTCGTGCGACTCGGCCGTGGTGTGGAGGCGGTCGATGGCATCGGTGCAGATCTGCACAGCGGTCTGGAAACCGAACGTCATCTCGGTCCCGGCGAGGTCGTTGTCGATGGTCTTGGGGACGCCCACGATCGGGAACCCTGCCGCGGCCAGGTCGTTGGCACAGCCGAGGGTTCCCTCACCGCCGATCGCGATGACCGCATCGATGCCCTGCTGACCGAGGCAGTCCCGGAACCGTTCCACACCGTCGTCGTCCATGAACGGCTGATACCGACTGGTCCCGAGGATGGTCCCGCCGATCGGGAGCTTCCCACGCAACGCCGAGACGTCGAGTGGCACGAGGCGCTGGTCGACCACGCCCTGATAGCCGTCGAGGAAACCGACGATCTCGTCGCCGTGGACGCGAGTTCCCTTGCGCACGATCGCACGGATCACCGCGTTGAGACCGGGACAGTCACCGCCGCCGGTGAGAACGCCTACTCGCATGGACAGAACCTACAGTCGCACGTCATGGGAGTCGTCGTGGCCATCGATGCAGGGACCACGGGCGTGCGATCGTTCGCGCTCGACGAGTCGGGTGTGCCGGTCGGCATGTCCTATCGGGAGTTCACACAGCACTTTCCCCGACCCGGTTGGGTCGAACACGATGCGATGGAGATCTGGGAGGCAGTGCGGACCACGCTGGTCGAACTGCTGGCAACGCTCGATCAACCCATCGCCGCGATCGGCATCACCGACCAACGCGAGACGGTCGTCGCCTGGGATCGGCGGACGGGCGAGCCCCGCCACCGAGCGATCGTGTGGCAGGACCGCCGAACCGCCGGGCGATGCGACGAACTCGCCGCCGCTGGAAATCTCGATCTCGTTCGCACGACGTCCGGTCTCGTCCTCGATCCGTACTTCTCCGGTTCGAAGATCGAGTGGCTCCTGCGTCCCATCGCAGATGGCGGGGGCGGCGTTTCCGCCGACGAGCACCTGGCCGTGGGAACCATCGACACGTGGCTCTTGTGGCAGCTGACCGGCGGCGCCGTGCACGCGACCGAGCCGTCCAACGCCTCCCGCACGATGCTCTTCGACATCAGGACGCTGACGTGGTCGGACGAACTGTGCTCCCTCTTCGGGGTCCCCGTCGACGCGCTCCCCGAGGTCCGGCCGTCTTCGGGCCGGTTCGGGGCCACCGCCGTCGGCGTCGGCCTCCCCGCCGGCATCCCGATCTCGGGCGTCGCCGGCGACCAGCAGGCTGCCTTGTTCGGACAGGCGTGCTTCGAACCCGGCATGACGAAGAACACCTACGGCACCGGGTCGTTCGTCCTCATGAACGTGGGATCGACGTGCCCTGAGCCGGTCGAAGGGCTCCTCACGACAGTCGCCTGGTCGCTGGGCGAGGTCGATCCGTCGACGACGACCTATGCCCTCGAGGGGGCAATATTCTCCACCGGCTCGGCCGTGCAGTGGCTCCGCGACGGTCTCGAGATCATCGACGATGCAGCCGAGACCGGACCGCTCGCCGAATCGGTGCCGGACACCGGTGGCGTGGTGCTCGTCCCTGCGTTCACCGGTCTGGGTTCGCCGTGGTGGGACCCGTACGCACGCGGAACGATCGTCGGCATCACCCGCGGGACGACCCGAGCGCATCTGGCGCGGGCGACGGTCGAGTCGATGGCGTTCCAGACCAGAGACGTCGTCGACGCCATGTCGGCCGCGTCAGGACACGAGGTCAAGGCGCTGCGCGCCGACGGCGGCGCCTCGGCCATGGAGTTGTTGCTCCAGCTCCAGGCCGACCAACTCCAGGTTCCCGTTGCCCGCCCCGAGGTGCAGGAGACGACCGCACTCGGGGCCGCCTACCTCGCGGGGCTCGCCGAGAGCGTGTGGGACTCCCCCGCCGATGTCACGGCCAACTGGCGACTCGACACCGAGGTGTCTCCGACCGCCGACCCGGCGGACGCAGACGCCGCCCACGCCGTCTGGCTCCGAGCAGTCGAACGATCGCGAGCGTGGGCGACCGAGTGACCCTCAGATGAGCTTGCGGTCGGTCGCCCACCGCGTGAGTTCGTGTCGCGACGACAGCTGCAGCTTGCGCAACACGGCCGAGACGTGGGTCTCGATCGTCTTGACCGAGATCTCGAGACGTCGGGCCGCCTCCTTGTACGTGTACCCCCGGGCGATGTGTCGGAGCACCTCGCGTTCACGCTTCGTGAGTCGGTCCAGCTCCGGGTCGACGTCGGCGATCTCGACGGCGCCGGCGAATGCATCGAGCACGAATCCGGCAAGACGCGGCGAGAAGACTGCGTCGCCGCCGCGGACGCGCTCGATTGCCGCAGTCAGCTCGTCGGCATCGATCGTCTTGGTCACGTAGCCGCGTGCACCGGCGCGGATGACCTCGAGCACGTCATCCGGTGCATCGGAGACCGACAGCGCGAGGAACACGGTTTCCGGATTGGTCGACAGGACGCCGTCGATCACGGCTCGACCACCCCCGCCGGGCATGTGGACGTCGACCAGGACCACGTCGGGCTCGAGTGAGCGGATGGCGGTGATGGCGTCGTCGACGTCGGTTGCAGATCCCACGACGTCGACACGATCACCCAGCTCGGCCCTGACACCGGCCATGAACAGCTTGTGGTCGTCGACCAGGAAGACCGTGGTCATGCGTTCTCCCTGGTCATACGTTCTCCGTGGTGATCTCCGCGCGTGAGCGGGGCATCGTCAGCGTGATCTCGGTGCCCTCACCGGACCACGATTGCACGTCGGCCCGACCTCCATGGCGGTCCATACGTCCGACGATCGACTCCGACACCCCTCGCCGATCCTCCGGCAACCGATCCGGGTCGAATCCCGACCCACGATCGCGCACGAACGTGGTCACGACGTCGTCCTCGACCTCGGCGTAGACCGACACCACGTCGGCGCCGCTGTGGCGGGCGGCGTTGACGGCCGCTTCCCGAGCCGCGGCCACCGTTGCGCGGAGCTCGTCGGTGAGGACTGCGTCGCCGACGACCACGACCTCCACGGCGACGAGGTGATCGGCCTCGACGTCGTCGGCGAGGCCCTGGAGCGCCGCACCGAATGTGCTCGCGTCCGGCGCTCGTCCACTGCCATGCAGCCAATCGCGTAGCTCTCGCTCCTGACGACGGGCCAAGGCCACCGTCTCCGCTGGAGATGACGCCCGCCGCTGGATCATCGCGAGCGTCTGGAGGACCGAGTCGTGGAGGTGCGCAGCCACCTCGGCCCGCTCGTCGGCACGAATCCGTTCGGAGCGCTCGTCGGCGAGTTGTCGACCGAGACGGACGATCCATGGTCCCGCCAACATGACGATGCCCACGGCCGTGACCGTCACGGCGATGACCACCTGCGTGGCGACCACCAGCCGTTCGTTCAACGCGGCGAAGACGCCGATGCCGATGGCCAGCAGGAGCGCGCCGGTGACCAGCCGCAGCACGAGACCTCGGCCGCCGTCGAGGAGGTCGGTGGGCCGACCGTCGAGTCGAGTCCATGCGATCGCGACGCCGACCACCATGACCGCGGCCGGCCACACGACCTGGTCCGGGAGCAGGAGCCCGACTCGTCGGAGCAGGAGCATCAGGCCGACCGTGATGAGCCCCACCCCTGCAGCCTGTTCGACGGTACGTCCGTCAGCCCGGGGCGGTCGCGCCGAGACGTCTCCCTCCGGGATCACCAGTGTGAGCATCACATACAGGACGATGCCGACGCCGCCGGCGAAACTGAGGAGCACGAACGCCACGCGCACGAACGCGACGTCGATCCCGAGCCCGCGAGCGATACCTGCGGCGACACCCGTGATCACACGATCGGCGCGTGCCGGACGGCGAAACGAAGGCAGGAAGGGATCAGCCATGTGGACACCATGATCGCACCGGTCTGTCGAAGAGACCACGGGGGATGTACCTGACGCATCTCGGGGTGATCCCCGATGGCGGCATGTCCCGACCGCCAGCATGATCGGCACATGAACGAAACCATTCCGCCGAAGGTGCTGCGCCGATCGAGCGACGACGGAGTCCTGGGTGGCGTGTCCGTCGGCCTCGGGCGGTACCTCGGCATCGATCCCGTCATCGTCCGGATCGTGTTCATCGCGTCGCTGTTCGTCGGCGGCATCGGCATCGTCGCGTACATCGCCGCCTGGCTGCTCGTTCCCGATGAAGACGACAGGGCCGCGTTCAGGCCCCGTCGACTCGGGAGTTCAGACGACCTGACGAGAGTGATCGGGATCGTCCTGGTCTTCTTCGCGGCGACGTTGGTCGTCGGTCACTGGTCGTGGGCCGGCGAGATCGTCTTCCCGCTGATGCTCGTCGCTGCTGGCGTCTGGCTCCTCCTCCGCCGCGGCGTGACCGACGACGAAACCGGCGCTCTGGACCCGGAGAACGCTCCGGGAGCCGACATCCAACTCGGCGGACATGGCGACGCTGGAGGAGCGCCGTACACGGCGGCGCCGACGATCGCTCCGCCGCCGGCGCCGCCGTCTTCTCCCCCGAAGCCGGCTGGTCCACCGGTGACCCAGATCACCGTCGCCGTGCTCGCACTCGCTGCCGGTGTCTACGGGCTGGCTGCGAGCGCATTCGACGGCTTGACGCTCGAGGCCGCGCTCGTCGGCAGCGTGGCGATCACCGGCATCGGCCTCGTGGTCGGTGCATTCGCTGGACGAGGACGCCCGCTGATCGCGATCGGTGTCCTGCTCCTAAGCGCCCTGTCCGTCACATCGGCAGTCGACCTCGACTTTCGAGGTGGCGTCGGTGAGCGGCGCTACACGCCGACATCCATCCGGCAGATCCAGGACGAATACCGCCTCGGGCTCGGCGAGATGGTCATCGACCTCCGCACACTCGACGCCGAAGATCTACGAGGCGAACGAGTGCACGTCGACGCATCGATGTCCGCCGGGTCGCTCGAGATCATCGTGCCTGACGGCGTGGAGATCGTCGGCCAGGCGCGGGCTGCGGTCGGCGACATCTCGGCGTTCGGCGTCACCGACGAGGGAAACCGACCCGAAGTCGCAGTGGAGCGTGATGGTCGCGAAGGCGCTGGGACCATCGTCATCGACGCTCACGTCGGCGCCGGGGAGGTCCAGATCCGATGAATACGACCCACGACCGAGCGGACGAACTGCACGACGACCAACAGCCGGACCGGCGTCTCGACCCGGTGGCCCTGGTCGCTGGACTGGTGTTCCTCGCCATGGCGCTCGCGTTCTCGATCGCCGAGCTCGACACCATCGAGGACCAGGTCCGCTACATCTGGCCGACGGCGTTGCTCGCACTCGGACTCGGCATGCTGCTCGGGGTACGGCGCCGACACTGACGCGGTCCCGTCCACTCAGCGATTGCTCGGGTGGGCCCGACGAACGAAGTCGATCATGCGCGTGTCTGCGATGCGAGCGATGGCGGCGACCTGGCGTCGCTCGCGGGCACGGAAACCGGAGCCGACTCGGCCCACGACCACGGCGAGGCCCGCGGCCGGCATCGGCGCCCACACCACGTCATCGGGACCGCGTTCGGCGG
>JBBSLH010000204.1:0-7517 GCA_038255425.1 Acidimicrobiales bacterium
AACTCATCGAGGGTGCCCTCATCTGCGCCTATGCCGTCGGCTGCGCCCAGGTCTTCCTGTACGTCCGCGGCGAGATGGCCCATGCCCAGGAGCGCATCGCTCAGGCGCTCAACGAGGCGTACGACGCTGGGCTCGTCGGCAAGAACATCCTCGGCTCGAACTTCAGTTGCGACGTCATCCTCCACTGGGGTGCCGGCGCCTACATCGTCGGCGAAGAGACGGCGCTCATCGAGTCGCTCGAGGGCAACCGCGGCATGCCCCGCCTCAAGCCGCCGTACTTCCCGGCCGCCAAGGGCCTCTACATGCAGCCCACCATCGTCAACAACGTCGAGACGATGGCAAACCTGCCGTGGATCATCCGCAACGGTGCCGAGGAGTACACCAAGTTCGGCGCCGAGAACTCACGCGGCACCCGCATGTTCGCCGTCTCCGGGCATGTCAAGAAGCCCGGTGTGTACGAGGTCGAGTTCGGCACCACCACCTTCCGCGACCTGATCTACGGGTACTGCGGCGGCATCCGCGGGATGAACAAGCTCAAGGCGTTCATCCCCGGTGGTGCTTCGGCCCCCTGGTTCTACGAGGAGCACCTCGACATCCCGCTCGAGAAGGCGGCGGTCGACCAGGCCGGCTCGATGCTCGGCTCGGGCGCCGTGATCGTGATGGACGACACCACCGACGCGGTGAAGGCTGCATGGCGGGTCGTCCGGTTCTTCGCCCGCGAGTCGTGCGGCAAGTGCACGCCGTGTCGCGAGGGAACCAGCTGGCTCGAGAAGATCATGCGACGGATGCTCGACGGCCACGGTCGCCCCGAGGACATCGCGCTCCTGCTCGACCTGTGCGACAACATCAGCCCGTCGATCGCCTGGCCGCCCAAGCAGACCACCATCTGCCCGCTCGGTCCGTCGGCTGTCTCGCCCATCGCCAGCGCCGTCGTCCGCTTCAAGGACGAGTTCCAGGCGTACTGCGGCGGCGGCGACATCCCGACGTCGGTGACCATCAACGGCGGCGCGTACCTCCCGCCCGAAGGCCCGCCCATCGGAGTGGAGTCGAGCGGTGTCTGACGTGACGGAGACGCAAGACGAGACAGCGACGACCGTGAAGATCACGATCGACGGCAACGAGATCGACGCGCACCCCGACGAGTTGGTCATCACGGCCGCCGAGCGGACCGGGACGTACATCCCCCGCTTCTGCCACCACCCCCGCATGAACCCCGTCGGCATGTGCCGCATGTGCATCGTCGAGATCGACACCGGCCGAGGCCCTTCCCTCCAGCCGTCGTGCATGATCCCTGTGTCCGAGGGCATGACGGTCATGACCGACAGCGACGTCACCAAGAAGGCCCAGGACGGCGTCCTCGAGTTCCTCCTCGCCAACCATCCGCTCGACTGCCCGGTCTGCGACAAGGGTGGCGAGTGTCCGCTCCAGGACCAGGCCTACGCCTACGGCCCCGGCGAGTCGCGGTTCATCGAGGAGAAGCGGCACTTCGAGAAGCCGATCCCGATCAGCGACCTGGTCCACCTCGACCGCGAGCGCTGCATCCTGTGCGATCGCTGCACCCGCTTCGCCGACGAGGTGGCCGGCGACGCGCTGATCCAGTTCATCGACCGTGGCAACCAGACCCAGGTCAACACTTTCCCGAACGAACCGTTCGCCAGCTACTTCTCGGGCAACACCGTCCAGATCTGTCCGGTCGGCGCGCTCACCGCCGAGCCGTACCGCTTCAAGGCCCGCCCGTGGGATCTCGACCAGGTCGAGTCGACGTGCACGTCGTGTTCGGTCGGTTGTCGCGTGGTCGTCCAGGCCAGCCGCAACGAGGTGCTCCGCACCCAGGGTGTCGACATCGACGGCGTGAACTGGGGCTGGCTGTGTGACAAGGGCCGGTTCGACTTCCAGTCGATCCACGCCGAGGACCGCCTGACCGAACCGCTCGTCCGTGAAGGCGACGCCTACCAGCGCACGTCCTGGGCCGACGCGCTCAGCCGCTCGGCCGCAGCCTTCAAGGCCGCGCTCGAGTCCGCCGGCCCGACCGGGATCGCTGTCGTGGGTGGCGCCCGCCTCTCGAACGAAGCCGCCTACACCTGGGCCAAGCTCGCCAAAGGGGTCATCGGCACCGACAACGTCGACTGCCAACTCGGCGACGGACTCCCGGCGTCCACCGTCCTCGGTCTGCCGAAGGCCACGATCGACGAAGCGTGCACGCCCGGCGGCACCGTGGTTCTCCTCGGCGTCGACCCCAAGGAAGAACTGCCGGTCCTCTACCTGCGACTGCGCCACGCCATCATCGAGGACGGCGCCACCCTCATCGAGGTCGTGCCTCACGCCACCGGGCTCTCGAAGCTCGCTGCGCACACGCTCACCTACTGCCCCGGCGGCGCAGCCGAACTCGCGGCGTCGCTCGTGTCCGACTCGCCCGTCGCTGCTGGCGGCGTCGACGGCGAACAGATCAACGCGGCAGCGCAGGCGCTGAAGAACGGCCCGGTCACGGTCATCGTCGGCCGCGGCAACCTCGCCGACTCGGCCGATCTGATCTCCGCAGCGGCCGGTGCGTTCCTCGACGGTCTCGACGACGTCCGGTTCCTCTCCGCGGTTCGCCGCGGCAACGTCCACGGCGCACTCGACGCCGGCCTCGCCCCGGGGCTCCTGCCCGGCCGGGTCAGCCTCGACGAAGGCCGAGCCCACTTCCACGAGACCTGGTCGACCGTGCCCGCCACCGAGGGGCTCGACACCACGGGGATCCTCCAGGCGGCTGCCGACGGCAAGATCGACGTGCTGGTCCTGCTCGGCGCCGATCCGCTCACCGACTTCCCCGACACCGACCTCGCCAACCGTGCACTCGCCGGCGCTCGGACGGTCATCGCCGTCGACACGCTGCCCACCGCAGCGGTCCGCCAGGCCGACATCGTCCTTCCCGCCGCCGGCTTTGCCGAGACCGACGGGACCACGACCAACCTCGAGGGCCGCATCAGTCGCCTCGCCCCGAAGGTCACCCCGCCCGGTACGGCTCGCTCCGACTGGATCATCGCTGCTGAACTGGCGTTCCGTCTCGGTGACGATCTCGGCCTCGAGACCACCGAAGCGGTGTTCAACGAGATGACCACCGTGTCGGCCGTGCACCGTGGGCTCACGATCGAAGCGATCGGCGTCGACGGCATCGTCGTCCCCGTGCACCTCGCCACCCCGGCCGACGTGCCCGTGGACGATTCCGGCGCCACTGCCGACTCCGACGTCGATCCAGACGCCGCCGATGCTGCCGTCGCCGCTGACGCAGCAGGCACCGCCGACGAAGCCGAGGCCGCGGAGGCCGAGGCCACCGAGGCGCAGGCCGATGCCCCGGCCGACGACGCAGCAGAGGACACCGATTCTGGCGACTCCGTGCCGTCTGATGAGCAGTCCGACGTCGCAGAAATCGCGACGAATGGATCCGGACCCTCCGTCGGCGCCGGCATCACGTTCACGGCACCCCGCATCGACATCCCCCAGCCGGACGGCTACCGCCTCCGCCTCGTCACCACCCGGGCGCTCTACGACATGGGCACGGCCACGCAGGCCTCGCCGTCGTTGGCCAAGCTCCCCAACGGAGCGTCGCTGCGCCTGCACCCCCACGACTTCGACCGTCTCGGTGTCGCCGCCGGCAGCAACGTGAAAGTGTCGAACACCGAGAGTGGACGGGGCAGCATCACCGTCCCCGTCCAAGCGTCTGCCGGCGTCCCACGCGGTGCCGCCGTCGTCGCCTACGCCCAGCCCGGCGGCTCGACCGCCAGCCTGATCGACGTGTCCCGCCCGGTCACCGACGTCCGCGTGGAGCTCGCGCCGTGATGTTCGCGCTCGATCCCCTGTACCTCGACGGCGTCGGCCTCGCCGAGGTGCTGATCACGCTCGGCAAGGTGCTGATCACGTTCGTGATCCTTCTCGTCTCCGTGATCTTCATGGTCTGGTTCGAGCGCAAGGTCATCTCCGACATGCAGAACCGCATCGGTCCCAACCGGGCCGGGCCGTTCGGACTCCTCCAGACGCTCGCCGACGGCATGAAGCTGATCTTCAAGGAAGACCTGATCCCCAACCGGGCCCAGCGCTTCGTCTTCCTCCTGGCGCCGTACCTGTCGGTCATCCCCGCGTTCTTGATCTTCGCCATCGTTCCGCTCGGCGGCACGATCCACGCCGACGACCCGGGCATCGTGACCATCGCCGGTCACCAGACGTACACGCAGCTGGCCGATCCGCCCATCGGCATCCTCTTCGTCCTCGCGGTCAGCTCGATCGCGGTCTACGGCGTGATGCTCGCCGGCTGGTCATCGGGCTCGAAGTACCCGCTGCTCGGCTCCGTCCGCGCCACCGCCCAGATGGTCTCCTACGAAGCAGCCATGGGCCTCTCGGTCGTGGCCCTCGTCCTGACGTCGGGCAGCCTCAGCACCCGGACCATGGTCGAGGTCCAGGCCAGCGAGGGCTTCAGCGGGATCATCCCCAATTGGAACGTCATCGTCACCGGCTTCGTCCCGTTCGTCATCTTCTTCATCGCCGCACTGGCCGAGATGAACCGTCCGCCGTTCGACCTCGTCGAGGCCGAGCAGGAGATCGTCGGCGGCTACCACACCGAATACTCCTCGATCCGTTTCGGCATGTTCTTCGTGGCCGAGTTCATGCACCCGATCACCATGTCGGGCGTCATCGTCACCCTGTGGTTCGGTGGCCCGTCCGGTCCGCAGTGGTTCGGCCCCGTCTCAGGCATCATCTGGCTGCTGGCCAAGATCTTCGTCTTCCTCTACATCTTCGTGCTGATCCGAGGGACCCTGCCCCGCTTCCGGTACGACCAGCTCATGGATCTCGGTTGGAAGGTGCTGATCCCGCTGTCGCTGGCGTGGCTGCTCCTGCTCGCCGCGATCAACATCGGCCGCGACGCTGGCTGGAACCTCGGTGTCACGATCTTCGTCAGCTTCGTGGTGATCGGCGGCACCTGTTTCGCCATCCTCACCCGGGCCATGGAAGTCTCACGGCAGCGCCGCGAGCTGGGGGAGATCGAGGTCTGATGGGTTATCTCGACGGATTCAAGATCACGATCAACAAGACGTTCAACAAGGGCAGCGTCTCGGGCAAGAACCTCACGTCTCCCTACGTCAAGGACGAGGGTGGCAAGCGCGCCAAGCCCCTCCGTCTCCACGGCCGTCACGTGCTCAACCGGTACGAGGACGGCATGGAGAAGTGCATCGGCTGCGAGCTGTGCGCCGGTGTCTGTCCTGCCCAGTGCATCTATGTGCGCGGCAAGGACAACGACCCGGAAGACCCGGTCAGCCCGGGCGAGCGCTACGGCTTCGTCTACGAGATCAACTACCTCCGGTGCATCCACTGCGACCTCTGCGTCGAGGCGTGCCCGACCGAGGCGATCACCGAGACCAAGCTGTTCGAGTTCAGCTTCACCAACCGCCAGGACGCCATCTACACCAAGGACGAACTGGTCGTCGACGACGACGGTCGTCCGCAGAAGCTGCCGTGGGAAGACTGGTCGGACGCCGATCTGATCGAGGGCAACACCTCGGCCTGGATGCGAGCCACTGCTCCTTCCGGCGACGCGGATTTCGTGAACATCGTGGCCTGGGCCGGCGAGCTCGGCTACGGCGAACGCGCCCCCGAGGCTGGCCAGTCGGCCGAGAGTGGACACGGCCAGAGCGCTGAGCTCAACGCTGAAGCGGACGGTGACGAGTAGTGGAGACCTTCATCTTCCTCGTGGCCGGCGCCATCTGCATCGTCGGCGCCCTCGGCGTGGTGCTCTCGGCCAATCCGGTGCACTCGGCCCTCTCGCTCGTCGCGACGCTCTTCGGTGTCGCCGTGCTGTTCGTCGCCCAGGAAGCCAACTTCCTCGCCGCCGTGCAGGTCATCGTCTACGCCGGTGCCATCGTCGTCCTGTTCCTCTTCGTGATCATGCTGCTCGGCGTCGACCAGGCCGAGAAGCTCGAGGTCGAACCGATCGTCGGCCAACGCGTCGCCGCGCTGTTCGTCGGCGTCGCCGTGTTCGCCCTGCCCGTCGCCGCACTCGCCTCGACGAGCTGGGAGGCCACAGGCGTGCTGAGCAACCTCGGCCGCCTCGACGGTGGTGCGCCCGACATCGAGGCCCTCGGCGAGGTCGTGTTCACCCGCTATCTGCTGGCGTTCGAGGTCACCTCGATCCTGCTGGTCATCGCCGTCGTCGGAGCCGTGCTCCTCGCCAAGAAGTCGCCGGTCAGCAACGAGATCGAGATCGAGGGTCTCTACGAGCCGGAGACGGCTGACGCTGCGGACACGGATGCCGGGGAAGATGCGGGGGCGTCGTCATGATGCTCCTGGCCGCCGTCGAACCCTCCTGGTATCTGGTCCTCGCCTCGCTGATCTTCGCCATCGGCGCCGTCGGACTCCTGGTCCGCCGGAACCCGCTGGTGATGTTCATGTGCGTCGAGCTCATGCTCAACGCTGTCACCCTCACCTTCGTGACCTTCTCTCGCATGCTCAACGACGTCGGCGGTCAAGCCGTCGTCGTGTTCGTGCTCGTGGTTGCCGCCGCCGAGGTCGTCGTCGGCCTCGGGATCATCGTCGCCATCCTCCGCAAACGCCCCGCCGCCACGGCGGACGACCTGTCGCTCCTCAAGGGATAGCCGAGTATGGACACCCTCGAACTCGTCTGGGTCATCCCTGCCCTGCCGCTCCTCGGCTTCCTGACCCTGCTCGTCGCCGGGCGCAAGCTGGGCGAACCACAGGCCGGGATTCTTGCCACCGCCATGATCGGCGGTTCGTTCCTGGCCACGTGCGCCGTCTTCATCGGCTTGATCGGTGAAGAGGAAGAAGCCCGCTCGTTCACGCAGGTCCTCTTCGAGTGGATCCCGGTCGGCGGCTGGCAGGTCGACGTCGGCTTCCTGGCCGATCCGCTGTCGATCACGATGTGCCTGTTCATCACCGGCGTCGGCACCCTGATCCACCTCTATTCGATCGGGTACATGCACGGCGACGAGAACTTCTCGAAGTTCTTCGTGTACCTCAACCTCTTCGCCTTCTCGATGCTGATGCTGGTGCTGGGCAACAACCTGCTCATCACCTTCCTCGGCTGGGAGGGCGTCGGCGCCTGCTCGTACTTCCTCATCAGCTTCTGGTTCACCGATCCGGAGAAGGCGTCGGCCGGCAAGAAGGCCTTCGTCACCAACCGCATCGGTGACTGGGGCTTCATGGTGGCGATCTTCGCCACCTTCGCGGCGCTCGGCTCGATCACCTACACCGAGGTCCTCGGCGGCGCCGGTGAACTGCCCGAGACCACGGCGACGCTCATCGCCGGCTGCCTGTTCATCGGGGCGATCGGCAAGTCGGCCCAGTTCCCCCTCTTCGTGTGGCTGCCCGACGCAATGGCCGGCCCCACGCCCGTCTCGGCGTTGATCCACGCTGCGACCATGGTCACCTCGGGTGTATACCTACTCACCCGGGTCAACCCGATCCTGGCGGTGTCAGCCGACTGGCTGCCCACCACCATCGCCTGGGTCGGGGCGTTCACTGCGCTCTTC
>JBBSLH010000205.1:0-7513 GCA_038255425.1 Acidimicrobiales bacterium
ACGCCCACGACGTCGTGGCCCTGCTCCAGCAGCAGCGCAGCCGCGACCGACGAGTCGACGCCGCCAGACATCGCGACGAGGACGCGGCTCATGCGAACAACCGGAGGCGCTCGACGGCGGCGGGCACCGCGTCGAGCGCGAGGTCGACGTCGGTGTCGGTCGACGACCAGCCGAGGGACAGGCGGAGGCTGCCCTCGGCAACCGAGCGGTCGACACCCATCGCAGCGAGGACGTGACTGGGGTCCTGCGCACCCGACGAACACGACGAGGCCGCCGACGCGTAGACCTCGCGGTCCTCGAGCAGGACGAGCAGCGCCTCGGCCTCGATCCCGGGCAGACAGACGTGACAGTTGCCGGCGACCTTGCCGGAGCGATCGCCGTCCAAGACCGCGGTCTCGATCGACCCGTCGATGGCGGCGAGGAGCCCGTCGGCCAGACGATCACGGAGCGTGCCGATACGGGCGACCGCCGCTTCGCGGTTTCGCACGGTCAGTTCGGCAGCCATCGCTGCGCCGACGATGCCGGCCACGTTCTGGGTGCCGGAACGCCGACCGCGCTCCTGGCCACCACCGAGCAGCTGCGAACGAAGCGTCACGTGTGGTCGCACCGCCAGCACCCCCACCCCTTGGGGACCACCGAACTTGTGGGCCGACAGGGAGAGCATGTCGACGCCTCGAGCGACCGAGGGCAGATCGAGCCACGACAGTGCCTGGACCGCGTCCGTGTGGAACAGCGCCTCGGGTGCGTGGGCACGAACCAGCTCGAGAACGGTCTGCAGATCCGCGATCACACCGGTCTCGTTGTTGACCGCCATCGCCGACACGAGCGTCACTTCGTGGTCGAGCAGGGAGACCAGATGATCGAGGTCGACCTGGCCGGTCCCGTCGACCCGGATGATCTTGCCGTCACGCGACTCGACGGTGTGGAGCACGGCGTGGTGTTCGGCTGCGGGGCAGACGGGCACGCCACCGGCGGCATCGATCACGCCGTCGATGGCGAGGTCGTCGGCCTCGGTCCCACCGGCGGTGAACACGATGTCGCCCGGTTCGAAGCCGGTTGCGGAGGCGAACACATCACGAGCGTCGTCGAGGGTCCGGCGAGCGTCGCGTGCGAACCGGTGCGCGCCCGAAGGGTTACCGACGCGGTCGCCCAACCAGGGCAACATCGCATCTCGTGCTTCGGGGCGGACCGGCGTCGTCGCCGCATGGTCGAGGTATGCCACCTCGCGAGGCTACGACGAACCTGCCGTCGTCCCCCACGTCGCAGACGGCTGCTCGTCGTGCCAGACGGGCTCGGGGATGGCCCCGGGCGGCAGGAACGTGTTCATCCACACGTCGGGTCCCGGCGTGGTCGGTGCGTGTCGGCCCTGGTAGGCCGCTGCGATCGCGACGAGGAACGTCTCCGGCGGATGCTGGGCAGGGAGCTCGACGCCGAGTCGGCGCGCAAGCCACTGCGAGAGGTCTCGAGCCCGCTCGTCCCGCGCCGACGGGCGCATCTCGTGCACGCGGAGCAGAAACGTCCGGAGCAGGACGTACTCCTCATCATCAAGGACGGAGACGTCGAGGCCCGCGACGTAGGCCTCCCACCCGTGCGGCGGTTGGAAGATGATCGGCTGTGCGTACGCTCCCGCTTGCCGCTCGCGGATCACGATGGTGCCAGCGGCCAGGTCGCCCAGTCGCTGGCTCTGCCGCGTCGTCAGGGAGACGAGGATCGCAATGCTCCCGAACCCGAGCAGGAAGTCGACGAGTCCCAGCGCCGACCGGATCGCTGCGTGACGGAAGCGCACCGGAGCGCCCTCGACGGTGACGACCCGGAGGCCGACGAGCATCTTGCCGACCGTCTTGCCATTCCAGAGCGTCTCGCAGACGACGGGGTAGACGAGGAGCACTGCGAAACCAGTGGCGATCAACACGACGACGACGAACGTCTCGCCCAGTGCCGGCGCGGCGACGCTGACGCCGGTGAGCACGCCCCACAACATGCCGAGGCGGACTCCCAGGTCGACGATGAACCCGAGCGCCCGGCTGCCCAGACCTGCCTCAGCGAACTCGAGGAGCACCGCCTCGGGCGTGACGATGCCGGACGCGGGCGCGGACGCCCTCGATCCCGCCGGGTCGTGCGTCGTGGGTACCGCCACGGCTGAGTACCGTACCGGGCACCGTGGACGTCGATCGCTTCATCTCGATGCACAAGCCGGCGTGGGACCGACTTGCATACCTGTCGAAGCGTGGCCGCAACGGAGGCAAGTCGCTCGATCCGGAAGAACTCGACGAGCTGGTCCATCTCTACCAGCGGGTCTCGGGTCACCTCTCGCACGCACGGGTCACGTATCGAGACCCATCGCTCGATGCACGACTGACCAGGATCGTTGCCGATGCCAACGCGGCGATCTACGGGACCCGTGCCTCAGCGGGTGCCGCGATCCGACGGTTCGTGTTCTCGTCGTTCCCAGGAGCGGTGTGGCGGATCCGCCGTTTCGTCCTCGTCAGCGCGCTGTTGACGCTGCTGCCGGCGGTCGTCGTGGGCGCGTGGATCTCGAACTCCGATGCAGCGCTCGAGGCGTCGGGCCCCGAGGCGGTGCGCGCCGCCTACGTCGAAGAGGAGTTCGCCGACTACTACTCGTCAGAACCAGCAGCGCAGTTCGCTGCGGGTGTGACGTTCAACAACATCCGAGTCGCGATCACCGCGTTCGCGCTCGGGATCTTCGCCTGCGTCGGCACCGCGGCAATCCTCGTGTTCAACGGAGCGAACGTCGGCGTCGCCGCCGGGCTCTTTGCTGCTGTCGGGGAACAGACCAAGTTCTGGGGGCTGATCCTCCCGCACGGCCTGCTCGAACTGACCGCGGTGATCGTCGCCGGCGGGGCCGGACTGCGACTGGGCTGGGCGCTGATCGACCCGGGCGATCGAACACGCGTCGAGGCGCTCACCGACGAGGGCCGACGGTCGGTCCTGGTGATCCTCGGCCTCATCGGCGCGTTCGTCGTCGCCGGACTGATCGAGGGGTTCGTCACCGGTAGCCCACTGCCGACGACAGCGCGCGTGTCCGTGGGATTCGCAGTCGAGGCCGCGTTCCTTGCCTACATCTTCCGGTTCGGTCGTTCGGCCGAAGCCGAGGAATCAGTGCTCGCCGGGATCTGACGACGTCCCGAGCGGCATCAGCACCGATCCGTCGTCGGCGATCGGCCAGTACGGGTTGTGGGCCACCTCCCACGGGTGACCGTCCGGGTCGAGGAACACGCCGTTGTACCCGCCCCAGAACGCCTTCGATCCAGTTCGGCCGATCGTCGCACCTGCCGCCTCGGCCTCGGCCAGCACGCGGTCCACTGCCTCGGGCGATCCGACGTTGTGCGCGAGCGTGATGCCGCCCCACCCACCCCCATCGGTGACCGCGCTGTCCTCCGCCAACTCGCCGCGCCCCCAGAGTCCGACGACCATGCCGCCGGCTTGGAAGAACACGACATCGGCGCCGGGCGGTGACTGGCCGGACCATCCGAGCGTCTCGTAGAAGGATCTCGATCGATCGAGATCGGCGACACCGAGGGTGATGACGGACACGCGTTGTTCCATCGAGCGATCCTCGCGCGTCCTACAGACGGCCCGATGCCTTCATCTCGAGGTAGGCGTCACCGAGCATTGCTGCCAACCGCTCGGGCGGCGCGTCCACGACAGTCGCGCCTGCGGCCCGCAGGCGCGCGGCAGCGCGAGCACGAGACCGCAGCGTCCGTGCTGCGGCAGCCTGGCGATATGCCGACTCGTCATCGGTGACCGGCGCATCGGCCCAGGCCCGGACCTGGGGATCCTGGATGGCCCCGACGAGCAGGAGGTGCGAGCGAGTGAGCACTGGCAATGCGGGAAGGAGCGACTCGCCGACCGCCTGCTCGACCAGATCGGTGAGCAACACGATCAGCGCACGACGGCGGAAATGGGCGAGCGTGTGGTGGAAGGCCCCGGCGTAGTCACTGTCGACGAGCGAGGGCTCGAGCTCGTACAGCGCGTCGGTCACCTTGCCCAGCTGCCCCCGGCCGTGACTGGGCTGGACGATGGCCCGGACCCCTCGGTCGAACGCGAGCAGTCCGCATCGGTCGCCCAGCCGCGTCGCCACGGTGGTGATGAGGAGCGCCGCGTCCATGGCGAACTCGGCTCGCGGGACACCGTCGGTCGAGTCACTGGCCACGCGTCCGGCCATGACCCGTCCGTTGTCGAAGAGCACGACGACGTTCTGGTTCCGCTCGGCGCGGAACGTCCGGACGATCGGGCGGCCCGCCCGGGCCGTCGCCGACCAGTCGATGCGACGGAACTCGTCGTCGACCGTGTACTCGCGCAGTTGGTCGAACTCGGTGCCTCCGCCACGTCCCTTGGCCGACCGGAGGCCGACCTCGAGGATACGGGCGCGGTCGATCCGCAGTTCCGCCTCCTCGCGAGATCGGAATCGGGGATAGACGCGCAGCATCGACGGCTGGCGCTGTCGGCCCTGGCGTGATGCCAGACCAAGCGGCCCATCGGTCCGCCACGTCAGCTCGGCTGGTTCGAACCGGCCGCGACGGGACGGGTGCAGCGTGGTCGACGCGGTGAGTGCGCCGTTGGCCGGGACCACGCCCGAGAACCGGCGGCTTCCGGCGCCCAGACTGGGCGCGAGTTCGTCGGCGACGGCGACGCGGAACGACCGTCCTCGGACGTCGCGCACGCGCCATGTCACCTGGTCGGAACTTCCAAGCGTGATGACCTTCGGAAACTGCCGCTCGATCTCGAACGACGACGACCGAGGAGCGAGCAACCAGTCCACGACGACCACCGCGAGCAGCAGCCCGTTCACCACCAGGAGGCGGAAGACGATCGAGCCCGGCACCAGGGCGACAACCAGCGCCGCCACGAGAGCAACGATCGCGAGACGAGGTGTCGGGACGGGCATCGTGCGGGTCAGCGCGGCGCCGGAACAGTGGCGAGGATGCCGTCGAGCACTGCGTCGGGCGTCGTGCCTTCGAGCTCGAGCTCCGGCCGCACCTGGATGCGGTGACGCAACGTGGGGCGGGCAACCGCCTTCACCTCGTCCGGGGTGACGAACGATCGGCCAGCGAGCCAGGCCCACGCCTTCGACGCATGTAACAGCCACGATGCACCGCGCGGTGAGACACCGAGCGACAGCGACGAGCTGTCGCGGGTCGCCCGGGCGATTGCCACGATGTAGGCGAGGATCTGCGGATCGACCGCGATGGCGTCGACCTCCGCCCGCCCTGCGTCGAGATCTGCGACGCCGGCGACTGCAGTCACACCGGCGGCGGCGGGGTCGTGCGGATCGAGGCCGGCGTGATGGCGGGCGAGGATCTCCTGCTCCTGGATCGCATCCGGGTAGCCGACCTGGAGCTTGAAGAGGAACCGGTCGAGCTGGGCTTCGGGCAGCGGATACGTCCCCTCGTACTCGACCGGGTTCTGCGTGGCGATCACGACGAACGGTTCGGGCAGCATGCGCGCATCGCCCTCGACCGAGACCTGACGCTCCTCCATCGCCTCGAGCAGCGCCGCTTGCGTCTTCGGCGGCGTCCGGTTGATCTCGTCGGCCAGCAACACATTCGTGAACGCCGGACCTTCGCGGAATCGGAAACCCGTACCGGAGTCATAGATGACCTGACCGAGCACATCGGACGGCATCAGATCCGGCGTGAACTGCACCCGCTTGAACTCCAGGTCGAAAGCGGCCGAGACCGTCTTGACCAGCAAGGTCTTCGCCACGCCAGGCACACCCTCGAGCAGGACGTGGCCGCGGACCAACAACGCTGCGACGATGCCCGACAGGACACCGTCCTGGCCGACGATCACCTTGCCGACCTCGTCGCGGACGGCGAGCACGGCGTCGCGGGCAGGACTAGCGGAGTGCGGATCGGACATGGGTGAGCTCCTCACGGATACGGCTGAGCAGATGGGCGACCTCGACGAGCAATTCGTCGGAGGTGACGGGATCGGAGACGGCACGACGGACCTCGACCTCGTCGAGCGTCGTCCTGGCAGTGATGGTCGACTCCACCACATCTGAGGGCGCGTCGAGTGGCAGTCCGAGCAGGGACGAGAGGTCGCGTCTCGCGTGATCACGAAGGATCGCTGCGGCGCGGTCCGGTCGACGGTTGTTCTGGAGGAGCCGACCCACCGCATTGGTGAGCTCCGACCCCTGGATCTGCACCGGCTGCGGCTCGGTGACCGGACGGCCGAGGCGGCGCGCCCGCCACAGGGCAACCACCAGGAACACCACGACCAGTTGTGCGAGCGCGGCACGGACCGGAGTGTCGATCAGATCGACCAGACCTCGATCCCCTCCACCAGCGAGCGTCGGTCGCACGAACACCGCGCTGCGACCCTCGCCGGAGAGGAGCGCTCCGGCGAGCACGGCGTTGTCGACCTCGTCGAGCAATGCGTTGGTGAAGACGTTCGGCCCACCGAGGCTCACCACCCGTCCGTCCCCCCGGCGCTCGACCACCAGGAACGCTTCCTCGTTCGACGATCCGAAGCAGGTCTCGGCCTGCTCCGGCACCACGTAGCGGCGACTCACACCGACGTCGAGTTCTCGGACCTCGCCGAGACCAGCGACCTCGCACACACCACGCTGCACGTCGACGACGCCGCCCCCGACACGAGGTGTGAAGAGCGAACTGGGATCGGCGACGACGAGCGTGCCGCCGCGGCGGATCCAGCCCTCGAGGTCATCTGCCTGCTCCCGCGGGAGGCGGTCCTCGAGCAGCAGTGCGACGGCGGCACCGGCGTCAGGCACACCCTCCACGATGCGCATCTCGCCACCGAGCCGCCGAACCAGTTCGACCACGGCCTTCGCCCCCTGCGGCGACGTCGACGACGGATCGAGCGCCGGACCGGGATTCTGTCGTGACGATCCGACGTAGGCCGCGCCGATCACGACAAGGAAGATCGCCCCGATCCACAGCCCGCGTCGGTTCATGTCGCAACCGCTGCAGAGGTGTGGGCGCCGGCTGCTTCCTCGACGAGCGCACAGTCCGAGTGGAAGGCGTCGAACATCGCTCGATCGACGGCTGCGCCTCCGTACCAGACGGCATCGAAGCGATCGGTGAGTCGGGCCAGTCGAGGCGCTTCGTGCGGGAGCACCGATTCTGCGTCTCGTCGGTGCTCACCGGCAGTCCGACCGGCGGTGTCGGAGACGATCCGGTCGGTGACGAGGCGGGCGACGAGTGCCTGATGGCGGCACCGAAGTGCTCCACGGTGGTCTCCCGCCGCGGCGAGCCGCTCCGCTTCGTCGAGCCAGACCCGGGCGTCGTGTGCGGTCTCGGTTCCGTAGTCCAGTGTCGACTCGGCACGCTTCCTGCCCACCCTCGGCACGCGCAGTGCGCGGACGACGAGCCAGACAGCGGCGAGGCCGAGCACGGCGACCACGACCCACGCCATGCCCGATCCGGGTCCGCCACCGGACAACGTCCCGAATGCAGACCCCAGTTGATCGAAGATCCACTCGAGGGCTCGGTCGAGGAGGCTCTGGGTGGGTTCCGCATAGGAGCCG
>JBBSLH010000206.1:0-7512 GCA_038255425.1 Acidimicrobiales bacterium
AGTTGTCTGCGATGAAGCGGTCGACGAACGGCGTGTGGACGCGCGCGGGCGAGATGGCGTTGACCCGGATGCCGCGGTCGACGAGGTCGGTCGCTGCCGACAATGTCATGGTCAGCACGGCCCCCTTGCTCATGCTGTAGGCGAAGCGATCGGGGATGCCGATGACCGAGGCGATCGACGCCAGGTTGCAGATGGCCGAACCGGAACCCATGTGTGCGACGGCCGCCTGCATCGTCAGGTAGACGCCCTTCACGTTCACGGCGAAGACGCGGTCGAAGTCGTCGGGGTTCGTCGACTCGAGCGTTCCGACGTTGGCGATGCCCGCGCTGGTGACGAGGACGTCGATGCGGCCGTGCTCCTCTGCGACGGCGTCGAAGGTCGCGGCGACGGCGGCGGGATCGGTCACGTTGCAGGTGTGGTCGGCGGTGTCGGCCAGGTCGACCACGGCGACGATGGCACCCTCGGCGCGGAAGCGCTCGACGACGGCTTCGCCGATTCCGGAGGCGCCGCCGGTGACGACGCAGACCTTGTCCTGGAGACGGCCGGTCATGGTGCTTCCACCGCGGCAACGGCAGCGGCCTGCATACGGTCGACGGCGGTGGGCGCGTCGATGGTGCCGACGAGCGCGTCGTGGATCGCACCCCACGCGGCGTCCTCGATCTCGGGGAACCGTTCGAGTGGTGGATAGGTCAACATGGCGTCCTCGATCGTGGCCCGGGTGACGGCGAGTCGTTCGGCATCGACAGCGTCGCCGGGAACGTAGGCATCGAGTGCGGCGCGATGGGCGGGGATGGTTCCGGCGGCGGCGTCGAGTTGCTGGGCCTCGTGGCTGGCGAGGTCAGCCATCAGATCGACCGCAGCGTCGAGGTCGCCGCACGTGTTCGGGATCGCCCATCCGTGACAGCCGCTGTACGACTTGCCGCCGGGGTACATGGCCGGGCGGAGCGTGGCATACCGGTCGGAAGTGCGGATGCGTTCGTAGCCCCCGGGCCAGGCGGCCGCCATGGCGACTCGGCCGTCGAGCAGCGCGTTGTCGACTTCGTCGTAGTGCCAGTCGGCCAGACCGTCGGGACCCTGTGCGGCGAGTCGTTGGAGCCGCTCGACCGACTCGACGGCGACGTCGCCGGTGAGAGTCGGTTGCCCGTCGGCGTCGAAAGGTGCCGCACCGGCAGCGACCATCAGCTCGTAGAAGAGCCCGAACAGGCCGGACTCGCGACCGGTGAAGCCGAACGTTCCTGGCCCATCACCCGAGCCGGCTTCGACGACATCGTCCCAGGTGACGGGCGGCGCGTCGAGCAGGTCGGTACGCCACCACAGCACGCGCACGTCGATGTTTCGGGGAACGCAGAGCAGGTCGCCACGGAAGCGGCACAGGTCGACGGCCTTGGGAGCAAGCGGCTCGAGCACGTCGGATCCGAGAAGGTCGTCGAGCGGTCGGAGCCAACGCGACTGCGAGGGTGCGTACTTGCCGTGGGTCGAGATCAGGTCGAGACGCTCGCCCGCTTCGAGCAGCTCGGCGACCTGTCGGTTGAGCGTCGGGTGGTCGGCGTGGACCACGATCTCGACGTCATCCGACAAGCTCTCGTAGAGATCGTCGTACATCGGTCCGCCGACGAGGGCGACGCGCAGGCTCATCGTGACTGCTCAGACCGCTCGCGCCAGTAGGTGCCGTCGGGGAACTCGTAGGTGGCGAGCGACTCGGGTTCGAGTTCGATGCCGAGGCCGGGGCCGGTCGGCGCCCAGTAGCGGCCGTCGTGGACGTCGAGCCGCTGCACCATGTGCTCGTGGAGGTGGTCGGCGTACTCGATCATCCGCTCCTCGAGCGATCCGCTCACCGCCACGTAGTCGAACATCGAGAAGTGCTGCACGTGTTCGCACAGGCCGATGCCACCGGCGTGCGGACACACTGGGACGTCGAACGTCGCCGCCAACAACAGCACGGCGATGACCTCGTTGACCCCACCGAGGCGGCAGCCGTCGATCTGGGCGGCGTCGATGGCGCCGGCCTGGAGGAGTTGTTTGAACATGACCCGGTTGTGGGCGTGCTCGCCGGTCACCACGCGGATGGGGGCGACGGCGTCGCGGATGCGGGCGTGGCCGAGGATGTCGTCTGGGCTGGTCGGCTCCTCGATCCACCACGGGTCGACCTCGGCCAATGCCTTCACGTGGTCGATGGCGACGTCGATGTCCCACACCTGGTTCGCGTCGACCATCAGACGCCGGTCGGGGCCGATCTCGGAGCGGACGATCGCGGCACGACGCACGTCGTCGTCTCGATCGCGACCGACCTTCATCTTGAAGGCGTCCCAGCCGTCGGCGATGCCGGCTTGGCACTGGGCCTTGATCTTGTCGTCGGGATAACCGAGCCACCCGGCAGAGGTGATGTAGGCGGGGTAGCCGTCGGCGAGGAGGTGGGCACGGCGGTCGGCGCGACCCGCCTCGGCCTGCTGGAGCAGGTCGAGCGCGGCGGCGGGGGTGATGGCGTCGGAGATGTGGCGGAAGTCGACGGCCGAGACGATCTCGTCTGGCGACAGGTCGGCGAGGAACGCCCACAGCGGCTTCCCCGCCTGACGGGCCAGCAGGTCCCACTGCGCGTTCACCACGGCGGCAGTTGCGAGATGGACGACGCCCTTCTCGGGGCCGAGCCAGCGGTACTGGCTGTCGGAGGTGAGCCGGGTGGCGATCGCTCCGAGGTCGTTGCGCAGGTCGTCGAGCGACAACCCGACCACGAGCTCGGCCAGTGACTCGATGGCGGCACAGCAGATGTCGTTGCCCCGGCCGATCGTGAAGGTCATCCCGAAGCCCGAGAGGTCGGGGTCGTCGGTGTGGAGGGCGACGTAGGCAGCCGAGTAGTCGGGATCGGGATTCATGGCGTCCGAGCCATCGAGCAGCTCGGAGGTCGGGAACCGCACGTCGTGGACGGTGAAGCCGGTGATGCTGGGGGTACCCATCAGTGCTTGCCCCGGTTGAACTGCGGCAGGAGCGGATGCCAACACTTGCACCCCTTCTTCCACACCTGCGGCCGGTAGTAGTCGGCGCCGTCGAGCTTGTCGGGCCGGTAGGTGCCGGGTCCGCCGGCGAAGGGCATGTCGAAGGTGCCGAGGTTGCCCATCGCCTGCATCAGCGACGCACGGGTCAGGTTCGGTCCAGCGGCCAGCGCGGCCTTCTCGAATCGTTGCACCACGCCGCAGGCCAGCAGCGTGCCGGTGTAGAGCGCGTCGGGATCGTTGGTGCGGTCGAGATTGATGCCGGTGTCGTCCTCGAAGTCCTTGGCGCACTGGGCGTCGATGGCCGGTTCGGGCACGCCGGCGCGGTGGTCGTACGAACGCCATGCCGTGGTGGTGATGGCGCCGTCGAAGCTCGCCGGCATGTTCGCCACCACGTAGTCGGTCGAGTACGACCAGGGATCGCCCGCGGCATAGAACGGCGTGTACCCCTGGCCCGACGCGGTCTGAGCGAAGCTCTGCGCAGAGATGAAGTCGGCGCCGAGCATCACGGCGGTGACGCCGTTCGAGCGCATCTGCTGCACGGCGATCGGGACCTGGGTCTGCGACGAGACCGGATCACCGGAGAGCCAGTAGACGAACGGGTCGTAGCCGAGCTTCTGGAGCGTGTGGACGATGCCCTCCTCCTGCTCACGACGCAGGCCGATCCACTCGGTTCCGAGAACCCCGACCTTCTTGCCCTTCAGCGCACCGAGGTCGTGGAGGATCTGGACCATGTTGCGGAAGTTGCGGGTCTGGTTGTCGAAGGTCGACGAGTACAGGCCGTTGGCCTGGCCGTAGATCTCCTCCGGATGTCCCGACCCCTGGAGGAACGGCAGGCCCTTCTCGCGAGTGAGACACAACGCACCGGGGGGTCCGTAGCCGGTGGTGTTGAAGGCGGCGAAGACCTTGTCGTCGTCGGCCAGCTTCAGGCACGACGCCCGGGTCCCGGAGTCCTGGTCGAGCACGTCGTAGGTGGCGTCGACCAGATCGATCCTGCGACCGTGGATGCCGCCGCGGTCGTTGATGGCGTCGGTGGCGGCTCGGAACTCGGCGACTTGGATGTCGCGCTGGTCGGTGGTGCTCCCGATCTCGCTCGAGGTCGGGACGAGGAGTCCGATCTTGATGGCGTCGGCGGTGATGCCGACGTCGGTGGCGGTGTTGGCGCCGGCCCCGCCCGGTCCACCTGGGGCTCCCGCGTTTCCGAGATCACCGGTGCCAGCACCAGCGACCGGGGTGACGCCGGTGCCCGCTCCGACGTCGCCCCCGGTGCCGCCGTCGACAGTGGTGTCGGCGGTCTGGTCACTCGAGTCCGCGTCGGAGGCGGACGGAGCGCGTCCGTCGAGCGACTCGAGGTCGAGTGCGTTGTCGGAGCTGAGCTCTTGTTCCGGCGGCCGTTCGCCGACGATCGCAGGCAACGCCAGCCCGAGCGCGAGCATGGCGGTCACCACGCCCACGAGTTGGACATAGGTCCGCGATCTGCTGTTCACGGGGATGTCGAGGCGGGGCGAGTCGGTCATCAATGCAGTCCTCAGTTGGCGGGACGATCGTTGATCGCCAGATCGAAGAGTCGGTTGGAGCCGTCGGCCACGAGCAACGACCGCTCGCGGAGCGCGAGGCCGGTCGGCGCGACGAACGAGGGGTCGAACGAGCTGCCGACGATGTCGATTCGGTCGCCCTGGTCGACGCCGATGTCAGCGATGATCCCGGCGGAGGGGATCGAGACGTAGACGCGGCCGCTGGCGCCGGCGACCACGTCGCCTGGCGTCTCGGTCACGGCGAGGTCGGCGACGAGCACGGGCGCCTGGGCTGCACCGTCGACGAGTCGGATCTGGAGCACGGCCGGAAGTCCGGGCGGGAACGACGACAGCCGGCCGCCGACGGCCACGATGAGTTCGTCGTCAGAGAGGAACGAAAGACCGATGGGACCGTCGGCCGCGACTCGGTCGTCGAGTGTGGTCAGCACAGACAGCTTCCGTCCCGCCAACTGCCAGACGACCCCCTGTGCTCGGTCGGCGATGACGATCGAGCCGCCGGGTGCCGCAGCGACTCCGGACAGGAGCGGCGCACTGTCGAGCAGACCCGACTCGCACGGGGACGCCAGGTTCAAGATGCCGCACGCTGGGATGTCGTCGACCTCGGCCACCGGCACCAGCGCGTCGGTCGAGCGGTCGAGTCGCAGCAGGCGGGCGGTGGAGGCGTCGACGACCCAGATGGTGCCGTCCGGGTCGACGGCGACGCCGGTGAGGCCCCGCGTCCGCCCCTTCGGTTGTCCGGGCGTCGTCCACGAGTCGAGCGGATCGCCGGTCGCGGTGAACGCCCACAGCATCGACGGCCGGTCGCCCGCGTCATCGCTGACGACGTAGACGGTGCCATCGGGTCCGACCGCGACGCCGTCGGGCGACCCCGGCTCGGCCACGGACGCCAGCACGTCGAGTTCGCCGAGCGGACGGTCGTTGCTGGTCGCCGTGGGCGCGGTGGTCGGTGTCGGCGTTCCTGATGGTGGCGACGAGAGGTCGATCGGCGCTCCTGATGACGGTGCCGGAGCGAATGCGGGAAGCGAGGGGGTGACCACGTCGGACGACGGTGGTGACTCGACGTTGCCGTCTGGCGTGGGAACGGTCGTCGAGGGCGCTGATGCTGCTGCTTGTCCGATGGCCGCTGGGTCGAATCCGCGGAACACGCCGGGCAGGCCGACGACTGCGAGGACGAGCGCGACGACCAGGCCGAGGACGATCGTGTAGGCCTCGCCGTCGCGCACGCCGAGGCGCGTGGCGAGGCGGTGCATCTGGCTCTCGATCATGCCTGTCCTGATCATGACGGGACCCCCGCAGCGTCGGATCGGTCGATGGCTCGGTCGTCGGTGCCCAGATAGGCGGCGACGACCTCGGGGTCGTGGCGGACCTCGTCCGGCGTGCCGCTGGCGATCTCGGTGCCGGCGGCGAGGCAGTAGACGCGGTCGCTGAGCCCCATGATCATCGGCATGTCGTGCTCGATCACCAGGACCGACGCCCCCAGCTCCTGCTGCACCTTGCGGATCATCGGCGCCATGGCCTCGGACTCGCGCTGTGCGACGCCGGCGGTGGGCTCGTCGAGCAGGAGCAGTTGGGATCCCTGCGCGGAGAGGCACGCCATCTCGACGATGCGCCGGGTGCCGGTCGACAGGTCGGCGATGTGGACGTCGGCGTAGCGGCTCAGACCGAACAGCGAGAGATACGCCGACGCGCTCGCCGCCTTGCGGGCTTCGGCGGCCCTCGCTGGTGCGAACGATGCCAGCACGGGGACGAGGTCGCTGGGGTCGTCGACCTCGAGCGCGGTCTGGAGGGCTTCACGAACGGTGAGTCCGGGGAACAGGCGGGCGTCCTGGAACACCCGGCCCATGCCGAGTCGTGCCCGGACGTGCGGACGGAGCGCAGACACGTCGTCGCCGAGGAGACGGACGGCGCCGGACTCCGACGGCGTGAACCCGGACACCACGTCCATGAGGGTCGACTTGCCGGCGCCGTTGGTGCCGATGAGGCCGACGATCTCGCCCTCGTCGACGTGGAGCGACACCGACGACAACGCAACGAGGCCGCCGAAGCGGACCGTGACCCGATCGACCTCGAGCACCGGGCCGGAGATCGCCGGACGCTCAGCGCGCTTCGGTGTCGCCGGGATCTCCATCGGCTCGTTCTCGAGTTCGCTGATCTCGTCGGGGTCGTCGTTCTCTGGAACGAGGCGTTCGAGCAGCAGGTCGCGGGCCCGGAAGACCATCTGCGCGAACCCACCGGGCCGGAACAGGAGCAGTACCAGCAGGCCGATGCCCGACGTGGCGAGCTTCACCGCGGGGGTGGGCCCGAGGAGCGCGGGGAGTCCGACGACGTAGACGGCGCCGAGCAACGCGCCGGTGATCGAACCGAGCCCGCCGATGACGGCCATGCCCACGATGGCGAGCGAGTCGGCCGGGGCGAAGACGTCGGGGCCGAACTGCACGGTGAGACCGGCGAGGAGCGAGCCGGCGAACGCGGCCATGGCGCCGGGGACGGCGAAGGCGAGCAGCTTCGTGGCCGAGGGCGAGATCCCGAACGACGCTGCCGCCTTCTCGTTGTCGCGCACGGCGATGATCGAGCGGCCGACGCCGCTGGCTCGCAGCCGGCTGGTGACGACCACGGCGACGACCAGACCGGCGAGGCACAGCAGATAGAACGTCTTCTGGGCGTTGAAGTCGACGCCCAGTGTCTTGCCGGGCTGGACGAACACGACCGAACCGTCGCCGAGGAACCATGGTTGGGTGAAGAACCACTCGCGCGCCGCGACCGCGAACGAGAGCGTGGTGACCGCGAGATACAGACCGCGGAGCCGCAGCGCAGGGAAGCCGACGAGCAGGGCCACCAGTGCGCCTGCCACCACGGAGTAGGCAACGGCTGCGCCGTACGGCATGCCGCGATCGTGCAGGAACACGGTCGTCATGGCGCCGAGTCCGACCATGGCGAACTGGCCGAGCGAGAGCTGTCCCGACCAGCCGGTGAGCATCGTGACCGAGAGC
>JBBSLH010000207.1:0-7423 GCA_038255425.1 Acidimicrobiales bacterium
CGACTTCGACCTCGTACTGCTGGTCCTCCTCGTCGAGGCGGCGACGCCCGCGGCGCAGGTTCTTGCGCAGACGCTTCGATCGCGTCGCCAGGAACGCCGTGACATCGTCGGGAACCTCGATCGTGGGGCATCGGTTGCCTGCGCTCGTGGCCGCGCCGTCGCCATAGCCGGCCCGGACCGCTTCGATGCCGCCGCCCGCCATGCGGTAGTTCTCGAGTTGCAAGATCCGCCAGCGATCGCTCGTGAGCCAATCGACGATCTCCGTCGCGCCACGCTTCCCCCCACCGGCGTCGTCGCGGTCGACGAGTATCTCGCCGACGGCACCGAGACCGTGTCCGATGAAGCGGCTCACTCGCACCGGCCCGGCGCGTTGCTCGTGCAAGGGTGCCAGGGCCACGAGTCGGCCCTGGTCCCGCGTCGCGATCACCTGCGCCTGCCCGCCCTCGTGATGCCGCAACCAGGGCACCGCCCACCAGGGATGGCAGCAGCAGGTCGCGCCGGCTCCGTCCGCCAGTCGTTGCCACTCCTCGATGAGTTCGGTGCACTCGGCTGCCGTCGTCGCGACGTTGATCTCCACGCGGGGCCCTCTCAGTCCGACGTCGACGCCACGGAGATGTCGCAGATCGACGCAAGCCGGTCACGGATGATGGAGATCTGATCGGCCCGGATGCATCCAGCATCGGCCAAGGTCTCTGCGAGGTGGTCGATGTCGGTCGACGCAGCACCGCGATGCGCAGTCGACCAATCGACGAGTGCGACGATCTTGTCGCCTT
Organism: Acidimicrobiales bacterium; assembly: GCA_038255425.1. Lineage (GTDB taxonomy): Bacteria > Actinomycetota > Acidimicrobiia > Acidimicrobiales > Salinilacustritrichaceae > Salinilacustrithrix. The sequence goes on from JBBSLH010000207.1 coordinate 774, forward strand.
TCACCAAGATGTTGCCGAGCCAGAAATCGCCATGGACCAGGACCGACCCGTCGGTGTCCACGGTCCGGCGGTGGATGTCGGCCAAGAGCGTCGCCGCCCGCTCCGCCCACCGGATGGCCGACCGGCGTCGCAGGGCATGGGGGTTGAGTGAGTCGCCGTCGATCCACTGCTGACGCAGCGTCACCGGGTCGAGCCGACGCACGAGCTGCGGCACCACGGCCAGATCGACGAGCGCCTGGAGCGCCATGGCCTCGGCGTCGGCCGATTCGGGCGTCTCGTGGCGTTTGTCGATGGCGCACGGGGGCTCGCCGCGCACGACTTCACCGTCGACAGCGTCGGCGTAGCCGATCCTGCCGGTGATCCGATCACGGGCATCGGGGGCTGCCGGTCCCTTTCGACCCATGACCAGGTAGGCGGGGAACCAGTCGCGTCCCCGATGGCGTCCGAGTGCACGAGCCAGGACCCGCAAGGCCGAACGACGCACCGACCCGACCCGCGTGGTGGCAGCGTCGAGGATCGCAGCGGCGGCCCGAGGAGCGTCGAGGTCCACGGCCGTCACCGGCGCGATCGACGATCGAAGGAGTCCGAACTGGTGTTCGACTCGGAGTTCGGCTCGTTCCATTCGATCGCGCACCGCTGCCGGCCGCGCCTGGAAGCCCTCAGCCGTCTGTGAGCCCGTGAGGCGGTCGATCGCTCGCAGCGGGCTCCGTGGATTGTCGTGGACGACGACGAGGCGGCCTGCGGGTCCGAGGGTCGAGACGACTCGCCGCCAGTCGTCATCGTCGATGTCGACGCCGTCGATGATGGCGAGGTCGATCGACGACTCGTGGTCGTCGAGCCACGGCATCGGCTGTGCACGATCTCGCGCATCGACCAGATGAAGTCGTGCAGTCCTGCTGGCGAGCGCGTCCATCGCGGGTCCAGACGAGGAACCGATGAGCAGGACACGTTCTCCCTTGTCGATCTCGACGAGGTCGACCCATGCGCCGGAGCAGGCTTCGCCCAGCCTGGGATCCACAGCGCGAGCATCACCGCTGGTCGTCATGGGCATGTCGGCGCCGTGGTTTCCCGGATGCGGTGACGGTACCGGTTCGACGTCACGCTGGAGATGCTCGACGGCACACCGGTAGGGTTCCAGCACCTCTGACGCGCCCGAACGACGTGACGACGCATGCCACCCCCTTCTGATCACCGACCACTGCCGCCCCCTCGCGATTCGTCGCGCGCGGTCGCATCCGGAGGATTCGGCCGATTGTTCACGATGCGGACCATTGTCGGCTTCGCGCTGGTGCTGCTGGTCCTGGCTGGCGTCGTCGGTGCAGCGGCGCTCTCGGGCAACAGCGACGACGAGGGTCCCGCTGCCGCCGATGGGTCGGGCGCGGTGGCGACTGCGCTCGCCGGACTCCCCGCCGACGCACGAGTCGGAATCGCTGGCGGGAGCCCGGACGACGTGGCCGCTGACCAGGACTTCGACCTCGTCCGATCTGTCGCTGACCTCGAGGCGTCGGACCTCACCGACCTGGTCCTGACGGTCTCGGCCCCGGACGCAGTACGGGCCTGGGCGAAGGACAACGCGGTCGAAGTCGCCCGCGATGGCGGCGATGGCATGACCCTCTATGCGCTCGCTGGTGAGGCGGCGTCCCCCACGACCGTCGGTCCCCCGTTGCCGTCCACCACGGCCGATCCAGAGCGACCCTCGACCACGACGACAGACTCGGTGGCCACGACCACCACCACCACCGCAGCGGTGACCACCACCGTTGCGCCGTCGACGACCACGACGGTTCCCGAGGACACCGTGGACGAGCCGGCTCCGCCTGCCGATCCACCGCGGGCCACCGGCGACACCGTCGAGGTCCGCTCCGGTGACTCGTTCTGGTCGATCGCCGAGGATCACCTCGCCGATGACCTGGGTCGAGCTCCGTCTGACGCGGAGATCGTCACGTACTGGTCCCAGCTCATCGACGCCAACGCCGATCATCTGGCCGACCCCGGGAACCCCGACCTGATCCACGCCGGACAGGTGTTCGCCCTTCCGCCGTTGGGCTGAACCCTCAACCTGCGAGGATCCGGTCCGCCACGGCCTCGATCTCCGTCCGGAATCGGTCTGCCCCGAACGACTGCCCTCGAGCAGCGATGACCGACGAGTCCAGCGCGTCGGGCCCGAAGGACGCCAGCACCGCCGCGAACTGCTCCGGATCGGGTTCGTCGACCAGGATCCCGGTCTCACCGTCCACCACAGAGTCCAAGATGCCGCCGCGCCCCAGGGCGATCACCGGTGCGCCGCAGGCCATTGCCTCGACCGGGACCATGCCGAAGTCCTCCTCGCCAGGGAAGATCAGTGCTCGGCAGCGGCGGAAGAGGTCCCGCATGGTCTCGTCGTCGACCGTTCCGAGCATCTCCACCGCGTCGCCGCCAGCGGCCACGACCGAATCATGGGCGCGACCGTGGCCCGCGACCTTGAGCCGTACTCCGGCACGGCGGGCAGCGGCTGCAGCGAGGTGTGGGGACTTGTAGGCGACGAGACGGCCTGCGAGCAGGAACCAGTCCTCCCGCTCGATGCTGGGGTCGGGACAGAAGAACTCGGCGTCGATCGGCGGGGCGACCACCTCGGCTGAACGTCCCCAATACCGTTGGACTCGCGCGGCCACATGCCGCGAGTTGGCCACCACCGTGTGGATACGGCGGCCGGCGGCAGCATCGGCCCGCCGCTGACTGGCCGAGAAGGCCCCGAGACCCGCCCGCCCGATCCGGCTGGGAACCTCGGTCTCTCGAAAGCGCGCCTCCCACATCCAGCGGGCGGGCGTGTGCACGTACGCGAGCATCGGCACGCCGGCAGGCACACGCACCCGGTGGGCGAACGCGTGATGGCTCACGACCGCCAGGTCGACAGGCCCGACATCGATGCTGCGCATCGCCAGGGGGAGCAATGGCAGAAGGTGGCTGTACCCCCGACCGCCCCGGTAGAAGCGCTGGAGTGGCGTGCGGCGGATGTCGGCGCCCACGAGGCCGTCCGGGAGCACGGACCGATCCATGATCGGGACGTGGATGGGCGCCGTGGGCCACAGACGGTGCAGTTCGGCGACGACCTTCTCGGATCCGCCGATGTCGGTGAACCGTTCGTGGACGAGGGCGATCCGTGCGTCCGACGACTTCATCGACTGCCGCGATGGACCACGATGCCGACTGGCGTGGCGTCGTAGCTGCGGAGTTCGTCGGCCAGGGCGCGAGTGGCTCGACGTCGAGCACCTTCACTCACGACCAAGATCGTGAGGTCACATCGAGAGGCGATCACTGTGGCGTCCGACCACTTCGCGGCGTCCGGTGTGTTGATCACCAACACCTCGGCGTTCGCCAGGGCGTCGAGCACGGTGTCGAGGTGGAGCGCCAGCAGTCGGCCGGGGTCATCGACTGGTCGACCGGCGGTCAACAGTCGCAGGTAGTCCTCGTCGGGAACCTCGCGGATCAGCATGCCCATCGAATGTCTGTCGGCCTCTGGCTGCTCGAGATCACCGAATCCAGGGGCTAGTTCCGCCTTGAAACGATCGTGGATGACCGGCGTGCGCAGGTCGCCGTCGACCAGCACCACCGGATCTCCGAGGTCGGCGATCGCCTCTGCCACCCCGATACTTACCTCCGCTCGGGCCGACCCCGGCCCGGTTCCGACCACAGCGAGCCGGTGCAGGGTGCCGCGAGACCGCAGCCGCAGCGCCGTACGAACCTCTCGGAAGGCGTCGGCGGCGTCCGGTCCGTCCTTGACGACGATGCTGGCCAGAACGGGCAGTCCGGTGAGTCCTTCGAGTTCCTCGTCGTCGTCGATGAACAACCGGTCGGCCAGGATGTGCAGTCCGACAGCCAGCTCGGCATTGAGGATGAGTGTCACCAGGAATGCGGTCATGGCCCCGGCAGCTGCGCTCGAGGACACCTGTTCGACGTCGCCAGCGGCCGGTTCGACCAGGACCAGTTGGTCGGGGACGCCAGCGGCGACCGTGGAGCGTGTCGCCACGGCAGCGTCGAGCTCCGACAACAGGATCGCCTGTTGTGCACTGTCGGCCGGAGCGGCGTCCAGCGCCGTCCGGAGCTCGGCGATCCGTGCGTCGAGCGGCTCGAGCTGCAACGCCTGCGCCCGAGCCTGGCGTCCTTCGACTTCGTCCGTCAGGGCGCTCACCACGGCATCCGCGAGTGCAACGGCTGCCGATTCGGAGTCGCCTTCGGCGATGACCGTGAGGAAACCCAGGTCGTCCGGCGTTCCGGTGGAGACCACGTCCCCCGCCTCCGAGAGATCGATGGACCGGTCGGCCTGATCGAGCGCCGCCTGGAGCACCGGCGCCGTGGTCGTGAGCTCGGCGTAGCTGTTGGCCAGGAACACGGCCTGATCCTGTGAGGTGTCCGTCGATGCCGGCAGGACCTGCAGTCGAGCGATGGCTCGGTAGCTGGTGTCGCCCCCAGAGCCGAGAGCGAAGACGGCTGCGCCGACGAGGATCGACAGGAGAAGGATCCGCAGGCGATAGCGCCAGATGAGGCGGAGATGGGTACGAATGTCCATAGGAGAGTGGCACGTTACGGCACGAACCCGCGCCGCACCGAGTCATGCGGTGTGGGTCGGCGGCCGATGTTTCACGTGAAGCAATCGGCGTCGTGCACACTGGAGCGGATGGCGCTTTGGCAGGACGTGGTGTGCGACGGTTGGCGAGCAGGTCAACGGATCTCGGCCGTGGGCCCTGGACCGGTGGAAGTCCATCTGGACCATGCGACGCGCCTGGCGGCGCTGATCCGTCCGGACGCAGGCTTGGGGCTCGACCTCGGGACCGGTGCCGGCATTCCCGGCCTCGCACTCGCCGGATTGCGGCCGGACATGCGGTGGATCCTCCTCGATGCGTCGATGCGTCGACTTCGTGTGGTCGAGTCCGTCATCGAGCGTCTCGGGTGGTCGGAGCGCGTCCGTGCCGTCCATGGTCGGGCCGAGGACGGTCGCCGACTCGCGATCCCGTCAGCCGACATCGTCACGGCGAGACTGTTCGGTGTGCCAGCGACCACGGCGGAGTGCGCTGCGCCGCTGGTCGCCGTCGGTGGGCAGGTGCTCGTGTCTGAACCGCCCGACGGAGCGGCGGATCACCACACCCGCTGGCCGGACGAGGAACTCCGCGTGCTGGGACTGCGGCGGGGCCCACGGTTCGAGGATCCCCCGGTGCAGGTCCTGGATGCCATCGGATCGATCGAGGCCCGATTCCCTCGCAAAGCTGGCGTGTCCCGTCGACGCCCGCTCTGGTGATGAACGCGGGCGGCTCCGTCCGAATGTTTCACGTGAAACCCTCCACCAGTTCTTGACCCCGTGACCCGGCGAGGAGCACCATGGGGTCGTGCCCGACCCCGATTCGCTGACGACCCGCGGCGCAGCCATCTTCGCTCAGCTGCGCCAAGATGAGTCCGAGGTACCCCCGGCACCGACCGAGGCCTCCGACGAGGAGGCCCCCTCTCCGCCGCAAGACGAGGGTACGGACGCCGAAGCGGTCACGGAGGACGCGGTCGACGCCGCCGCCGAAGGCACTGATGAGGCCCGAGACGAGGCCCCCGATGAGGCCTCTGACCAGGAAGAACACGCCGACATCGCGGTGGAGGACGCTCCTGTGCCAGCGACGGGGCCTGGGCGCCCCGCCCCGGCGGACGGTCCGCGAGCGCCGACCATGCCCGCAGACGTGCCCGCGAGCCCGTCGATCCCGGGTCGGGACCTCCTGCCCGAGCTCCCCGACGTCGCAGCCGCGGCCCCGGTGAGCGAGCCGTCGAGCGCCACCGTCTCCGCCGAGGTGCGTAGGGATGCCGCGGGAAACGCGCTTCCCCGCATCCTCGCCGTCGCCAATCAGAAGGGTGGCGTGGGAAAGACCACCACCGCGGTGAACCTCGGTGCTGCGCTGGCCGAGGCTGGCTACCGCACCTTGGTCGTCGACCTCGATCCGCAGGGAAACGCCAGCACCGGGCTCGGGATCAACATCCGCGACCTCCAGCTCTCGATGTACGACGTCGTCATCCACGAGGCCAGCATCGACGACACCATCGAGGCAACGGCGATGAAGAACCTCTTCGTCGCTCCTTCGAGCCTCGATCTCGCCGGGGCCGAGATCGAACTCGTCCCTGCGTTCTCGCGGGAGCTCAGGCTCCGCAACGCGCTCGCCGAGGTCCACGATGACTTCGACTACGTCCTCATCGACTGCCCGCCGTCGTTGGGACTCCTCACCGTCAACGGGCTCGCTGCCGCCCGCGAGGTCCTGGTCCCCATCCAGTGCGAGTACTACGCGCTCGAGGGTCTCGGCCAACTGCTCCGGAACGTCGCCCTCGTGCAACGGAACCTGAACAAGGACCTGGAGGTCTCGACCTTCGTGTGCGTGATGTACGACGCCAGGACCAAGCTCGCCGACCAGGTCGTGACCGAGGTGCGTGAACACTTCGGTGATCGTGTGTGTCGGATTGTCGTTCCCCGGACCGTGCGGCTGTCCGAAGCGCCGAGTTACGGGCAGCCGATCCTGGCGTTCGACCCGAGATCCCGGGGTGCGATCGCCTATCGCGAGCTCGCCCGAGAAGTCAGCGGCGGCCCCGTGACCACGACCGATCCCGACATCGAGGGAGCATCATGAGTGCCAAGTCAGGACTGGGCC
>JBBSLH010000208.1:0-7420 GCA_038255425.1 Acidimicrobiales bacterium
CTCTGTGGGTTGACGCTGTCTGGGCCTCGGCCGGAGGCGGCCGAGCTGCCTTGTTGTCCGATGTGCGCGGCCGAGATGGAGACGCTGGGTCACCGCTGTCGGTGGTGATCGGCTGCCAGATCTACGCTCGACGGGCATGTCGAATGCGTGGGACGACGTCGCAGACGAATGGGACGAGGCGCCGACGGTTCGTGCCTACGCAGCGGCGGCGTTCGAGTCGCTCCTCGAGGTGACGGCGACGGCTGGCATCGACCTCGGTGGGGCGCGCGTCTGCGACTTCGGCTGCGGCACGGGGCTGTTGACCGAGCGGCTCGCGTCGGTCTGTGCGAGCGTCGATGCGATCGACACCTCCCCGGCGATGCTCGCCCGTCTGCAGGCGAAGATCGCCGAGCGAGGCTGGGAGCACGTGCAGGCGTTCGTCGTGCCTCCCGAGCCGGCGGAGCCGTACGACGTGGTCGTCTGTTCGTCCGTCTTGGCCTTCGTCGACGACCATCCGAACACCGTCGTCGAGTTGGCGAGACGCCTTCGACCGGGCGGACTGTTCGTGCAGTGGGACTGGGAGGCCGGCGCGGACGAGCTCGACCATGTCGGCCTGAGTCGGGCGTCGATCGAACACGCTTTGACCCGGGCAGGACTCGGCGGCGGATCAGTGGTGACGGCGTTCTCGATCGAAGCCGATGGAGAAGCGTTGCGCCCACTGCGTGGCTGGGGCATCCGTCAGCGCGACGCGTAGCCCAGGCTGCGCTCGGTCAGTCGTCGGCGCTGGTCGCCCGGAGAACGAGCACCGCGATGTCGTCACGGGCGTCCCCGTCCTGGAAGTCGATCGCTGCGCCGGCGAGCCTCGTCGACGTCTCCTCGGCCGAGCAGTCGACGCAGTTTTGGAGGAGCGCTGCGATCCGGTCCTCACCGAAGAAGTCGTCGCCGCGGCGCGCGTCGAGCACGCCGTCGGTGAAGAGCACCAAGGACTCGTCGGGGGCGAGGACACGGTTGACGTCGTGGAGCCGTGGCGGGCCGAGCATGCCGAGCAGTGCGCCAGGTTCCCCGAACTCCTCGACGGACCCGTCCGGTCCGACGATCAGCGGGAGATGATGTCCGCCGACGGAGACACTCAGACGGATGCCGTTGGAGCGCTTGCGCACCCGGAGGTACACCGCAGTGCAGAACCCTTGCGTGTCACTGCGATCCATCGCGTTGTGCAACTCGGTCAGCACCCGTCGCGGTGACCTCGTCCGGATCGCAGACGCTCGGACGGTGTAGCGCGCCAGCGCAGTGTCGACTGCGGCTTCGGCCCCTTTGCCGCAGACGTCGCCGAGGACGACGCCCCACGCGTCGTCGCTGATCTCGAAGACATCGTAGAAGTCGCCACCGACGCTCGTCCCGTCGCCAGCCGGGTGGTAGACGCCTGCCACCTCGATGCCGTCGATCTCCGGAAGTGAGGGTGGGAGCAGCGTGCGCTGCAACGTCTCTGCGAGGCGATTCGACCGGGCAGCCGCCGCTTCGGCTTCTTGTCGGGCGCGGACCAGCTCTTGTTCGTAGGCACGACGCTCGCGTGCATCGAAGACGGCGATACGGACCACGCTGCGACCCGTGCCTCTCCCCTTGACGCGCGACAGGTTCAACAGCACCGGCAGCGTCTCGCCCGATGCGCAGACCAGGTCGACGGCGACTTCACGTCCGAATCCCTGTAGTTCGAGCGAGGGCCCGATGTTGGTCTCCCAGAAGATCCGATCGCCGACCGCCAGCATCCGCAGGAACGACTGGCGCCCCGTCAACTCGTCGGCCGAGTAGCCGGTCCAACTACAGAAGGTCCGGTTGGCCTTGATGATCGTCCGGTCGGCGTCGATCGAGACGTACCCGCATGGTGCGGTCTCGTACAGCTCGGCTGGGTCGTCTTCGAGGAGTGCCTCGAGCTGAGCGGTTGCCAGATCCTCGAGGTCGGTCACGCGGGCTGTGTGGCTCCGGCGAGGTAGTGCTCGATCGCGTCTGCGGTCACGTCCGGAGCGCTGAGGTTCGGGCAGTGGCCGCTGGCGTCGAGCAGGACGAATGTCGAGGTCGGCAGGTGATCGTGGACGTAGCGTCCGACGACCTCCGACGCGATCACGTCGTTGCGGCACTGGAGCACCAGGCATGGTGTGGTGACCTCGCCGAGATCGTCACGGTTGTCCGAGAGGAAGGTGACCCGGGCGAAGCGCCGCTGGATCTCGGGATCGGTGCGACAGAAGCTCTCGGTGAGCTCCTGTCCCAGCTCGGGGCGTTCGAGGTTCCCCATGATCGCCGGGGCCATCTGTGCCGACCATCCGAGGTAGTTGCTGTCGAGTGAGTCGAGCAGGCCGTCGATGTCCTGTTCCGTGAAGCCGCCGACGTAGTCGCCGTCGTCGATGTAGCGAGCGGACGGGCCCACGAGGACAAGGTGCGCGAAGAGATCGGGGCGTCGGACCGATGCGAGGACGCCGATCATGGCGCTGACGCTGTGTCCCACGAACACGACGTCACGCAGATCGAGTTCGTCGCAGAGGGCGATGACGTCGGACGCATACCCGTCGAGGGACGAGTGGCGCTCCGTGTCGTACGTGTCTGGATGGGCATGCCCGGCCCCGGCATGGTCGAAGCGGATGCAACGATGGGTTGCTTCGAACCGAGGGACGACGGATCGCCACATGTTCTGGTCGCACCCGAAACCGTGTGCGAAGAGCATCGGCGGCCCGTCGGCCGAACCCGAGACCGTCACATGGTGACGATCAGCTAGTGACATTGCCGATGACCCTAACGGTCGTCCCCTGTCATCGCAGAGGAAAGCCCACAACCGCCTCGAGCTCGGTGATGGCGATCTCGGGGTCGACGACCTTGATCGTGGTCATGCCCATGGCCTTCGCCGGCTTGAGGTTGATGCCGAGGTCGTCGAGGAAGACGGCTTCGGATGGATCGATGCCGAGCGCCTCACAGGCGATCTCGTAGAACCGCGGGTCCGGCTTGCGACAGCCCGCCTTCGACGACTCGATGACCACGTCGAAGAGATCCATCACGCCTTCGAAGCTCTCGGGATCCATGCGAGCGTGATCGTCATCCGCGGACGGTGCGACGAAGTTGTTGGTCAGGCACGCCGTCTTCAACTGCTCGCCGCATCGCCGGAGGGCCTCGACCATGGCCGGTCGGATCTGGCCCCGAAGGCCCGCGAGGATCTGGGCGGCGTCGACGCGGCGCCCAGCAGCGATCGCCTCTGCTTCGAACAGCGAGCAGAACTCGGCGATGGTGACGTCGTTGCGTTCCATCTTCGCCCAGGCGTTGTCATCGGGGTTCGTCGCGTTCAGGCCGCGGATGAAGTCGACCGGCAGGTCGTTGGCCTTCTCGTAGTCGGCGAATGCTTCGAACGGGCTCGACAGGATGACTCCACCGAAGTCGAACAGGGCTGCGGTGATGGACGGCGATCCGGAAGACATGACGGTTCGGTGTAGCACGCAACAGCGGCAGGGTCCGTACGTGGCGGTGGGCGCCGTGGTTGACTGACCCACGCCAATGGCCAAACAACCACACCTCGTCGTCGACGGCTCGAACATCGCCACGGAAGGCCGTTCGATGCCGAGCCTCCAGCAGTTGCTGGAGGCTGTCGACGCGGTCACCAAGGAATTCAAGCCCGACAACGTGACCGTCATCGTCGACGCCACCATCGGACATCGGATCGACGCCTCCGAGAAGGAGGACTACGACGACAAGACGAGCAATGGTGAGATCATCACGCCGCCAGCCGGAGTGATCGGCCGTGGCGACGCGTTCATCCTCGAGGTCGCCGATCGCGCCGATGCCGTCGTGTTGTCGAACGACTCGTTCCAGGAGTTCCACGGCAAGTTCGAGTGGCTTTTCACCGAGGGACGCCTCCTCGGGGGCAAGCACGTTCCCGGTGTCGGCTGGATCTTCCTCGATCGGTCTCCTGTCCGCGGGCCCACGAGCCGCAAGGCGGTGTCGGACGCAAAGCGGAAGCGTCGGGGAACGAAGAAGGCCGTGTCGTCCGGCCCGCGGAAGGCCGCAGCGAAGTCGCGATCGTCCAGCTCGTCGAAGTCCGGCTCGAAGAAGATGCCCGCGAAGTCGAAGTCCGGTGCGAAGTCCGGCGGCAACGCTCAGCGCAAGAGCGGTGGCAAGGAACCCCAGCCGTACAACGAGCCGCTTCCGTTCATCGAGTTCGTCGGTGCACATCCCGTCGGCTCCGTCGTGTCCGGCGAAGTCGAGCAGTTCTCGTCGCACGGCGCCTACGTTCTCGTGGACGGCACCCGTTGCTACATCCCGCTCAAGGCATTGGGCGACCCTGCGCCGCGCAGCGCTCGCGATGTCCTCGAGATGGGACAGACGCGCGAGTACGTGGTCGAGGCCATCGACACTCCACGTCGTGGCATCGATCTGACCATTCCTGAGCTCCCGGCGGATGGGGCAACCCCTCAACCCGCCGCCGAGCCACCTCCGAAGGCAGAGTCCACTCCGCCCGAGGCGTCAGCCGCCGCGACACCGGCAGACGGAGACCAGAAGCTCAGCGTGTCGCAACGACGGAAGCTGCGTGTCCAACAGGCCGCAGCCGCCGCGGAAGCCACCAGCGAAACAAGCGACCCGGTGAGGGAGACGATGGCAGCGAAGAAGAAAGCATCGAAGAAGAAGGCAGCGCCGAAGAAGAAGGCGCCAGCCAAGCGGAAGGCACCGGCCAAGAAGGCGCCTGCGAAGAAGAAGGCGCCTGCCAAGAAGGCGCCTGCGAAGAAGAAGGCACCGGCCAAGAAGGCGCCTGCGAAGAAGAAGGCACCGGCCAAGAAGGCGCCTGCGAAGAAGAAGGCACCGGCCAAGAAGGCGCCTGCCAAGAAGAAGGCACCGGCCAAGAAGGCCAAGAAGGCCGCCAAGCGAGCCCGCAAGCGCTGAGTCAGTCGGGGCGCGGTCTCCCCGTCCCGTGTTGGTCGTCCCGGGCCTGTTCCATCTCTGCCAGTCGACCGAAGTCGATGGAGATGAACAGGCCCTGGGCCTCCGCGCACAGGCGTTCTCCCACGTGCAGGGTGCCGGTGGTGAAGTTCTTGCGGCCCTCACGCCCGTCGAACGTGCCGGTGAACACGAGTTCCTCGTGCAGCGGCGTCGGTGATCGATAGTCGACCGAGAGACGCCCGGTCATGCCCGGCATCCCGGACAGCGATTGCGTCGCCCCCAGCACCTCGTCGAACGCGGCGGCGATGTAGCCGCCGTGTACGCAGCCGGGCGGACCCTCATAGCCTCCGGCAAAAGTGACGACCCCCTGCAGCGTGCGGTCGTCAATGACGGACAACGCGATGGGCGGCGCGAGTGGGTTCGAGTGGCCGAGCATGGGACCGTGCTCGAAGAAGCCTTGGGGATCGCCCGCGTTGGCGGACTCGCCGAACCCTTCGTACATCGATCGGGTCGTGGAGCGATCGAACGCGCCGGCGACTGCTTCGAGTTGTTCCGCCGCGTCTCGCAGGACATCGATGTCGAGGTCGGTCATGACCATGCCGTGGAGCACGCGTCGCGTCGCCTGAGCGACGCGACGGAGCTCGATCCCGCGTGGTGAGCTGACGCCGGCCTGCAACGACTCGATGTGTTCGAGCCATGCGCTCTTGATCGATTCCGGCTCGCGTGCGGGTTCGTCGGTCACGGCGCCTTGGCTAGCACGTCGGATCGCCCGGTGAAGGGCCGGCTCGGGTGGTCAGGTGGGTCGACTGGTCAGTCGGCGAAGTCGACGATGAGCGGCGCGTGGTCCGATGGTCCCTCGCCCTTGCGCGCGTTGCGATCGACGACCGACCAACGGAGCCGATCGGTCAGCGACGACGACGTCAGCACATGGTCGATCCGCATTCCCTTGTGCTTGTGGAAGTTCCCGGCCCGATAGTCCCACCACGTGTACAGGCGCTCGGTGTCGGGGTGGCAGTGGCGGAATGCATCGTCGGTACCCCAGTCGAGGAGAGCCTGGAACCGTGCCCTCTCCTCCGGGGTGATGTGCGTCGACCCGTGGATCTGATCGACATCCCACACGTCTCGGTCCTCCGGGGCGATGTTCAGATCGCCACAGACCACCACGTCGTCGCCGGGTCCGGTCACCGCGTCGAGATGACCGACCAAGCGGTCGAACCACGCGAGCTTGTAGTGGAACTGCTCGTGGCCGACCGCTCTGCCGTTCGGCGCGTAGGCGGTCACGACCACCGTCGAGCCGCAGCGCGCCGTGAGCAGGCGTGCTTCGTCGTCGACCGGGCCGTCGTCGGCGAACCCGTGGACCACGTCGTCGATGCCGATACGCGACAGGATCGCCACACCGTTCCAGCGACCCTGGCCGTGGTGGACACCGTCGTAGCCGATGCCAGCGAGCGTCAGCGCTGGGAACGCGTCGTCCGCGAGCTTGGTCTCCTGGAGGCAGAGCACGTCGGTGTCGGTCTCGGCCAGCCACGCTTCCACTCGGTCGAGCCGAGCCTTGAGCGAGTTGACGTTCCAGGTGGCGAGGCGCACGACCGGCGACGCTACCGGCCTGCGAGAAACCGTTCGACCACGCCCTGCTCTGCCGCGAGGTGCTCGCGGAGTCCCGACGCGATCGCGCCCTCCACGAGGTGTCCCACCAGGGGGAAGCTGACCTTGACCTCGATGTCGGCGACGCGCTCGCATCCGCCGTCCGTGTCCACGAATCGGTAGGAGCCGTGGCCGTGGAACTGCTTGCCGTAGTGCTCGGGGTGGAGGGTGAACGTCACCGAGTCGGCCTCGAGGTCGTGCACCGATTCGTCGATCCAGGTGAGCTTCTCGCGGTCCACTGCGGCGCGTGCGGCAGCGTTGAGGTCACCGGTGAACTGGTAGCGGATGCGCATGCGGACCTTCGCCCCGTCGGCTTCTCGTGACAGGACCTCGGGAACCTCGACCTTCGGGAGCCCGGCGAAGGTGGGATAGAGCGCGGGATCGGTGAACGCCTCGGCGCACCGATCGGCTGGCTGGCCGAATCGTTGCGTGACCGTGAACTTCATGAGGTGGATCTGTTCCGCTCGACGATGGCCAGGACCTCTGGCGCGAATCGTCTCGCACGCGCGGGACCGATTCCGGGGATGGTCGCGATCGCCTCGATGCTGTCGGGTCGACGGACTGCGATCTCCCGCAAGGACTCGTCGTCGAGCACGACCTGTGGCGCCGTCCGAGCGGCTCGGGCTCGACCCGCTCGCCACGCCTGGAGTGCGGCGACGAGCGGATCGGGCGCTGGTCCGCTTCCCACCACGGCTCGAAGGGCGTCGAGGTGCGAGTACGGATCCTCGGTCGCGTCCGAGTCGGCCGGGGCGCGAGTGTCGTCGAAGCCAGCGAGGAACGGACTGCGCTCCCGGTCGCGCTGCACCCCCTTGATCGTCCGGGCGCGGGCCCAGTGCAGATGGACCTCGACGGCGGCGCGGGTGATCGCGACGTAGAGGAGTCGCGC
>JBBSLH010000209.1:0-7389 GCA_038255425.1 Acidimicrobiales bacterium
AGCAGATCGGACGTGGGTCCGTCGAACCGGACCTCGCCCTTCTCGAGGAAGACGGCGCGCTCGGCCAAGGTGATGGCGACGTTGACGGACTGCTCGACGAGGATCACCGTCGTGCCCTGCTTGTGGATCTCGCGCACGATGCCGAGCAGCTGCTCGACGATGACCGGCGCCAACCCGAGGCTCAGCTCGTCGATCATGAGGATCTTGGGTCGCAGGAGGAACGCCTGCGAGACGGTGAGCATCTGCTGTTCGCCGCCCGACAGGTTGCCGGCCTTTTGGTCCCACCGATCGCGCAGCACCGGGAAGTAGCCCAGCACCCGCTCGGTGATCTCGGCCGCTTCGGCCTTGTCCTCGATCAGCCAAGCGGCGATCTCGAGGTTCTCGCCCACGGTCAGGGTCGGGAACACGCCCTTGCCGCCGGGCATGAACACGACGCCGTCGGCCACCGTCTGCGTCGGCGGGTCCTTGGTGATGTCGTTGCCGTCGAAGACGATCGAACCGGCACCGGGCTCGACCAGGCCGGCGATCGCCGAGAGCAGCGTCGACTTGCCGGCGCCGTTGGTGCCCAGGAGCGCAACGATCTCGCCCGGCTCGACGTGGAAGTCGACCCCGAAGAGCACCTGCGTCTTGCCGTAGGAGACCTCGAGGTCCTTGACCAGCAACAACGCCTCAGAAGACGGCTGCGAGACCAACTCGTTCACGGCCTTGTCGCCAGCAGCAGCGCCTTCGTCTTCGATCCGGACGTCGGCGAGGAGACTGGGCACGACGATGTCGCGGGCGGCGGCGAGGCGTCGCAGGAGTCGGTCACGTGCGTTGTAGAAGATGCCGCCGAACCCCGACGGGAAGAACATCAACACGGCCAGCACGCCGACGCCGGACACGAAGAACTGTGACTGCGGGTTGGCGGTGAACGACGAGAAGCTGATCCACGTCAGGTAGGCGGCGCCGAGCATGGCGCCGGCCAGCGAACCGAGGCCGCCGACGATGGCGATGGAGAACAGCAACATGTTGTTCTCGGGATCGAGCAGGTCGGTCGCCAATCCGTGCTGGTGGTACGAGTGCAGCCCGCCGGCGACGCCGGCGAGGAAGCCCGAGATGCCGAACGCGGTGAGCTGGATGCGCGTCGAGCTGATGGCATACGACTGGGCGGCACGCGAGTTCTCGCGGTTGGCGACGATCGCCCGGCCCGTGCGTGACGTGCGCACCCGCCACACCGCCGCGGCCGACAGTGCGAAGAAGATCAGGACGACGTAGTAGTACGAGTGCTCGGACTCGAGATCGAACTTGTTGAAGATGACGGGTCGCAGGACGCGGATGTTCGTCTCGGGTCGCAGCCACCCGAAGTACTCCGGGTTCAGGAAGAACTTGCCGGTCGCGATCGCGAACCCGAGTGAGGTCACGGCGAAGAACGGTCCGGTGATCTTGAGCGCTGGAAGGCCGATGGCCACGAAGATCGCCGCGCCGACCAGACCGGCGACGAGGATCGTCGAGAAGAACTCCTTCCCGTCCTGGGCCATCGACCCGGCGACCGCCGAGCCCATCGCCACCAGGGCCAGCTGACCGAGGCTGATCTGCCCACCGAACCCGGTGAGTACCAGCAATGAGCAGATGATGATGGCGGAGATGATCCCGATCGTGAACAGGTTCATGCGGCTCGGGTTCCATCCCAGGGGCACGAAGATCAACAACAACCCGATGACGGCCATCACCGCGGGCAACCCGAAGCGGATCTCGGGCAGGCCGCGCAGCTCACGGGGTATCGGCCGCACTTCCTTGAGCGATGTCCACGTCGCCACGCCGGTCAGTCGCGCCCGCTCGGCCCCGCCCTTCTGGATGACCAGTGCGACGAGGATGATGCCGAAGAGGACTGCGTCGGACACGACGGTCGTGCCGGTCTCGAAGAAGACGGCCTGCTGGATGACGCCGAGCATGACGGCGGCGCCGAAGGTGATGGGCAGGCTCTCCATACGTCCGATGACGGCGGCGGCGAGCGCACGCAGCAGCAGCACGGGACCGAGCACCGCGCCGATGGTGACGCCTTGGATCGGGAGTCGGAGGAGCGTGCCGATGCCGGCCATGGCGGCGGCGACGACCCACACCATGGTGTTGAGGCGACGGACCGGGATGCCGAGCAGCAGCGCCCGGTCGCTCGACTCCGCCGACGCCCGGATGGCGATGCCGTAGCGGGTGCGGGTCAGGAACAGCGACAGGCCGAGGCCGACGGCCGGCACCACGATGAGGATCAGGACGTGGCCGCCGGTGAAGACGATCGGATCCCACGTGAAGGTCAAGTCGAACGGCTGCTTGGGATCCGGGATCGTCTCCAGGCTGAAGAAGCGGGGGATGACGAGGGCCATGCCGTCGCACAACTGGGCGATGCCGATGGTGGCGACGGTGAGGACGAGTCGCGGCGACTTGTTGAACCGTCGGACGAAGACGACCTCGACGAGCGCACCGAGCGCCATGGCCGCGAGCAGCCCGACCAGGACCGACGGCCAGAACGGCCAGTCGTTGCCGAACATCAGCGAGGCAGCGAGCACCGAGGCGACGGCGCCGAGCGAACCCTGGGCGAAGTTGACGATCCGGTTCGCTCGGTAGATGAGGACGATGCCCATCGCGACGAGGGCCGACAGCGATCCCGTGATGGCGCCGAGGAACAGGATCGACAGCGGTGCCGGGAACAGCACGAACGTCAAGAACAGGAATGCCAGTGTTCCCAGTCCCGCGATGGACGCGAGTCGCGTGTCGTCTTTCATGACCCCCCAGACCTGTCGTGTTCCGTCGGGGACTCTAGAAGATCGTGCCGACTCAAACCTTATGGGCGGATTTGTCTAGTGTTGCGCCACACACATCTGGGGGAACCATGACAACGAAGGACTTCTTCGACCGGTACGGGCTCGCGCTCGGAGTACTGGCCGTTCTGACGCTGGTGATCGCGATCTTGCCGGGCAACGCGGAGAACCGCAGCGGGGTCGAGGCAGGGCTCGGTTCGTCGGGCGACGACCTGTTGCTCGACGGCGGCGACGCCCCCGGACTCGTCGACGACGGCACGACGATCGACGACGGCACGGCCGGCGGCGGAGGAGGAGGCGATGTCTCCGCCGGTGGCGGAGACGGCGGAGGTGGTGTCACCGATGGTGGCGCTGGCGCCGGACCAGATGCTGCCGGTGGTGGCGGCGCCGGCACGTCGGCCGCCGCATTCGGCCGTGGCCCCAACTGCGATGCCAACGGTCGCCAGAAGGGCATCTCGGGCTACATGCCTCCCTGTGTCGAGTGGGGTGGCGGCGACAACGGTGGCGCCACCGCCCGTGGGGTGACTGCCACGACGATCAAGATCGCCATCTGGCAGGGCCAGGAAGATCCGGCCACCCGACAGGTCCTCTCTGGCGCCAAGTTGAACGACACGCCCCCGGTCGTGGCGCGAATGTACGAGTCGCTCCGCAAGTACTTCAACAGCCACTACGAGACCTACGGACGCGAAGTCGTCTTCGAGACCGTGACCGCGAGTGGCGAGTCGACGAGCGATGCGGCGATGCGGGCCGACGCCGTGAAGATCGCCGACGAGATGGGCGCCTTCGCGGTCTTCACCGGCAACGCACTCGCTCCGATGCCTGCGGTCCTGGCCAAGGAACTCGCCCAACGTGGCGTCGTCTGCGTCTGCACGACGTCGCTGTCGAGCGCGTTCTACCAGGAACACCCGGCGCTCATCTGGAGTTCGCTCCCGACCATCGACGAATACGCGGCGCACTCCGCGGAGTACGCGGCCAAGCGCCTCGGCCGCAACAACGCAGCATTCGCCGGTCCCCTGATCGCGAACCAGAAGCGGGTCTACTGCCTGATGATCATCGTCGGCACCGGCACCACGGTCGACCCCGAAGGCCCGCGTGGGCGCGAGATCGTGAAGGCGGCCTACGCAAAGCGTGGGCTGAACTTCAAAGAGATCGTCGAGTACTTCTACGCCCCTGGCCAGAACCAGGACGACATCACCAACATGATCGGCCAGCTCAAGAACGGCGGCTGTACGACCATCGTGCCGGTCGTCGATCCGATCATGCCGATCCTGATCACCAAGGAAGCCACCAAGCAGGCGTACTTCCCAGAGTGGTACGTGATGGGCACCGGCCTCTCCGACACGACGACGATCGCCCGGTTCTACGACCAGCAGCAGTGGGAGCATGCCTTCGGCATCTCGCCCCTCTGGGTCACGTGGGACCGGGTCGAGAACTCGGCCGGCTACAACGAGTACCACCACGGCATCGGCGGCGCCGGACGCAAGGGCGACGAGGGTGCGCTCATCAACGTCTACCGCGCGTCATTCCAGACGCTGTGGACCGGGATCCACATGGCTGGGCCCAAGCTGAATCCCGGCACGTTCGAGCAGGGGATGTACGCCTACCCCAAGACCGGTGGCACACCGGCCAACCCGCTCGTGTACCAGAACCGGGCGTTCCCGACGGCCGTCAAGGACTTCTCCGAGATCTGGTACGACCCGAAGCTGGTCGGCCCGGACGAGCGGTCCGAGAACGGTGCCGGGATGATCGTGCGAGCCGACGCTGGCAAGCGTTACGACGCCGGCGAGTGGCCGCAGTCGCCGCCCAGCCGCAAGAACGCGGTGACGGTGACGGCGCAGCAGGGCAACAACGTCGGCCACGCCAACGACGGGCACAAGCACGACAAGAAGTGCCTCAGCTGCGGCTGACCTGATCCGGCATGCTGACGGCATGCACATCCGCCCGGTCGAACCGAGCGATTTCGACGAACTCGGTGCCCTCACCGTCGACGCATACCGACCCTTCGGTGTCGTCGACGACGAGTACGGGCCCGTACTCGCCGACGTCGCGGGCCGGGCGGCCGTCGCCCCGGTGCTGGTGGCGGTCGACGACGACGGGACGCTGCTCGGCGGGGTGACCTACGTACCGCCGGGCGAGAACCCGATGCACGAGAACGACGAGGGCGACGTCGCGTCCATCCGGATGCTGGCCATCGCCGACCACGCTCGTCGCCGCGGCATCGGCCGGGCGTTGAGTGAACGGATGATCGACATGGCACGCGCCGACGGGGCAGAGGCGGTCGTGCTCCACTCGTCGGTGCACATGACGGCCGCCCACGCCATGTACGAACTGTTGGGCTTCGTACGCGACCCGAACACCGACTGGGAACCCGAGCCGGGCATCGAACTGATCGGCTATCGCCTCGACCTCAGTCGAGCGTGAGGACGATCTTGCCGAGCTTGCCGCCGGCAGCGAAGCGATCGAATGCCTCGTCGGCCGACGCCATCGGGAACGTCGCCTCGACCGGCACGGTCAGCGCACCGGAGGCGACGCCGGGGAGGACGTGACGGATCATCGCCTGGGCTGCGGCGCCCTTCTCCTCGAGGGGTCGGGCCCGCAACGTCGACGCCCGGATCGTGCCCCGCTTCTGCATGAGGTCGAGGAGCGAGAGTTCGACTGAAGGTCCGGCTCCGACGCCGATGACCATGATGCGACCCCACGTCGCCAGCGCCGCGATGTTGCCCGGCCAGTTCGGCGCACCGACCAGTTCCAGAACGACGTCGAACGGGCCGGCATCGACGAAGTCGGCCGGGTCGACCACGACGTCGGCACCCAGGTCATGTACGGCATCGCGCAATGACTCGTTGCGAACAGTCGCTGTCACCACGCAGCCCGCGGCAGCGGCCAACTGGACGGCTGACGTCCCCACGCCACCAGCGGCGCCGTGGATGCACACTCGTTCGCCCATGGTGAGGCCGACCTGGGTGAACAGTGCGTCGTGGGCGGTGGTGTAGGTCTCGGCGAACCCGCCGGCCTCGTCCCACGACAGTGTCGACGGGACCGGCAACAGGTGGCGTTCGTGCACGACGGCCAGGTCGGCCATCGCCCCGCCGCCGACCACGGCCATGACCTTGTCGCCCTCCGCCCACTGGGTCACGCCGTCGCCCAGCGCTTCGACCGTGCCGGCCAGTTCGAGTCCGGGGATGTCGGCGGGCGAGCCGGGCGGGGCCGGGTAGAAGCCCATGACCTGGAGTCGGTCGGCCGAGTTGATGCCGGCCGCACGGACCCGGACGAGGACTTCGCCGGTGCCAGGGACGGGATCGGGGCGCGACGCCCAGGTCAGCGCCCCCTCCGCGATGGTGACGGCGTGCATCGCCGGGTCAGCGCTTGTCGATGGAGACGAAGTTGCGCTCGGCCGGGCCGGTGTAGAGCTGGCGCGGGCGGGCGATGCGCTGGTCCTGCTCGAGGAGTTCGACCCAGTGCGCCAGCCAACCCGAGGTGCGCGGGATGGCGAAGAGGACGGTGAACATCGACGTCGGGAACCCCATGGCCTGGTAGATGAGGCCGGAGTAGAAGTCGACGTTCGGGTAGAGCTTGCGGGAGATGAAGTAGTCGTCGGAGAGGGCGACCTCCTCGAGCTTGAGGGCGATGTCGAGCAGCGGGTTCTTGCCGGTCACCTGGAACACGTCGTCGGCGGCCTGCTTGATGATCTTCGCCCGCGGGTCGTAGTTCTTGTACACCCGGTGGCCGAAGCCCTGGAGCTTGCCGTCGCCCTGCTTGACCGACTCGACGAACTTGTCGACGTTGTCGACCGAGCCGATCTGGTTGAGCATCTTGATGACGGCCTCGTTGGCGCCACCGTGACGGGGTCCGTAGAGCGCAGCGGCTGCCGCGGCCGTGGCCGAGTAGGGGTCGGCGTGGGCCGAACCGACGACGCGCATGGCGGTCGTGCCGCAGTTCTGCTCGTGGTCGGCGTGGAGGATGAAGAGGATGTCGAGCGCCCGGACCAGCTTGGGGTCGGCCTCGTAATGGGGCTCGGCCACCTTCCACATCGTCGACAGGAAGTTGGCGGCGAAGCTCAGCGAGTTGTCCGGGTAGACGAAGGGCATGCCGACCGAGAAGCGGTAGGCGGCAGCCGCCAGCGTCGGCATCTTCGCGATGAGGCGGGTGATCTGCTTGTAGCGCAGGTCGGGGTCGTCGATGTGCTTCGCGTTCTCGTAGAACGTCGACAACGCGGCGATCGACGAGACCAACATCCCCATCGGGTGGGCGTCGTAGTGGAAGCCCTCGAGGAACCGCTTGCGCATGTTCTCGTGGATGTAGGTGTGGTACGTGATGTCGTGCGCCCACTGCTCGAGCTGGGCGGTCGTCGGGAGCTCGCCCCAGATGAGTAGATAGGCGACCTCGAGGTAGGTCGAGTGTTCGGCCAGCTGCTCGATCGGATAGCCCCGATAGCGCAGGATGCCGTTCTCGCCGTCGATGTCGGTGATCGCGCTGCGGGTCGCGGCCGTGGCGGTGAATGCCTCGTCCTCGAACCAGATGCCGGGCAGGAGCTTGCTCCACGCCTTGCTGCTCACCCCGCCGTATTCGATCGGGATCTCGACGGATTCGCCGGACC
>JBBSLH010000210.1:0-7320 GCA_038255425.1 Acidimicrobiales bacterium
CATGCCTTCGTACGCGAACTGGTTGAAGGTGCGGTCGTCGACCTTGCCGATGTCGGTGATCAGACGCACGGTGAAGCCGTCGGGTGCCTCGACACCGTTCGCCTTCGCCTCCTCGCAGCGGTCGTCGAGCGACACGGCTGCATCGGCGCCGTCGCCGTCGCCGTCGCCGTCGGCCGCGGTCGTGGTGGTGTCGTCACCGCCGCTGCTCGTGGTGTCGTCGTCATCGCCACACGCGGCTGCAACGAGCGCGAGCCCGAGCAGCAGTGCGAGTACGCGGAACCATCGTCGGTTCAGCACAGGGGTTTACCTCCAAAGGGGGTGGATCCACCCGTGTCCGGGTCGTCGATCCGTTGACAGGGTCGAGGCAACGCTAGGTGTCCCACCCTCGCCTCGCAATGATCCGGCCGATTCCCGCCGTGCTCAGCTGCGGGATCGCTCCATCTCGAGCAGGTCGGCCATGGTCTCGCGGCGGCCGTCGCGGATGTCGACGATCACGTCGGCCCGCCGTGCTTGAGCGACGGTGACCACGGCGACCATGCGTCTCGCGGCGATCGCGGCAACGATGATCGACATCGCTGCGACGACGGACAGGCCGCCGACGGCGAGTCGTTGTTCGAAGTCGTCGAGGCCATCGTGAGCGAGCACCACGGCGAGCACGGCGATGGCCGGAGTGACGAGGAATGAGCACCACCAGCGGTTCACGATCGAGGCGACGGGGCGTCGCTGCCACGCATCGCCGCCGTCGATCCCGGCCTCTGGGCTCGACCCACGCCACAGATCGTCGACGACCAGTTTGGGAACCAGCAGGTTCGCTCCGGGGATGACCCATCCGATCACCAGCCAGATCGTCCAGTAGCGACGCTCGTGGATCGCGAGCGCCGGGAGGTTCCGGTACGCCTGCACCGCCCAGAACACGAAGGTGATGCCGGTGACAGCCAGCACGAGGAGGAAGGAGATGAGCGTGGCTCTGGCCACGACCTCGAGGTCGAGCTCGGTCGATCCGAACGTCACCATCGGCTCATCGACGCGGAACGTCAAGGCGGCGAGCACTGCCGCCGTGATGATGCCGCCGGCGGTCGCGAGGGACAGCATGACGCGGGCGACCGAGGCAGGGAGCAGGAGTGAGTGGTATCCGTCGTCCTGCAGGGGAGGTGCGGTGGCGCGTCTCGCCCCGCGGGTGACCCGCTGCTGCGCTCGGACCTTTTTCCGCCAGTCCTCGACCGCTGGACGGCGACAGCCGGGGCAGAGTGGAGCGTCGGCAGGGATGCCGAATCCGCAATGTCGACAAGTTGTGTGTGTCCGACTCATTGGACGACTCCCGCTGTGGTGCGTGGCTTGGTGCGGTTCGGGCGTGTCGTGACTGACTTCGACAATACGCGCGTTTCCAGTGGGAATGGGGAGGTTTGCGGTGATGGGGTGAATCTCCCTTTTGTCCCTCGGAGTGGGACTCGCTCGATCCGTCTCCTACACTCTCTGGTGCGTCGCAGAAGAGCCGACGCGGGGAGCTCGGGGCACCGGGCTGAGAGGGTGATCGACGCCGTCACCGACCCTGGAACCTGATCTGGGTAATGCCAGCGGAGGGAAGTCGTGGACAGCATCCGTCCACCGGACATCGTCGTGGTCGCAGGAGGAGCTCCGGTATCGCTCGACGTCGGCGCGCTCGAAGGCGCGACCGTTGTCGCCGCCGACTCCGGTGTGGCCCTTGCTCGCTCCATGGGTCTCGACGTCGACGTCGCAGTCGGCGACTTCGACTCGCTGACGCCAGACCTGGTCGAGCGGCTCGACGAGATCGCTGCGGTGGTCCATCGGCATCCAGTGGACAAGTCGGCCACCGATCTCGAGCTCGCGCTCGCCGTGGCCGTCGAATCTGCTCCAGCGCGTGTGCTCGTCGTCGGACTCGAAGGCGGACGTCCGGACCACGCACTCGCCAATCTGCTCGTCGCGGCGGCGCACCGATACGCCACGCTCGACGTCGAGCTCGCGCTCGGTCTCGGCAGCGCGTGGGTCGTGAGGACGGATCTCGTCGGTCGCTGGCCGATCGGAACGACACTCTCGATCATCCCTGTCCACGGCGCCGCGATCGTGTCGGTCGAGGGAGTCCGTTGGCCCCTGGATCGCTCGACCCTCGAGGCCGGCACCACACGCGGCGTCTCGAACCAGACCACCGCCGACACGTCGACCGTCACCGTGCACGACGGCGTCGCCATCTGCATCGTCCCCCGAACCATGGAGACCGACCAATGACAAGCACCGCCCGCAACATCGCCGCTCTACTCGCCGCTGCGCTTCTCGTCGTGGCGTGCGGGGACGACGACACGGACGTCGCAGCGAGCCCCTCGTCCGAAGGCGTGACGATCACACTCGTGACCCACGACAGCTTCAACATCTCCGACTCGGTGCTCGAGGAGTTCACCACTGCGACCGGCATCACGGTCGAGATCCTGCCGTCGGGCGATGCCGGTGCGATGGTCAACCAGGCCATCCTCAGCAAGGGGAACCCGCAGGGCGACGTGCTCTTCGGGATCGACAACTCCTTTCTCACCCGAGCGCTGGACGAGGACCTCTTCGTGGCCCACGAGTCGGATGCCCTCGGTGGAGTGGACGACGCGTTGGAGCTCGATGACGAGCACCGTGTGACGCCGATCGACACTGGCGACGTGTGCCTGAACTACGACAAGGCGGGGCTGGTCGCCGCCGACCTCGAGCCGCCGTCGTCGCTCGACGATCTGCTCGATCCCGCGTATGCCGGGACACTCGTCGTCGAGAACCCGGCGACCTCGTCACCCGGGCTCGCGTTCCTGCTCGCGACAGTCGACGAGTACGGCGTGGACGGCTGGCAGGACTACTGGAGAGCGTTGTCCGACAACGACATCGAGGTCGCCGCCGGTTGGGAAGAGGCGTACTACGGCAGTTTCTCCGGGAGCGCTGGCAGCGAAGGCGACCGTCCGGTCGTCGTCAGCTACGCATCGAGCCCACCGGCAGAGGTGGTCTTCGCCGAGGAGCCGCTCGATGATGCGCCGACCGGCGTGGTGGTCGATTCGTGCTATCGCCAGATCGAGTTCGCCGGCATCCTGTCCGGCACCGAGCACGAGGCCGAGGCCCGTCAGTTGATCGACTTCATGCTCTCGGACACCTTCCAGTCGGACATCCCGCTCAACATGTTCGTCTACCCCGTGATCGACGTGGCGCTCCCGGCCGAGTTCGTCGAGTTCGGCGCCGAGGCAGAAGACCCCTATCTCGTCGATGCCGACGTCGTCGCCGAGAACCGAGACGCCTGGATCGAGGAGTGGACCGAGATCGTGCTGCGATGACTCGACGCTGGGTCGTCACTGCGGCGATCTTCCTGATCCCGGCTTCGTTTCTCGCGGTGTTCTTCGCGGTGCCGGCAACGACGCTGCTCGTGACCGGCCTGCGTGAGGGTGGATCGTGGGAGTTCGGTGCGGTCGGAGACGTACTGCGCGCGTCCTCGACCCGGCGAGTGGCCTGGTTCACGCTGTGGCAGGCGACGGCGTCCACGTTGCTCACTGTCGTGGCTGCCCTTCCGGCGGCGTGGATCATCGGACGTATCAGGATGCGGGGCCGAGCGCTGTTCTCGGCCCTCCTCGTCGTCCCATTCGTGTTGCCCACGGTCGTGGTCGGATCCGCGTTCCTCGCCGTACTCGATCGTGGAGGTCCGCTCGCGGGACTCCGTCAGACGGCCACTGCGGTGATCCTCGCCCACGTCTTCTTCAACTACGCCGTGATCGCTCGGACGGTCGGCGCGGCCTGGCACGGGATCGATCCCTCGACCGAAGAAGCAGCAAGGACACTCGGAGCCACGCGATGGGCGACCTTCCGCACGGTCACGTTCCCGCAGCTCCGACCGGCACTCGCAGGCGCTGCATCGATCGTGTTCCTCTTCACCTTCACGTCGTTCGGCGTCGTGAAGATCCTGGGAGGACCTCGGATCGCGACGATCGAGGTCGAGATCCACCGTGTCACGACCGAGCTGCTCGACCTCCGCACCGCGGCGGTGCTGTCGCTCCTCCAGCTGGCTGCGGTGATCGCTTCGTTGGCGCTGTACCGCCGGGCGGGGATCCGTCGCGGCAGCGGGCGACTCCGCACCGGTGCATCGAGCCTGCGTCGGCCGGCAGGCGCAGAACGGCTGGTCGTGGCGACGACGATCGCGTCGGCAGGGCTCCTGCTCGGGGTACCGATCGTGTCGCTGGTCTGGCGATCGTTCGACAACGAGTCAGGTCCAGGATTTGCGTACTACCGAGCGCTCGACTCGGTCGGGCGGGGGACCATCGCATTCGTGCCTCCCACCGAGGCGATCAGGAACTCGCTGGTGTTCGGGTTCGCCGCGGCGACGACCGCGCTCGTGGTCGGTGGGCTCGCCGCCGTCGGGCTGCACCGTATGGGTGGGCGCGCACGTGGTCTCGCCGACTCGTCGCTGATGCTCCCGCTCGGCACCAGCGCGGTGACGGTCGGCCTCGGGTTCCTGATCGCGCTGGACGAGCCACCGTTCGACCTTCGGACGTCGCCGATCCTGATCCCCGCGGCGCAGGCGATCATCGCCATCCCCTTCGTGGTCCGCACCATGCTGCCTGCGCTCGACTCGATCCCGTCGCGCTTGCGGGACGCAGCGGCTTCACTGGGCGCGACGCCGTGGAAGGTGTGGACCAACGTCGATCTGCGGCTCATGCGTCGGCCAGCACTGGTCGCCTATGGCTTCGCATTCGCCATCTCGCTGGGCGAATTCGGTGCCACCGTCTTCATCGCGCGTGCGGACGCGCCGACGGTGCCGGTTGCGATCTTCCGGGCGCTCGGCCAGCCCGGGGCGCTCAACGTCGGCCAGGCGATGGCGTTGAGCACGATCCTCCTGACGATCACGACCGTCGTGATGCTCGCTGTCGATCGCGTGGGCGATGCTCGGGTCGGGGGATTCTGATGTCGTCCGTCTCGGTCGCCGAGGTGTCGAAGTCGTTCGGTCACACACCGGTGTTGACGGACGTGTCGCTCGACGTCGCGGACGGTCGGACGATGTCGCTCCTGGGACCCTCCGGGAGCGGAAAATCGACGCTCCTGCGGATCGTGGCCGGCCTCGAGCCCGCCGACGCGGGGTCGGTGTCGATCGACGGCATCGACGTGACCCGGCGCCCGGCGCACGAGCGAGATGTCGGCGTCGTGTTCCAGGACCAAGCGCTTGTCCCGCACCTCGATGTCGGGGGCAACGTGGCGTTCGGGCTGCGGATGGCCGGGATCGCTCGTTCGGCTCGAGCGACGCGTGTGGCCGAGGTCCTGTCGGTTGTCGGTCTGGCCGGGTACGAGGGTCGAGATCCGTCGACCCTCTCCGGTGGCGAGGCGCAACGAGTCGCACTCGCTCGAGCGCTTGCTCCATCGCCGAGCGTCGTGTTGCTCGACGAACCCTTGGCCGCGCTCGACCAGCTGTTGCGCGAGCGCCTCCTGTTGGAGCTGCGCACGATCTTCGACGCGCTCGGCGTCACGGTCATCGCCGTCACGCACGACCCGACCGAGGCCGCTGCGCTCGGTCATCAGGTCGCGGTGCTGGTCGACGGGCGCATCGCCCAGGTGGACGAGCCGGGTGTCGTCATGGCCCGTCCGGCGTCGGCCGACGTCGCCGGTCTGATCGGCCATCGGAACGTGTCCGATGGGCTGGTCCGAGACGGGCAGGTCCACAGTGCATGGGGACAGTTTTCGACCGATGTCGCCGACGGTCCGGTCTCGGTGCTGCTGTTGCCGGACGGGATCACGTCGTCGTCTGACGGCTCGCTGGAGGGGGTGGTTACCGGGCGTATCTTCCGCGGTGGCAGCGCATTTGCTGTCGTCGAGGGCAGCCGGTGGCCACCGCTCGACGTCCGTGCCGACGCGTCATGGCAGGTCGGCGACACGGTCCGGCTCGACGTCGATCCGGCGTCGGCCCACGTCATGGTCAGACCTGGGAGCGGCCCCGCTCGGTGACGGCCTGACGACGGGCTTCGAGATCGGCGCCGTCGCGTCCACCCGATTGCCACTCGCCGGCGACGCGGCCCTCGATGGCCCACGCCTCCTCGCCGGAGACGAGCGCTCCATCGGCGTAGGTCTTCATGATGCGGGCGACGGCGACCTGGTCGTTGGAGGCGATGTCGGCTGCGAGCTTCTGGGCGAAGGGGACGCATTCGGCGTGCGGGACGACGTGGTTGACGAGGCCCCACGAGAGTGCGTTGTGCGCATCGAGGAAGTTGCCGGTGCTCGACAGCTCCTTGGCGCGGCGGAATCCGATCGCTTCAGGCAGCAGGACGGTGAGGCCCCAGCCGGGCATGATCCCCATGCGAGCGTGGGTGTCGGCGAACGCGGCCTTCTCGGACGCAATGAGGAAGTCGCAGGCGAGCGCGACCTCGAAGCCGCCGGTGACGGCGACGCCGTTGATCGCGCCGATGAGTGGCTTGGTCAGCGGTGGGACGGGTCCGCGCTGTGACGAGGTCTCGCCTGCGGCGCCGGTTTCTGCCAACGCGTCTCCGGCCGTCGCAGCCAGTTCCTTGAGATCGAGCCCGGCGCAGAACGCGGGATCGGCGCCGGTCAGCACGATCGCGGCGATCGAGTCGTCGGCCTCGAGCTCGCCGACCGACTTCCAGAGTGCTCGCCGGAGCTCCTGACTCAATGCGTTGCGGGCCGATGGACGGTTCAGCGTGACGGTCGCCACGGCGCCGTCGCGTGAGACGAGAATGGTGTCAGTCATGTGCGGTACTCCAGGGGGAGGTCGCCGAGATGGACGAGCATGGAGGCGATCCACACGCCCATCGCCGCGAAGTGGTCGTCGAGCTGCGCGCCGTCGGTGAGCGTCTTGTCGTCGAGTTCGTAGGCGCCCTCGAAGCCGAACTCCATCGCGTGGCCGGTGGCCTCGAGGTCGTCGGTGTAGGCGGTCTCGACCGTGGGGGCGGTTCGGCCGAGACGGATGTCGCCGATCGGTGCGCTCTCCTCGGGCAGCGCGACCATCAACGATGCGGGAGTCGGAAGCGATGCAAGATCCTGGAGACGCAACACGATGCTTATCTCGATGCTGGGATCGTCGTCGGTCTCCTCCGACCGCAGCCACGACCGGAAGGCGCTCTGTGACCACGTCGACCAGTCGAGCGTGATGTCTGCCCTGACCCGAGCGGGCGTTCCTTCGCCGGGCAGTCCGTACGACGTCTCCCACGTGGTGTCACCGGTGAGGATGTCGAGTTGGTAGTGCTCGTCGGGCGCCATCCGCTCGAGCAGCGCCTCTTCGAGGGCATCGCGAAGAGCGCCGATGGCGTCGGTGAACACGTGATCCAGCATGCAGGGTCGACTCTACGAGTC
>JBBSLH010000211.1:0-7259 GCA_038255425.1 Acidimicrobiales bacterium
GAACGCCCACCGACGACACGGTGACCACGCAGACATTCCCGCCATGCACGACCGATCGGACGTCGACCGAGTGGGCCGAGCTGGGTACCTGGGTGCAGGTGCCGGCGGTCGTGACCGTCGAGAACGCTGACGGCGACGTGCTGGTGAAGCGCGACGGATCGCTCGACCTGTGCGCCAACGCCGTGCCGATCCGGATCGTGGCCAGCCAGGGCACGGACGCGTGCGGGCGCGAGCAGTACGCCGTCACCGAGCTGGCATTCGATCCGTGGGGGTCCTACGGAGCGGTCCGATATCCGTCCAACACGCTGACGTGGGCGCGGCCGGGCACGGACTGCGATGACTCGAACCTTCCCGCCCCGCCGGTGGTGCCCACCGGACCGAGCACATTCTCCAGCTGCACACCGAACGACCCGGTCGAGGACGGCCGATACTGCGTCGATTACGTCTATGACGACGGACGCCATACGGACATCGCCAACGTCACCGACAACCACGGTGTCTCGGCGCGGGCCACCTATGACCCGCTGACCGGACGGATAGCAAGTCGAACGGATGAGGCCGGGAACACCACGACGTACTCCTACGACGCGCAGGGTCGTCTCTCGGCGATCCGCGCCCCACTTGAGAGCACAACGACTCAGCCGACCGTGGCGTTCAGCTACGCGCTGAGCCCGGCGACAGCGGGTCCCGCGACCGGTGCCGATGTGCTCGACGCCGGTTTCCCGGGCCACGTATGGAGCGCAGTGCACCACTTCGACGCCTTCCGAACCAACGGCACGCCGACCGCGGACACGATCGATACCACGACCTTCGTCGACGGCATCGGTCGCGTCGTCCAGCGTAAACGCGAGGCATCGGTCGCTGGCATCACCGGGACGGCACTCGTCGTCGAGGGGGCCGTGGAGTTCGACGCGCTCGGTCGTGAGGTCAAGGAGTGGTACCCGGTCGTCGAGAAGGCAGTCGCCTGGCCGCAGAATGGCCTTCCGAGCCACCTCACGACCTACAACGCATTGTCGTCCTCATCCCCGACGGCCGAGACCAACGTGCCCGTCACGAAACCGACCGTGCGGCAGTGGGACATCTACGACCGCATCACAACCGAGACCGGTCCTGACGGCAGCACGCAGACCTACGCATACGAGTTCGTTGCGGATCCGACCACGGGCAGCCTCGTGTCGGAGTCGACCGTGACGGACCCCTTGGGTCGGTCGGAGACGCGGTGGACCGACGTACGTGGAGTGACCCTCACGCTGTCGCAGGCCGGGGCACCCACCACCGACCCGGTCGATGAGCTGCTGGCGGAGTTGCCTGAGCCCGGTATCGCCGGGGCTCGAATTGCAGCGTCGGCTGGAACCGGGGCCGATGCGCTCGTCACGACCTACGAGTACGACGCGTTGGCCCGTCTCGTCGGCGTCACCGATGCCGGGGACGCAGTCACGTCCCACAGCTACGACCTGCTCGGTAACCGGACCTCGTCCACCACTCCTGACAGCGGAACAACCGAGTGGTTCCATACGCCGGCCGGTCAGACCGGCGCGGTCGTCGACGAGGTTCGACGCGCCCTCGGCACCGCAGTCACCTACTCCTACGACCGCGACCGTTTGGTCGGCATTCACCACCCCGACGACACTCCGGACGTCAGCTACACGTACGGCGCACCCGGGGCATCCGCGAACAACGCTGCGGGCAGGGTGCAGCGTGTCGTCGACGGAGCGATGACACGGGTGTACACCTACGACGTCGACGGCAACGTGGCCAGCGAGGCTGCAACCCGGCGCACGGACCCGTTCGGCACGGGCCGAACAGAGCCACAGCCGACGTGGACCACCGCCTGGGAATACGACTCGCTGACGCGACTCCGCACGCTCACCTACCCCGAGGGCGAGGTGCTCACCACCGGCTACGACGTTGGCGGTCGCGCCGCGACCCTCGCCTCGCTCGCTCCCCAGCACGACAGGTACGACCAGTTCGGCACCGCTGTACCGCAACCCGATCTTCCGATCAATTACGTCGCATCGACCGACTATGACGAGTTCGGTCAGGTCGTGTCGATCACGACGGGCACTGGCGTCACGACGAACTACGACCGCGACCCGGATCGACGCTTCCTGACCGAGATATCGACAGACAGTGCCGCGCAGGTGCAGTACGACGGGACCACCTCGGCCGCTCGGCCGCTCCAGCGCCTCCGCTACAGCTTCGACAAGGTCGGCAACGTGGCCGATGTCGTCAACGCCTTGTACGACGACGGTACTGCCAAAACCCTTGCCGATCTGGGCACCCCGCCGGAGAACAACGTCCCGGGTGCAGCGCAGCAGGCATACACCTACGACGAGCACTATCGGTTGACCGGCGCGGTCGCCCGCTACGTCGATCAGCGCGAGACGCGTGATGCCAGATACGCCGTCGATCGGG
Source organism: Acidimicrobiales bacterium (assembly GCA_038255425.1). Lineage (GTDB taxonomy): Bacteria > Actinomycetota > Acidimicrobiia > Acidimicrobiales > Salinilacustritrichaceae > Salinilacustrithrix. The sequence goes on from JBBSLH010000211.1 coordinate 2,416, forward strand.
CACCGAACGGCAATCTGCTGTGGAAGACCCAGGCGACCACCACGACCGGGACGACCGGTGGCGGCGGAAAACCCGGCGGCGAAAAGCCCGGCGGAAACGGCAACCCGAAGAAGAACAAGGGGCCGGGTGGAACCGATGACGGGAGCACGACTCCCACCAACTCATGCGACGGCGACACCGGGACCGGCGGGGGCAGCGCGAATCAAGACGTCGCAACCACCTACAGCTTGGGCGCAGCAGACATGCGCTATGACCCCTCGTCGACGCACCGACTGGTACAGGCGGGTGACCGGACGTACACATATGACGCGAATGGCAACCTGAGCCAGTGGATCCAGCCGTGTAGCGGGGGAACGAACGATCTGGTGCGCGACTACGAGTTCGATGCACAGAACCGGGTGACACTTCTCGGTCAGGGAAGCAACGACACCGACTATCGCTACGACGCCGAGGGTCATCGTGCACTCGAGCGCGGACCCGGCGGAACGACGTTCTTCGTCAACGAGCACTGGCGGGTGGTCAACGACGGCCATCGCTACGCCGAGATCTTCCTCGGTGAGGTCAATGTGGCGTCGCATCGGACCTCGACTGCCTCGGCGCCGCCACCGCCGTGCGACCCGAACATCGATCCCGACGGCTGTGCGTGTGATCCGTCGTCGATGGTCTGCGGCTGCAGCGACGCTGCCACGTGCTGCACGGCGACCGACGGAACCTATGACGCCGCAACAGACACCTGCACGCCGCACCCGGACCTGACGATCACGTTCTATCACCGAGATCTTCAGGGCTCCCTGCGGGTTGCAACTGACGCTGTCGGCGATGTGTTCCAGTACGTCGAGTACCTGCCGACCGGCCAACCGTGGGTCGCCGGCCAGAGCCGGATCAAGGACACTCCTTACCTGTATGCAGGGGGCTGGACCGATCCGACCTACTCGTTGGTCAACTTCGGTTCACGCTGGTTCTCGCCTCGCGAGGAAGCGTTCATCTCACCCGAGCCGCTCCTCACCGAGGATCCCGACAGTGTCCTCGGAGACCCCGGCATGTTGTCGGCCTATACGTACGGGTCCGGGAACCCGCTGATCTGGGTCGATCCGGACGGGCGCGCATCTCGGTCGCCAATCGACTATGCCGAGCCGTATCAGATCGCCACAAACGGAAAGATCTTCGATCTCGGAGCCGGATTCGAGAAGCACGCGAAGGGGAACATCACCATCAGCAACGCCAGTCGAGCGGGTCGGGATGGTCCGGCGAAGCTCGGCACGCTCCTGCTGTCGTACGACGGGCAGGGCCAAGACAGGGCTGCCTTGTGGAGCAAGGTCGACGACGCGATCACCCGCTACACCACCCCACTGGCGTTCGACACCTCAGGTGAGCGCACGAAGGTGCGAATCTTCGGTGGGACAGTGCGCAACGGCAAGGCTCCATCTGCGGCCCAGCAGGCCGCGGCCAACGGCCAGGCCGGGCAAGCGGCTCCCAATGTGCAACCGGCCAAACAGGTCGCGCCAAGTCCGGCGCCCGGCAACAGCGGAGCAAACTCACCGCCTGCGGCCGTGACGCCCGGGCCCGCAGCGCCCACCCAAGGCCGCTCGCTCAGCGTCGACTCGACGAAGAAAGCGCTGCCGCCGAACGTCAGACCACGCTCCGGAAGCGCCGCTGCCGTCGGTCTCTAATCCAGGAGTTGAGTCCTCACCTCAGCGGACCGACAACCCATGCTCGCTCTGGACGCTGCCGAGCGGCGGATCAGGCGGCCTGACGCATCGCCCATGCGACGGTCTCGGCGCGACCCCGCACGCCGAGCTTGCGGTAGATGCTCGAGGTGTGGTGCATCACCGTCTTGGGTGAGATCCCCAGGTGTCGTGCGATGTCCTTGTTGCTGTCGCCGGCGACGAGAAGCTCGACGACATCGAGCTCGCGAGCCGTCAGGGGCGACCGCTGCTCCTCGTCACGTCTGCCGACACCGCCGGCGCTGTCGGACGGTTCGAGGTGGGCGAGGAGCTGTCGCGCGTGGGCCAGCACTTCGATGGTGGCCTCACTCGGGCTCAGCAACGATCCACCGGCTGCTGCCTCGTCGTAGGCGCCCGCGCCCAGCGATGTGCGGACGTCGTCACAGTCCGTGCGGAACCCAGCCAAGCGGGCGGGAGGGAGCATGGCCTCGAGAATGTGCATGTGGTTGCGGGCGATCCCGTGCATTCGCGCGGCGCCCGGAAGGTCCCCACGGTGCACGGCGATCTTGGACTGGGTGATGGTCGGCACTGCGGCCAAGACCCAGACGCCGGCGTCCCGAGCGCGTTCGAGCATCTCGATGTCGTACTCGGTGGCCGCTCGCAGGTCACCGTCGGCGAGGGCCTCCAGGCTCGCCGGCGGAAGCATCCAGAGCAGCACCCGCTGTTCGTCGCAGGCTCTCGCGGACGCCACGATCTGGGCTGCCGACGGAAGCTTCAGGTCGCAGGTGGTCGTCTCGGGGAGGGTCCGCAGGAACGCGGTGGCGGTCACGGTCAGCGACGCATCGTCGAGGTGGAGGCCGCGCTCCCGGGCCCTCTGGGCGAGACCGCCCGCCCGGTCGAGATCACCCTCCTGGTGCGCGAGCATTCCGCCCCAGATCTCGAAGCGAGCGAGGAAGTCCTCAGCGCCCTGGTTTGAGGCGAGCTGTATCGCTTCGTCGCAGCACTCGATCAGCGGACCTCGCTCGACGTAGGCGCGACCGGTACGTACAGCGAGGGCGAGGACACGCAAGCGCAAAATTGGGTCGAGGTGCCGCGACAGATCGAGAGCCCGGAGCCGGGCGACATCGACGTCATCGAGAGAATTCGGCCCCACCGCTCGCTCGGCCAGGAGCAGCGCAAGCCACCCATGGACGAGCGCCAGAAGTTCGTCGGCGGCTCGGCCCGTCTCCAGCAACCGCGCCGTTCGTCGGACGAGGTCGACGTGGATGTCCTGGGTCAGTTCGCTCAGCCACACGGGAGCGAGCGCCACCACGAGCACACCGGCCGCCGCCGGGTCATCAGCCTCGAGTGCTCGTCGGAGCGCAGTGAGGAGGTCCGCCTCGACGATCCGCACGCCGGGTGTGGCGGTGTGGGCCTCTCCGGTCCCGGCGGCGGTCTCCTTGGTGGCCAACTCGACCGCCCAACGCTGGTGGCGCAGCCGGAGGTCGATCCGGTCCTGACTGTCGGTGGCCGACACGACGTGCTCGCGAACGATCGGAGGGAGCGAGAAGGTGGTGAGGGGGCCGGTGTGGTCGGCGTCGACGAGGTGGACGTCGACGAGCTGCGACACGGCGCCGATGCAGTCCTCGACGTCGCTGACTGCCTCGGCGGCATCGACGGGGATCGGACCCCGGAATGCGGTGAGGTCGCGCAACAAGCTGACCTGGTTCTGGTCGAGCTGCGCGATGCCCCAGTCGATCGACGTTCGAAGCTCGCTGGTGTCGGGGAGCACCCCGCTCGCGAAGATCGGGTTGGGACTCGGCCGATCGAGGAGACTCAGCAACGTCGATGGCGAGAACGTCGTCGAGCGTGAAGCGGCGAGGCGTATGGCGAGCGGGTTGCCACCGAGTCGTTCGACCACGGCGTCGATGGCCAGGAGATCGTCATCGGTCGGTGCCGCGGCACCCACGGAGGTCGAGACGTCGATGAACAATTCGACGCCGGGACGGCTGCGCAGCTCGCCGGCCGCATCGCCGGTGGGGAGCGGCTCGATGCGCAGCAGGCGACCCCAGGGGACCCGGTGGGGAGTCCGAGCGGTGAGCAGGAACCGGGTGGTCGGAGCATCACGGACCAGCTCGGTGAGCCGGTCGTGCATTTCGTCATCGGCTGGATCGACGTCGAACCCGTCGAGGACGACGAGGCGGGGGGCGGCGTCGAGTGCTGCGCCGAGCCTGTCTGCGGCGGTGGAGTCCCATCCCGCGATGCGGGCTGCGCGGGCGACGGCGGCGTCGAACAGCTCGGTGCCGAGGAGTTGCGTCGCATCGACCCAGGCCACCGTGCGCTCGGTTTCGTCCTCGACCCGGGCCGCGGCCGTTCGGGCGATGCGCGTCTTGCCGACTCCGGCGAGACCGGTCAGCGACACCAGCCGAACGCCGGGTGTTCCGAGCTGCTCGACGACTCGCCGTACCACCCCGGTGCGTCCTCGCAACGGGGTGGAGTCGAGAGGGTCGGACATGACAGACATGCACGCTAATCGGCACGGTCCCGGCGATCTCCACGGTGCTCGGGCCGATATCCGTCACACCTGCGGAACTGCGGCATCGGGCATCTGCCCGATGCGGCGGCGTGCGGGGGTCGGGTCTACTTGGAGCCGTGCCACGACCGGGAATTGCCATGCGCCGAAGCCTCACGTCCACGGCCGCCATCGACCCGCCGCCCGCCGGCGACGAGTTGCGAACTCGACCAGCGCTGCGTGGAGATTCGCGGATGGTTGGTCTGGTCCTCGCCATCGTGCTCGCTGCTGCTGCATTGGTCATTGCGTCGCCTGTTCCCACAGCGAGCGCTGCAACGAACGCCGAGTCGATCGGTGGTGGACCCAACGACACGGTCCCGATGGTTTCCGCCGGCGCCAACCATTCGTGTGCGTTGCTCAGTGACGGCACCGCCACCTGCTGGGGCAACAACCTCCGCGGGCAGCTCGGCAACAACACCACCACCGACTCGAGCGTTCCTGTCACGGTCAGCCTGCCCGCAGGAAAGACTGCCACCGCGATCACCGCCGGCGCCAACTATTCGTGTGCGTTGCTCAGTGACGGCACCGCCACCTGCTGGGGCCGCAACTTCTCCGGGCAGCTCGGCAACAACACCACCACCGACTCGAGCGTTCCTGTCACGGTCAGCCTGCCCGCAGGAAAGACTGCC
>JBBSLH010000212.1:0-7250 GCA_038255425.1 Acidimicrobiales bacterium
CATCGCCGTCACTGCCGAAGCGAGGGACCCGAATGGTCGAGCGATCACCGGGAATGCATTCGCTGCCTCGGCGGCTTGTTCGAGTGGGGTGACCGAGGCCTTTGGCCGCAACCCGACTTCGCGAAGGTCGTCGACGGACTGCCGCCAGAGTACAGCGATCGCTCCCGCCGCATCAGTCGGGGTGCGGCTGCGGCGCCAGCGGCGGATCAGTGCGGGAGCGGCGAGCGCAAGACCGAACAGTGCGAGCAGCAGCAGCTCGCGCACGGGCCAGGATCGGCTCTCGTCGGCAGCGGCAGCCGAGCCTTCAGTGGTGGCCGGGACGCCGCCGGGGTCGACGCCGTCCGGGACGACCGGCTCGCCGTCGGGTGTGGTCAAAGCAGGTGCCGCGACGGTGGTCTGCGGGGCGATGTTCACGTCCGGAGCAGGTGCGGATTCGGCCGCCGGGGCGTCGGGGTCCACGCCGGTCGCGTCCTGTTGTGGTTCGACGTTCGTGTAGTTCTCGGAGCCGGGTGCGCCACGCCCGGGCGTCGGCTCGAAGGGGACCCACCCGAGACCGTCGAACCACACTTCGGGCCAAGCGTGGGCGTTCTTGCCGAGAACGGAGTACCGCTCACCGTTGAAGTTGCCGGGAGTGAAGCCCACGGCGACACGGGCCGGAATGCCGAGGGTGCGCATCATCGCGGCGTAGGTGCCGGCGAACTGTTCGCAGTAGCCGACACGGTCGCGCAGGAAGCCCTCGATGGCGTTGTTGCTGTGACCGGCCTGGACTTCGAGGCTGTACTCGAACTCACTGCGGAACCAGTTCTGCAGGGTGAGTGCGGTGTCATACGGCGTCGTTGCGCCCGCTGTGACCGTACGAGCCAGTTCGCCGACCGAGGATGGGAAGTCGTCGGGCAGTGCGAGGTAGATCGGGTCGCCGGCGTCGGTACTCGTCGCAGACTGCAGCGCAGCGACCTCGAACCGTGGTGACGCCGAGACGATCTCGAAGGTGTCGCCCAGTGCGAGGTCGCCGTCGGTCTTCAAGAGTGTGGAGGAGTCGGCGTTCCAACGCAGGCCGTCCTGTGGGGATGCGGCCTGCGGGTCGGCTGCGGCCGGCACGAACTTCTCGCCGAGTGACGTGATCGTGATCTCCTGGCGAAGTTGGGTGGACCCATCGCGGGCGTCGGCGAGTTCACCGTCGACGCGCGACAGCGCACGTTCGGGGAGACCCCATTCCGTGCCGTTGAAGCGGGGGAGTGCGGAGAGTCGCCAGTAGGACTCGAAATCGGCGCGCACGGTGAACAGTTCGGCGTTCGACTGATTGGTGAGGCGTGACCGGATGTCGACGAGCGGACTGACGACGTTGGTGACGCTGCCGTTGTTGCCGCCACGTGTTTCGTACACGGGTTCGCTGTCCGCGCCGGGCAGGCGCGGACCCACGAACGCTGCAGCGATCGCGACCACGGCAGCCATGGCGAGCGCAGCCGGCACGATCATCCGGGCCGCTGAACGGCGACCACCGATGACGGCAGCACGTTGCGGACCGTGGTGCGCACGCAGGGCGACGGTTGCAGCGACTCCGGTTGCAACGAGTGCAGCGGTCAAGCCGATCCGGCTGCGGTCGGCACCCAGTGCAGCGACGAAGACGAAGAGCACACCGCCGGGTACGAGCGCCTCGGCTCGGGCGAAGGCACGGAACGCGAACGTGTCGGACAGCACGACGGTCAACGCGATGCCGACGGCGGCGAGTACGTCCCATCCGCCTCCGTAGATCACCGGCGCAACCGCGGTCCTGAACTCCTCGCGCACCCGTTCGATCTCCTGGCGGAACAGTTCGAGGGTCTCACCGGTCGGGATCAGTGCGGACATCGAGTGGCGATAGTGGACGATCGAGATCATCCAGACCATCACGGCGATCAGGATGGGAACCGAGAGCAGACCGGGGACGCGCAGGCGGCGAGTCAGGAAGCCGACGCCGTGCCCGACGACGGCGAGCACCACGAAGTTGTCGAAGAACTGCCATCCCGAGAAGACGCGGGCGTACCCGGCAGCCACCGCGATCGAGAACGCGGTGAGCGCGACCGTGGCGATCAACTCGGTGCTGAGGGCTGGGTCGAATCCGGGAGTCGGCGCGGCTGCTGACGCGACAGTGGGAGGCGGCGCGGCGTACGTGGATTCCCGGGGGCGTTCTTCGGTGATCGTCATGCGGGCACTCCCGTTGCGGTGACAGCAGTGACGGTGGGCAGCGTGATCCGAGCGCCGATGCCGTTGATCGAGCTCCAGGAGTCGAGGAACTCGGTCTCGGACCGAGCCGAGACACCGATCGGACCGCGGGCCCGTTCATCGGTGGTCACCCCGATGGTGGTCAGTGTGGGGTCGACGATGGCTTGGATCGCCCGCCACCCGGCGCTGCGATTGGATCCGGTGACGAGGATCATCAGACCGAGGCCTTCGCCAGGGTCTCGATCGAGCTGGCCGAGCGGAGAAGCGTCGGGCTCGATGCGGGCGAGGACACGCAACGTGTTCGCTCCGGTGTCCGGGCCGCGCAGATCGACGCCGCCGGCGGTGACGAACCGCGTCGTCAGGCCTTCCTGCTCGGAACTGTGCACGAGGCTCGCAGCGGCGGTCACGCCACGCTCGAAACCGTCGGCGTCGAGGTATGACTCGGGGTCGGCGTCGAAGACGATCGTGCAGCGACGCACGCCCTCGACGGTGTGCTCTTTGACCAGGAGATCTTCGGAACGGGCCGAGGACTTCCAGTCGATCGAGCGGGGCTCGTCGCCGTCGGCGTAGGTGCGCAGCCCGTGGAACTCACCGGGTCCGAGACGACGGGCCTGGATGACGAGATGCCGCCCGAGCTGGCCCTGTCCGAGGATCGGCATACCGAGCAGGTAGGTCCTCGGAGCAACGGTCACGGAGTCGGTGTCGGCGACGATCGACGTCGAACGAGCGATGCCGAGTGGGTCGCGGAATTCGGCATCGAGCGGCCCGAGCCGGACGATGCCTCGGACGGTCGTCGGCAGCTGGTAGCCGGCAGAGGAGCGGGTGCCCGGCCGGAGCGGGGCGATCGAGAGCCGTGCCACGTGGTCGGTCACGTTCGACCTGCTGACACGTTCGGCGAGCTCGAACGCGGTGGAACGGACGCTGCCGTGATGCTGGAGTCGAAGGTCGACGCGGCCGGTGTCACCGGCGACGAGCACGGTCGGATGGACCCAGCGCTCAGCGGAGATGTTCGGTCGCCGCAGCCGAACGTACAGCAGCGCGAAGACGACGGCGGCAACGAACGCTGTGCCGATGACGAACAGTTCGATCACGCCGAAGACGCGCCCGACACCAATGGCGATTGCGCCGGCGACGAGGCTGCTCCACCCCTGGCGGGTCAGCACGGCTCGGTCACCACGTCAGCGAGCGACCGGCACGGAGACGGCGTCGAAGACCTCGCGTACCGCGTCGTCGGGGGAGAGGTGAGCTCCGCGATCGGTTCGAACCATGATCCGATGCGAGAGCGTCGAGATGCCGACTGCCTTGACATCGTCGGGTGTGGCGTAGTTGCGGCCACGCGCCGCAGCGTGCGCACGGGTCGCTGCAGCGAGTTGCAGCGTGGCTCGTGGCGAGAGGCCGAGTTCGACGCCCGGGTGTCGGCGGCTCGCCTCGGACAGGTCGACGAGGTAGGACTTCAGCGCCCCGGCGATGTAGACGGAGCGGACGGCGTCGATCATGCCCCTGATCTCTTCGGCGGAGACGACGGGGCTGAGGGTACGGATCGTGTTCGCCGAACCCTGGTCGTCGAGCATCTGGATCTCGGCGGTGCGTCCCGGATAGCCGATCGAGATACGCAGCAGGAACCTGTCGAGTTGGCTCTCGGGCAACCGGTAGGTGCCCTCCTGGTCCACCGGGTTCTGTGTCGCGATCACCATGAACGGCGGTGGGAGGGGACGGCTGGTGCCATCGACGGTCACCTGGCGTTCCTCCATGGCCTCGAGCAGCGCTGACTGTGTCTTCGGCGAGGCCCGGTTGATCTCGTCGGCGAGCACGATGTTGGCGAACATCGGGCCCGGCTCGAAGCGGAAGCTCTCGGTCGAGCGCTGGTAGATGCTGACTCCGACGAGGTCGGCGGGCAACAGGTCAGGCGTGAACTGGACACGCTTCCAGGTGCAGTCGACCGAGGCGGACAGGGCTTTGGCGAGGCTGGTCTTGCCGACGCCGGGAACGTCTTCGACGAGGAGGTGGCCTTCGGCGAGCATGCACATGATCGCGAGTTCGACGGTGTCGGTCTTGCCGTGGATCACCTGCTCGATGTTCGCCGTGATGGCGTCGAACAGCCCAGCGAAGCCGCGCGGGGCGATGTCTGCCGCCGGCCCACCTGGTCCTGCTCGGAAGGACTGGTCGGGGGTTCCGTTTGCGTCAACGTCGATCGTCACGAGGTGGAAGGGTAGATGCAAACACGGCCTTGGGGTAGTCGGCGCTACCTTCGTTGTCGATGAGTTTCGAGCCGTGCCCGTGAGTGTCGAAGGCGATTCCCACGTTCTGGCCGTGGCGATCGAACCATCGCGGCTCGCCGCCGGCCTCGTCGACTCGTCGGGAACGCTGCTGTTGCGAGACCGGGTCACCACCCCGAGCAGAGATGTCTGGCGTGCGCTCGAACAACTGATTCGTCGAGTCATCGCTGCTGCACCCGACGGAATGCCGTCGCCGCGTGCTGTGGGCGTCAGCTGCACGGGCCCAGTCGACGTGCGCGCCGGCACGGTGTCGCCGCCACTCGTTCCCGCGTGGTCGCACTTTCCGCTGCGCGAACACTTGGAACGACTGACTGGGCGGACCGTGGAACTCGACACCGCCGGCGGAGCACTTGCGGAGGCGGCGCGCTGGCTCGGCGAAGCCGTGGGTGTGCCGAGCTACCTGGCGATCCAGATCGATACGACCGTCGAGTCTGGCTGCGTGATCGATGGTGTTCGTCTCTCCGGGTCGCTCGGTAATGCGGGCGCGCTCGCCCACCTGAACGTCGAGCCCGACGGCAAGCTCTGTCGCTGTGGCGCTTCGGGGTGCCTCGAGGCGTACGTGTCGTCCACCGCACTGGAAACAGAACTGAACCGACCGTTGGGTCGCGCGACGTCGTCGATCATCGACCGGACCGGCATCATGCTCGGACGAGCGATCGCGTCGTCGTGTGCGATTCTCGATGTCACCACGGTCTTTCTGTCGGGCAACGTGATCGATGTGCTCGGCGATCCGATGCTCGAAGCCATGCGCCGCGAGCTGAAGGCCAGGTCGCGGCTCCGCAACCTGGCCGACCTCCAGGTCATCGAACCCCACGAGCGCATCGCTCCGCTGGTCGCTGCAGCATCACTCGCACTGCGCTGACCGGCTGTGCTGGCCGGCGGCACTGCTCGGTCCGGCTACCCACCGGTAACCGGCAGCCAGTAGAGTCGCCCGCATGGATCCGACGTACACAGCAGAAGCAGAGGCCTACCGCGAAAAGGTCCAGGCGTTCCTCGCTGAAAAGCTCCCATCGAACTGGAACGGGATCGGCAATCTGCAAGATGCCGAACTCGAGACCTTCGTCGCCGAATGGCGCAACACGCTGTACGAGGCCAACTACCTCGCGCCGGGTTGGCCCGTCGAATTCGGGGGTGCCGGTCTCTCTGCGACCGAGCAGGTCATCCTCGCCGAGGAGTTCGCCAAGGCCGGCGTGCCGACCGGTGGCCCGAACGACGCCTTCAGCATCCAGATGCTCGGCAACACCATCCTCGTGTGGGGCACTGACGAGCAGAAGGCGCACTACCTGCCCCGCCTGCTCAAGGGCGACGACACCTGGTGTCAGGGCTATTCCGAGCCGGACGCCGGCTCCGACCTCGGCAACGTCGGCCTCAAGGCTGAACTCGACGGTGACGAGTGGGTGCTCAACGGCCAGAAGATCTGGACATCGGCCGGCCACCTCGCCGATCACATCTTCACCCTCGCTCGCACCGACCCCGACTCGCCGAAGCACAAGGGCATCTCGTTCCTGCTCGTGCCCATGGACCAGCCGGGCATCGAGGTCCGTCCGATCAAGATGATCTCCGGTGACAGCGAGTTCAACGAGGTGTTCTACACCGATGCCCGCGTCCCCAAGGACAACGTCATCGGCGGGGTGAACAACGGCTGGGGTGTGGCGATGTCGCTGCTCGGCTACGAGCGGGGCGAAGCAGCCGCCACCGGGCCGATCCGGTTCCAGGCCGAGTACGCCCGTCTCGAAGCGATGGCCAAGGAGCGCGGCGTCGCGAACGACCCGGTCATCCGGCAGAGGTTGGCGAAGGCCTACTCGACCACTCAGATCATGGGCTTCCTCGGCAAGCGGGTGCTCACCCAGTTCCTCGCCGGACACCATCCGGGTCCCGACGCGGCGATCGGAAAACTCCAATGGAGCGAGTATCACCGGGTCGTCACCGAACTGGCAATGGACATCATGGGCGCCGACGCGCTGTTCTGGGATGGCCGCAAGCCGCCGTCGTCCTTCGGCGCCGACGACGCCGGTGCCGCGAACTCCCAGTCGTCCTGGATCGGCACGTTCCTCAACGCCCGTGCCGGGACCATCTACGCCGGATCCAGCCAGATCCAGCGCAACATCATCGGTGAGATGATCCTCGGTCTCCCGAAAGAACCCAAGCCGCAGGAGAAATGATCCGGGCAGGGCTGGCGGTCGCACGTCGGCCGCGACTGTGGTCCACCGCGCTGCGCCAGTCCCGGCGCACGTCGGCGCCCGGGTGGTGGAAGCGGCGTCCGTTCCTGCCTGTTCCCACGGGCGACTACCTGCGGTTCCGCTTGCTCACACAGTACGGCGATCCCGACCACGCATGGGATCCCGATGACGTCGTCCGCTACCTCGAGTGGTGCAGATCCTGGGAGACGGGCGCAACACGCGCTCACTGAGGTCGGCCGATGCACAGCGCGCTCGTTCTCAACGCCAGCTTCGAGCCGCTCAGTGTCGTGTCGTCCCGGCGCGCCACCTGTCTGATCCTCGCCGAGAAGGCCGAACTGCTCGAAGACGACGGCAGCGTGTTGCACTCCGAGCTGCTCACCTTTCCGAGCCCGTCGGTGATCCGCCTGCGCTACATGGTGAAGGTGCCGTTCGTGCGGCGAACCGCGATGTCGAGGCGTGCGATCTTCGCTCGTGACGATCATCGTTGCCAGTACTGCGGAGACCGCGCCGATTCGATCGATCACGTCCAGCCCCGCTCGCGCGGCGGGCAGCACACGTGGGAGAACGTCGCAGCGGCGTGCCGGCCATGCAA
>JBBSLH010000213.1:0-7239 GCA_038255425.1 Acidimicrobiales bacterium
GCTCACGGCAGCAACCGACCTCCCCGACGTCCGCGACGCGCTCGATGCCGCGAGCATCGCCGTCGAGAACTCCGAGGTCACGATGCTCCCGCAGAACACCGTCCCGATCACCGAGTCCGACAAGGCCAAGGCGATCCTGCGGATCATCGACGCCCTGGAGGACCTCGACGACGTCCAGGCCGTCTACTCCAACTTCGACATGTCCGCCGAGCTCTACGAATCGTCTGCGAGTTAGAACATGCCCGCCATCGGCTCTCCCGCCCCCGACTTCACCGTGCCTGGCACCGACGGCACCGACGAGGGTCGACGCGACTACACGCTGTCGGCGTACCTCGGGCAGCCGGTGGTCCTCGCCTTCTACCCGGGCGACAACACGCCGGTGTGCACACGCCAGTTGAACACGTACACCGAGGAGATCGACGAGTTCCGCGACGTCGGCGCGCAGCTGCTCGCCATCTCGCCCCAGGACGTCGCCAGCCACGACGACTTCGCCGACAAGCAGGACGGCTTCGGGTTCCCGCTCCTCGCCGATACCGACAAGGCGATCGGCGAGGCCTACGGCATCATGGGTCCGATCGGCTTCTACCGTCGTTCGGTCTTCGTGGTCGACGTCGAGGGCAAGATCGCCTACAGCCACCGTGCCATCGCCGGCCTCACCTTCCGGCCGACGACCGAGCTGGTCGAAGCGGTCCAGAAGTCCAAGACCGCCTGACGCTCACTCAGGTGGGGCGGTCCGCCACGATGCGTCCGTCGACGAGCTCGACCGTTCGGGTCGTCGTCACCGCGTCGAGCAGTTGGCGATCGTGGGTGACGAGTACGAGGGTGCCGGGGTAGCCGTCGAGCGCCGATTCGAGTTGTTCGATCGCGGGGAGGTCGAGGTGGTTGGTCGGCTCGTCGAGGACGAGCAGGTTGACGCCGACAAGGGCGAAGGCAGCGAGGACGGCTCGGGTGCGTTCGCCGGGGGAGAGCTGCTCGGTCGGGCGGGCGATGTGGTCCGGGCCGAGTCCGAGTTTGGCGAGCTGCGATCGGGCCTCGTTGGCGAGCACTCCAGTCGTGTCGACGAACGCGTCGATCAATGACTGGCCGGTCGCAAAGCGGCCCCGCTCCTGGTCGAGCGTGCCCACCACGACCGATGAGCCGAGCGAGATGGTGCCGCTGGTCGGCGCGAGGCCGTCGAGCGCGGTGCGCAGCAGCGTGGTCTTGCCCGACCCGTTGGCGCCGACCAGCGCGACACGTTCGCCGTACCCGATGTCGAGGTCGATCGGTCCGAGCGTGAAGTCGCCGCGTTCGACGACGAGGTCGCGAGCCCCGATCACTCGGTCGCCCGACCGACCGGTGGTGGCGAAGTCGAGACGGAGGTCCCATCCCTCCCACGGTTTCTCGACGACCTCCAGCCGTTCGAGCGCCTTCTCGGCCCGCTTGGCCTTGCCGGCGAGCTTCTCGGAACTGGCCGTGTTCCAGTGGCGGATGAACTTGTCCGACTCGTCCGACCGTTTCACCTTCGCGACGCCCTGGACCGACCACTCTCTCGTCCGCTGGGCCTGACCTCGCAGCGAGTCGCGTGCATCGACGTAGTCGGAATGCGCTTCCTCGGCGTGTCGACGCGCAGTCGCTCGGGCCTCTTGATAGGCGCTCCAACCGCCGTCGAACCGGGTCGCGGTTCGCTCGTGGTCGTCGATCTCCAACACGCTCGTCACCACTCGTTCGAGAAACGCTCGGTCGTGCGAGACGAGGATGAACCCGTCGGTCGATCCGATCAGGAAGTCCTCCAAGAGGCGGAGTCCGTCGAGATCGAGATCGTTGGTCGGCTCGTCGAGGGCGAGCACGTCGAACCCTGACAGCAACACGGACGCCAGGTTCACCCGCGCCCGTTCGCCGCCAGAGAGCGTCGACGCGGCCTGTTCCGCGTTCGAGGCGCCGAGTCCGACTCGATCGAGCGTGGCGGCGAGCGATGCATCGAAGTCGGCCGCACCCGCTTGTGTCCATGCCTCGAGGGCAACGGAGTATCGATCCTCGGCACCGTCGTCACCGGCGCCGAGCGCCGCCGTTGCCGCATCGAACTCGGCCTGCGCCGTGTGTACGCCGGTGCGCCGTTCGACGACGTCGGCCACGGTCTCGCCCGGTCGGATCTCGAGTTCCTGCGTGAGGTGTCCGATCCGAGCATCGCCTGGGACCCGTCGTACCCACCCCGATTCGGGAGTCAGGTCACCGACCAGGAGACGGAGCAGTGTCGACTTGCCGACGCCGTTGGGTCCGACGACGCCGATGCGATGGCCGGATGCGACCGTGACCGACACGTCGGCGAGCACCACGGATGGGCCATGGGCGAACGACAGGTTCTGGGCAACGATCTGGGACGGCATGGGAGCACCTCGGGCGGCGTGGGACGGACGCGGGACGGGGCTCCTCAGAACATCGACACGGACGCTACCTCCCGAGCCACGTCGCCCACCCCAGTTTCCCCGATCCGACGACCGCGACGATCGTCACGTTCGTCGTCTGGAGACCGACGAACGTGCCGATCCTCGGTCGCCGCGGCGGAGACTGTCAGTGGTCGTGGAGATGATGTCGTGCATGCGATCCACTGAAAAGCTTGGAAAGGCACTCGACTATGCGAACGGTCATCATCATCTGCTCCCGACCGCTGCCCTTCGAGCGGCCGGCTTCGATCGCGACCAGATCGCCGAGTTGGCGGCCGACGGGGTGATCGAGCGGATCATCAGGGGCCTGTACCGCCGGTCGGGGACGCAGAGCCCGATCCAGGACATCGCTGCGGCGCTGCAACGTCATCGCGGAGCGGTTGCCTCGCACACGTCAGGCTTGTTCGTCCACGGTCTCGATGTGGCGCCGCCGCGCCGACCCCACTTCACGCTTCCCGTCGCATCGTCGGGTGGCACGCGTCTCGGCGTCATTCACCGCAGCCCGTTGCCCCAGTCGGATCAGACCCGACGCCAGCGACTGCCGGTGACGACGGTTGCCCGATCCATTGTCGACTCCGGCGAGTTGCTGTCGGCGGATTCGCTGGCAGCTGTCGTGAACGAAGCAGTGACTCGACAACTTGTCACGATTCCTCAGATCATCGATGTCGTCGGGCGAGTCGAGGTTTCGCCTGGGCGCATCGGGGTCGGCCGCGTTCGCCAAGTGCTCGCGACCTGGACCGACGCGATCAAGCCGGGGTCCGTCGCCGAGGCGGCGGCGATCCGAAAGCTGCGGACGTTCGGTATCCCGGAGCCGGTCACGCAGTTCGAGCTCGTTGACGACGACGGCGAGTTCGTTGCTCGAATGGACATGGCCTGGCCGGAACATCGAGTCGCTCGTGAGTACGACTCGATCAAGTGGCATCGCGTCGACCGAATCGAGCCTGACGAGCGCCGATACCAGCGCATCGAGGCGCTCGGGTGGACGGTCGATCCGCTCTACCGCACCCACTTGGTCCCGGGAGCGGTCGACTGGCTGACCAAGCTGGACAGCCAGCTTCGGTCCTCGGGCCAGGCCGCTTCCTGACTGGACGGTCCAAGGATCGGCACGTTGGTCGGTCCATGAGCGACGGACGCGACGATCGTCACGTTCGTCGGGGTGGGTCGTCGGGGTGGGAGGGGGGACGACGGCTATTGCTCGTCGGCGACGCCGAGGAGGCGGGCCCGGCTGACGGACTTCATGCCGCGGTTGAGGCTGATGATGGCGATGAGCCAGGCGATGCCGCCAATGATCCACGACACCTTCGTGCCCCCGAAAAGCGCGCCCGTCGACTGCGAGTAGGCGATGAGGATGAGTGGGAGGCTCACGAGGCCCGACGCCTGTTGTGCGGCTGCGGTCGACTTCACGCGGGCAGACAGACGCAACACGAGCGACAGCGTGAGCGCGAGGAACGGTGGGATGACCCACAACATGAGGAGCCACCACTGCGGGGTCGGGAAGAACCAGCCACCCACCTCCGGCCCGACGATGGTGTTCACGATCAACGAATAGATCGAGAAGCCCACGATCGTGGTGGCATAGCCGGGCAGGAGCGACGCGAGGAGCTTGCCGAGGTAGATCTCACGCACACCGGCGGGGGAGTGGGCGAGGAACTCACCGGTGCCGCGTTCTCGCTCGCCGACGATGGTGGCGGCGCCGACGGCGGTGGAGATCGTGAGCGGGATGACGACGGCGACCGGAGCGAACAGGAAGACGGCGAGCGCGTACGACGCCTGGCCCTGTGGACTGTCACCTTCGATCTGGGTCCGTGCGGCTTCGGGAAGTACCTCGACCGCCTGGCTGATCTGTTCGACGACGCGCACGTCGCCGACGGTCGTGATCGTCAGTAGGAGGATCGTCGGCAGGATGACGAAGAAGATGCTGCCGAGGAGCACCATCGGGATCCAGAAGTCCTTGGCCTGGATCAGCTGTCGGAGGTCGGTGCGGGCCACGGTCCAGATCTGCGAGCGCTTCAACGGACCCGTCTCGCGGATCCGGGGTCGACGAACCCTGATCGGTGGCGGTGCGACGATCGTGGAGTCGGGAACAGTCATGCGTGGACCTCCCCGATCCGGTTGTCGCCGCTGGACTTGCGAACGGCGAAGTAGAGGTTCTCCAGGGTGTGGCGTTCGACCTCGACGCGAGTCACTCGAACGCCGGCGGCACTCACGGCGTGGACGAGGTCGGGGACACGGTCGAGGCGGTCCAACGCCACGATCATCCCCTTGGCACCGACTTCGGTCCGCAGGACGCCGGGAAGTCCCGACAGCACATCGAGTCGTGAGCGGTCCTCGGCATCGAAGATGACCGTGTCGTCCGGCCAGTACTGACGTACGAGTGAGTCCGGAGTTCCGGCGATGAGCGAGCGTCCTTCCTGGAGCATCACGACCTGGTCGGCGAGGCCTTCGGCCTCGAGGAGCAGATGGGTGCACATCACGACGGTGTTGCCCTCGTCGGTCATCTCCCGGATGAGTGCGAGCACGGCGTAGCTCGACTCGGGGTCGAGACCCGACGTCGGCTCGTCGTAGAGGAGCAGGTCCGGCTCGTGGAGCACGGATCGCGCCAATGCCAGTCGGGTCTTCATGCCGGTGGAGTACCCGCCGACCTGGGCCTCGAGTGCACCGACGATCCCGAAACGGTCGGACGCAGCCATGATCCGATCGGAGGCGAGTTGGCCGCGACCGAGGCCGTAGAGCTCGGCGGCATAGCCGAGATTGTCCATCCCCGACAACCGGTCGTAGAGCGCTGGCTTGGCCGACACGACGCCGCAGCGACGACGGACCTCTTCGCCGTCGACCGTGGGATCGAGTCCGAAGATCCGTACGTCGCCCGAGTCGGGCCCGAGCGCCCCGGTGATGACCCGGGTGCAGGTGGTCTTCCCGGCACCATTGGGGCCGAGGAGGACGGTGATCGTCTTCTCGGGCACCTCGAAGGACAGGCCGGCCAGCGCCGGAGTGTCGCCGAATGTCCGGTGCACGCCGTCGAGCGCCACCACCGGTGCCAAGGGCGCGTCAGCTTTCACCGGGGGCGCGTTGGGAGACAGTTCGGTCATCGACACGGCACTTCCATCGGCAGGCGGACCCCCAGAGTTGAGCAGAATCGGAAGCGGAGTGGTCCGCGGCGTCTCTGGGCCGAGACGGTAGGGTCGAACCCATGTTCGTATGGGGGATCGACCCGGGACTCTCCAGATGCGGATACGCCGTCATCGATGCAGGTGGGCGCAAGCCCCGCCTCGTGGCGCTCGGCGTGTTCACGACACCGCCCGCAGACGCCGTTCCGGAGCGCCTCCACGCCATCCAACACGACGTCCGGTCGCTCGCGGCTGACTACCCACCGACCGAGGTGGCGGTGGAGCGGATCCTGTTCTCGGTGAACGTCCGGACAGCGATCGGTGTCGCGCAGTCGGCCGGCGTCGTCATGACCGAGGCGATCGAGGCCGGGGCAGCGGTGACGGAGTACTCGCCCAATGAGATCAAGCTCGCCGTGGCCGGCGACGGCTCGGCCGACAAAGGTCAGGTCGAGGCCATGGTCAAGCGACTGTTGCGCATCGACAAGCCGATCCGTCCGGTCGACGCGGCCGACGCCGCCGCCATCGCACTGTGTCATCTCGCCCACGCCCCGATGCGCTCTCGCATCGCAGCCGCACGATGACCGGAGCCCTTCGATGACCGGATCTACCCGATGATCGGTTCCTTGCGTGGCGCGCTGCTCGACCGGGGTGGCGATCTCCTGCTCGTGGAGGTCGGGGGGATCGGCTATCAGGTGCAGGTGAGCCCGACCACGGCGTTGGCCGTCGGCGACGTCGGAGACGAAGTGTTCGTCTGGGTTCACCACCACATTCGCGAAGACCACCAGTCGCTCTACGGCTTCGCATCGCTCGACGCACGACGATGCTTCACCGCACTGCTCGGGGCCCACGGAGTCGGCCCCGCGCTCGCCCTCGCGATCCTCTCGGTGCACGGCCCCCAGGACCTCGCTCGGGTCCTGGCCGAGGACGATGTCGGCGCGCTCTGCCTCGTCCCCGGCGTCGGCAAGAAGACGGCAGCACGGCTCTTGATCGAGCTCAAGAGCCGCCTCGACATCCCGCTCGACCTGGGCCCAGCCGAAGCGGCCAGCGCAAGCGGATCCGGAGGTCCGGTCTCGGCTCGGGCCGATGTCCGGGAGGCGCTCGCCGGGCTCGGCTACGGCATCGAGGAGATCCGCGAGGTGTTGGCCGACCTGCCCGACAGCGACGACGCGAGCGTCCTGTTGAAGTCGGCGTTGTCGCGCCTGGCGGTGGCGCGCTGATGCGTGAGGAACTCCTGGACCCCGAGCCCTCGGAGGACGAGACGCACGCCGAGGTCCACGACGATGCCGGGCTCCGGCCCCGATCGCTCGCCGACTTCGTGGGTCAGCCTCGCCTCAAAGAACACCTCGAGATCATCCTCGAAGCGGCACGGAGGCGTGGTCAGACGGTCGATCATCTCCTGTTCGCCGGCCCACCAGGGCTCGGCAAGACCACGCTCGCTGCCATCGTCGCCAACGAGATGGACGTGCGTTGTGTTCCGACATCGGGACCGGCCATCGAGCGGGCGGGCGACTTGGCGGCGATCCTCACGCAACTCGAGGAGGGCGACGTCCTGTTCGTCGACGAGATCCATCGTCTCCCTCGTGCGGTGGAGGAGGTCCTGTATCCCGCGATGGAGGACTTCCAACTCGACATCGTCATCGGCAAGGGGCCCGCGGCCCGGTCGATCCGGCTCGACCTCCCCGCCTTCACGCTCGTGGGTGCCACGACCCGCA
>JBBSLH010000214.1:0-7186 GCA_038255425.1 Acidimicrobiales bacterium
GAGAAGTCACCCTCCAGGAAGTCGCTCGGGTGCGACACCCAGAAGCTGTCGTTGGCGTTGAACACGACGTCGGACCGCTCGGTCATGGGCATGTCGTCGAACGGCACCAGGCCCGGATCGCGCGCGCCGTCGGCCTCCACCCATTCGTTGACGGGGTCAGAGCCGTCGAGGAGAACGAAACCCTGGTCGAACGCGATGCTGGTGATCAGGTCGTCCTCACGCGCGTCGAGCCAACCGGCGATCGCTTCGTCCGAGAGGTTGGGCGTCGCCGAGGTGTCGGCGTACCACGCTCGTCCGTCATCACTGACGGCGATCGTGTTGAACAGCGGAACGCCGCTGTTGTCCTCGTGGGCCGCGATGAACTCGTCGAGGTCGTCGGCCTGGTTCATCGCCAGGTACTGGTCGAGGAACTCGCCGTTGTCGATGTTCGCGTCGCGAAACGTCACTGCGGAGGTGTCTGACCAATCGAGCCCCGGAATGTTCAGCACTGGCCCGTAGTGCGTCCGGTACGCGGTTCGCTGCTCGGTCGTGACCGCGCCGTCGTCGCCGAGGACGTCGATCTCGATGGTCTCCGACGTCATCTCGCGTTCCTCGTCGCCGTACCGATACGTGGTCGGCGATCCGGGGACCAGATCGAGGGTGTAGCCGGTGAACCGCTTCCCCTTCGAGACCGTGTGGGTCCAGGCGAAGTGTTCCGTGAACCCGATGCCGATCCCGGGCACTCCCGACAGTTGTGAGCCGTAGATGTCGAGTTCGCCGGGAATGGTCAGGTGGACCTCCCAGAACCGGAGTGCGCCCTCCCACGGGAAGTGTGGATTCCCGAGAAGGAGTCCGCCACCGCTCCCGCTGCGATCGGCGCCGATCGCCCACCCGTTGCTCGCCGTATCGGTCGTGACGGTGAAGTCGCGAGGGCGTCCTCGTCGTCCGTGCCGCTGTCGTCCGGGGCCTCCGGTGGCGCTGCGCCGAGGAGGAAGCCGCCGACCGCACCGCTCGACGCCTGGAGCGCGATCGCTCGCGCGTAGGCATAGACCTCGTCTGGCTCAACCGGGCGCACCCAGTCCTCACCCGAACACCACCCGGCGATGCCGTCGACGCCCACGTCGTCGAGGTGGGCGTTCCAGCCGGCGGTGAACGAGGTCATGAGGGCCTGGACGTCGGCGCTCGCTTCGGTGAAGTCCTTCGTCGCACGGTCGAAGATGCCGATCGTCCGCCACTGGAGATCGGATTCGAGATGCTCGTCGTCCTCGCCTGCACCGAAGATGCTCGACCGGTCGCCCCGGATCTCGATGACCTGGTCGATCAGGTCGCACGATCGGTCTTCGGCCGACGCCCACCCCTGTCCGAATGTGACGTCGTCGAGGGTCTCGCCGGTGATGTGTGGGACGCCGTCCGTCGTCCGCACGATCTCGGCCTCGTATGTTCCGTCTCCCGTCGACGCGCCCTCGTCGGGGACAGTCGTGTCGCTGGCGTCGTCCGAGGAGGTGCACGCTGCGCTTGCAACCGAGACGAAGAGCAGGATCGAAAGGACACGGAACGGGTTGTGCATCGGGTGAGAAGGTACACAGGTGGGGCGGCGCCACGATCCGGTCGGGACAATCCGGACGGCTGCCTTCCGGGCCGAGGGCGACTGAGCCCGCCCAGCGACGCGTTCGGGCGTCCAGGGGCCAGACTGGTGCGCTATGTGCGGAATCATCGCAGTCCTGCGTCGGCCCGTCGATCGTGTCGATCTGGCGTCTGGGCCCCTCACCGAGCATCTCGACGATGCCGTCACATCGCTGCGTCTCGCCGTCGCTCAGCCCGCACCAGAACCGATGGTGGAGGCGGCCACAGCGCTCGAGTCGGTCGCAGCCGCGCTCCACGGCCCCCAGGGTGTTCGATTCCTGCTGACCGACCAAGCGGGAGCCACGCGGATCCGGGGACTCGTGGCCACGCTCACTGCGCTCATCGACGACCTCGATGCGGCCCTCGACGCGCTGATCGTCGACGAGGGAACCGAGGCTCGCAACGCTGCGGCCGTGCGCTGCAAGGACGCCGTCTGGGCGATCGGTCGCGATCGCCTCGGCACCGCCGACGGCGTCGCGTCGCTGGTCGGTCGCGAGACCGGCTGGGCGGCAATCGAGGCATCGACGCAGATCGAGCAGGCACTGCGCGCCATCGATCGGCTCGAGGTGCGCGGTCGCGACTCTGCTGGGCTCCTCGTGCTGGTCCGCGACCACGGCCTCGACCCGACCGACGCCGCAGTCACCGGACTGTTGGCCGGTCGCGACGACGACGAGTTGCTTCGTTCCGGCGCTGTTCGGGTCGTCGATGCCGATGGCGCCCCGGCCTTCGCGTTCGCCTACAAGGCCGCAGCCGAGATCGGTGAACTCGGTGACAACACCGCGGCGCTCCGGGTCGCCATCTCGAAGGACGCGCTGCTGCAGCTCGCGCTCAGCGGGGCGGACGCACATGCTGTGGTGCTCGGTCACACACGGTGGGCCAGCGTCGGCATCATCTCCGAAGCCAACGCTCACCCGCTCGATTCGTGGGAGACCTCGCGCAGCGACGGTCCGTTCGTCGCGGCCGCGCTGAATGGCGACGTCGACAACTTCGCCGATCTGAAGGCGGTGAACGACCTGGCCATCTGGCCCGAGATCACCACCGACGCCAAGGTCATCCCCACGCTGGTCTCGCGCCGTCTGGTCGCGGGCGATGATCACCTCGAGGCGTTCCGTGCCTCGGTGGCGTCGTTCGAGGGCTCTGTCGCCATCGCCGCCACCGCCGCCGACCGTCCCAACGCGTTGATGTTGGCGCTCCGCGGGTCGGGACAGGCGTTGTACATCGGCCTCGCCGGCGATGCGTTCGTGGTGGCGTCCGAGCCGTATGGCCTCGTCGAGGAGACGTCTCGCTACCTCCGGATGGACGGCGAGACCCCGGCGAATCCCGACAACCCCAACGCCAGCCGCGGACAGATCCTGCTCCTCGACGGCGCGCACGCGGGAACCCTCGAGGGCATCGAGCGCATCGCCTACGACGGCACGCCCATCCCGGTGTCCGACGACGACATCGTGACCGCCGAGATCACCACCCGTGACATCGACCGCGGGGAGTTCCCCCACTTCCTGCTCAAAGAGGTGACCGAGTCGCCGGTGAGCTTCCGTAAGACCCTGCGAGGTCGCCTGATCGAGGACGACGCTGGCAGCCTCCAGGTGATCCTCCCGGAGGACTCGCTGCCGACGGCGATCCGTGAGGCGCTCTCGTCCGGCTCGATCCGCCGCATCCTGGCCATCGGCCAAGGGACGGCACACATCGCGAGCCGTGGGTTCGTCGCGCTCGTGGAAGGCGCCGCCGATCGCCACGGCGTGCAGGTCGAGGCGGTGCCTGCGACCGAACTGTCGGGGTTCCGACTCCGACAGGACATGTCCGACACCCTCATCGTCGCCATCAGTCAGTCCGGCACGACGACCGACACCAATCGCACCGTCGATCTCGTCCGGGCGCGGGGCGCCTCGGTCATCGCCATCGTGAACCGTCGCGGGTCCGACCTCACCGACCGTGCCGAGGGTGTGCTCTACACGTCGGACGGTCGCGACGTCGAGATGGCCGTTCCGTCGACCAAGGCGTTCTACGCACAGATCGCCGCCGGCTACCTCTTGGCGCTCGCACTCGCCGAGCAGTGGGGCGAGGCACCCGACCAGGAGCTGCTCCGCGCCATCCGTGATCTCCCCGAAGCGATGGTCGAGACGCTGGGAACCCGCGAATCGATCGCCGAGGCCGCGCACGAGTGGTGCCCGTCGCGTCGCTACTGGGCGATCGTCGGGAACGGCACCAACCGCATCGCGGCGGAGGAGCTCAGGATCAAGCTCTCGGAGCTCTGTTACAAGTCGATCGCCTGCGACGCCACCGAGGACAAGAAGCACATCGACCTGTCGTCCGAGCCGCTGATCCTGGTGTGCGCCGCCGGGCTCACCGGATCGAACGTCGACGACGTCGCGAAGGAGGTGGCCATCTACCGGGCGCACAAGGCTGCGCCGATCGTCATCGCCACCGAGGGCGAAGGTCGCTTCGCCAGCGCACTCGCGGTCCTGCATGTTCCCGAGACGCATCCGATGCTCGCCTTCGTGCTCGCGACGATGGTCGGCCACCTCTTCGGTTATGAAGCAGCGCTCGCGATCGACGCGCAGGCCTTGCCGCTCAAGCAGGTTCGGGCGTCGATCGAGGACGCGCTCGAGGACGGTCCACGCGACGGCGAACACGTACTCGCCTCGCTGCGCAGGGCGACGACCGAGCCCGTGCAACGGTTCTTCGACGGCCTGCGCGCCGGCCAGTACGACGGTCATCTCGAGGCCTCCACTGCGGTCCGGATCGCCAACCTGTTGCGGTACGCGGCCGGTGCGGTGCCACTGGGCGCATACCAACTCGATCACGGCAAGGTCGGGACGCCATCGGTGCTCGTCGAGGACCTCACCGGAGCGCTCACCCGAGGTATCGACGAACTCACCCGTCCGATCGACGCCATCAAGCACCAGGCGAAAACCGTCACCGTCGGCATCTCCCGGACCGACGAATCGTTGCTCGAGGTCGCGTTGGTACGAGCGGTTCTCGACGCCGGAGCGTCCCGCGACCGACTCACCTATGCGACCTTGCGGACACTCGCCGACGTGTCGCCCGCCGTCGATGCCGTCATCGGACACACCCGGTATCGCATCGAGGGTGCCGTCGACATCGACGGCGATGCGACCATCACCGTCGTCGATCGGTCGGGCATCGCGCTCGACCTGCCGCTGCGGACCGAGGCGAACCCCGTCCTGCGCGGCACGAAGCACCAGGTGGCCAGCGAGCAACTCGTGCTCGTTGGCCGCGGCCGCAGCGACGGCAGGTCGATCGTGATCGTGCCCGAGGTCAAGGACAACGAGACGACGGGCATCACACTGCTCCATGTGCAGTTCGTGGAGTCGATGTCGGTCTCGACCGCGCGCGGCGTGCTCGCTGGCTACCGACGTCGCCTGGCAGCGATCCGCGATGCCGTGACGGAGACCGAGCCCAGCTTCCGTGACGACCTCCTCGCCGAGATCCCCGTCGCCGACCTGCTCACCCTGCCAGTGAGCATGCTCGCCGACCGCTGGCGCTCGTGACGGCCAGACGATGACCGTCGTCGGCGTGGGCATCGACCTCGTCGACGTCGATCGGTTCCGCAAGTCGCTCGAGCGGACGCCGTCGATGATCGAGCGCATGTTCACCGAGGGAGAGCGTGCGTACGCTCGCTCGGCCAACGATCCGACCGAACGCTTCGCCGTGCGGTTCGCGGCCAAGGAAGCGGTGATGAAGGCGATGGGCGTGGGTCTGGGCGCGTTCGGATTCCACGACGTCGAAGTGATCCGGGCCGAGGGCGGCTGTCCTTCGCTCGGGGTCTACGGCACGGCCGCAGTCCTGGCCCAGGAGCGCGGCGTCACGTCGTGGCAGATCAGCCTGACCCACACGGCGACCTCCGCCGGGGCCGTCGTCGTCGCG
Organism: Acidimicrobiales bacterium; assembly: GCA_038255425.1. Classification (GTDB taxonomy): domain Bacteria; phylum Actinomycetota; class Acidimicrobiia; order Acidimicrobiales; family Salinilacustritrichaceae; genus Salinilacustrithrix. The sequence continues at coordinate 5,491 of JBBSLH010000214.1, forward strand.
GTGGGAGACGCCACATGAAGCCCGTCGTGCGTGTCGCCGAGATGGCGGCGATCGACGCCGACGCGACCGACCGCGTCGATGTCTTGATCGAGCGAGCTGGTCGCGCGACGGCTCGCGCCGCGCTCGACCTGTTGGGGGGTCACTACGGAAGACGCGTCGTCGTTCTGCACGGCAAGGGCAACAACGGCGCCGACGGCCGAGCGGCAGGTCGAGTGCTTGCGGCGCGAGGTGTCAGTGTCGTCGCGCTCGATGTCGCCACGGCGCCAGCGGTGTTGCCGGAATGCGACGTGGTGATCGATGCGGCGTTCGGCACCGGTTGCACGCGCGAACACATCGCGCCGGATCCTGGTGGCGCAGCCGTGCTCGCAGTCGACATCCCGTCCGGCATCCACGGGGACACCGGTCGGGCCATGGGCCGGCCGATGCGCGCCGACGTCACGATCACCTTCGCGGCCCACAAGCCCGGCCTGTTGCTGGGCGACGGACCGAGCCACGTGGGAGAGGTCCGGGTCGCCGACATCGGGCTCGACGTGAGCCGTTCGACCATCGATCTGGTCGACGACGAAGGATGCGTCGAGCTGATGCCGACACGAGCGACGAGCGCGCACACATGGCGACAGGCGGTGCTGGTCATCGCCGGGAGTCCGGGGATGACCGGCGCAGCCTCGATGGCGGCGGCAGCGGCGCAGCGGAGCGGCTCGGGCATGGTGCACATCGCCTCGCCAGGCTCGGACCAGTCGTTCGGTCCCATCGAAGCAGTGGTCACCGCCGTCGACGAGAGCTCGTGGGCCGAGACGCTGCTCGACGACCACGAACGATTTCATGCCATCGCCATCGGCCCTGGGCTCGGTCGTTCGATGGCGACGCGTCACCAGGTCCGGCTCTTCGTGACCCGCTCACCGAAACCGGTCGTGGTCGACGGCGACGGGCTCACGGCGCTCGGGACGGACTGTGTCGACGTCCTCTCGACCCGTACCGCGCCGACGGTTCTCACGCCGCATGACGGTGAGTTCGAACGTCTCACGGGCACCCGGCCGGGCGATGACCGGCTCGGCCCGGCGCAGGCGTTGGCCATCCGTTCCGGTGCGACGGTGCTGCTCAAGGGTCCGACCACCGTGGTCGCCGCGCCGAACGGCGCCATCCGCCTCGTCGATCGCGGCGACGATCGACTGGCCACCGCTGGGACCGGCGATGTGTTGACCGGTGTCGTCTCGTCGATGCTCGCTGCCGGGCTCGACGGCTTCGATGCCGCCACCGTCGCCGCGCACGTGCACGGCACGGCGGGGTCACTCGCGCCGAGGCACGGAGCGATCGCTTCCGACGTCATCGACCATCTGCCGCAGGCCCTGTCGGACATCGGCGGCGCGGCGTGAGCGCGTCGACGGCCACGATCGACCTCAGCGCCGTCGCCTCGAACATCCGCGTGCTGTCCGAGTTCGCAGGCAACGCTGCGGTCTGTGCGGTCGTCAAGGCCGACTGGTACGGCCACGTGAGCGTGCGTGTCGCACACGCAGCCCTCGACGCGGGAGCAACGTGGCTCGGTGTTGCGCACGTCGGCGAAGGGCGAGTGCTCCGAGCAGCCGGGATCGACGCACCGATCCTGGTCTTGAGCGAACCCGATCTCGACGAGATCCCTGCCGCGCTCGCGACCGGTCTGCACCTCGTCGTGTATCGACCCGAGATGATCGATGCGATC
>JBBSLH010000215.1:0-7182 GCA_038255425.1 Acidimicrobiales bacterium
GAGGATCTGCTCGTGCAGCGCGGTGTCGTTGCAGGTGAGGGGATTGACGCAAGACGGCCATTCCTCGACGCCGACCCGCATCACCGTGTTGGGACGAGGGATGGTGGTCGACGTCGCGTTCGTCGCATCCGAGCCATCGTCGGTGCATGCGGCAGCGACGAGCGCGACCACCAGGAACAGCGAGGAGATCCGTCGCCATCGGGCGAACGGACGAACGGGCACCGTCAGATGACGGCCTGGACCTCGGCGTAGTGACATGCGGACGGGTGACCGTAGCCTCGGTCGACCAGCGCCGGTTCCTCGGCTGCGCACTTGTCGGTCGCCTTCCAGCAACGGGTGCGGAACCGACAGCCCGATGGCGGATCGATCGGGCTCGGCACGTCGCCCTGCACCACGATCCGGTTGCGGGAGCGCTCTCGCAGTGGGTCCGCGAGTGGCACCGCGGACAGCAACGCCTGCGTGTAGGGGTGTGTCGGCGAGTTGTAGATCTTGTCGCGGGAGCCCGCCTCGATGATCTTGCCGAGGTACATCACCGCGACATCGTCGGAGATGTGCTTCACCACGGAGAGGTCGTGCGCGATGAACAGATAGGCCAGCCCCATCCGCTCCTGGATCTCCTCGAGCAGGTTGACGACGCCTGCCTGGATCGACACGTCGAGCGCCGAGACCGGCTCGTCGAGGACCAAGAGTTCGGGTTCGAGGGCGAGTGCGCGGGCGATGCCGACGCGCTGGCGCTGACCGCCGGAGAACTCGTGCGGGTAGCGGTTGGCGTGTTCGGGCGACAGACCGACCTGCGACAGGAGATTCTGGATCCGGGTGAGGATGTCGTCCTTCGACATGTCGGTGTGGACCTTCATCGGCTCGGCGATGCACGCGCCGACGGTGAGGCGGGGGTTCAGCGAGGCGAACGGATCCTGGAACACGATCTGGATCCGCTGGCGGACCTGGATCAGCTCCTTGCGCTTCATCTCGTTGATGACCCGGCCGTCGAACTCGACCGTGCCCGACGTGGGGACGAGGAGGTTGAGCAGCATGCGGCCAGTGGTCGACTTGCCGCATCCGGACTCGCCGACGAGTCCCAAGGTCTTGCCCCGCTCGACCGACAGGCTGACCCCGTCGACGGCGGCGAACGAGTCGACGGCGCGCCCCAGCAGCCCTCCCCGGATGGGGAAGCGCTTCACGAGATCGGTGGCGACGAGCAGCGGCTGGCTCACGACTCGACCTCCAGTTCCGGCTCGTCTTCGAGGCGCACGTACTCAGGGTCTTCGGGTATCTCCACGACCTTCTCCCGCAACACGTCGAGCGTGACGTCGGCGAGGCTCTCCGCGAAGTGGCAAGCCGACGTGTGGTGCGTCGTCGACACGCTGCGCAGCTGTGGGACCTCGCTGTCGCACCGTCCCGGCACCTCGGCGAAGGCGCACCGGGGATGGAAGGCACAGCCGGCCGGGCGATGGATCAGTGACGGGGGCGAACCGGGGATGGGGATCAACGGATCGTCGTCGTCGCTCTCGAGCCGAGGGATCGAACCCATGAGGCCCAGCGTGTAGGGATGTCGCGTCTCGTAGAAGATCTCGTCGACGGTGCCGATCTCGGCCTGCCGCCCGGCGTACATGACCATCACGGTGTCGGACAGCCCCGCCACGACGCCGAGGTCGTGGGTGATCAACATGATGGCCGAGTCGATCTCGTCCTTGATGGCGATCAGCGCCTCGAGTACCTGGGCCTGCACGGTCACGTCGAGGGCCGTGGTCGGCTCGTCGGCGATGAGCAGGTCGGGGTTGCAGGTGATCGCCATGGCGATCATCGCCCGCTGGCGCATGCCGCCGGAGAACTCGTGCGGGTACGAGTCGGCGCGCTTCTTCGGCTCGGGGATCCCGACGAGGTCGAGCATCTCGATGGCGCGCTTCATGGCGTCCTTCTTCGAGAGACCCTCGTGGATGCGGGCCATCTCCCCCACCTGGCGCCCGACCGTGTGGACCGGGTTCAGGGCGGTGAGCGGGTCCTGGAAGATCATGGCGATCTCGTTGCCGCGGATGGCGCCCATCTCGACGTCGGAGTATTCGAGGAGATTCTCTCCCTTCCAGAGGATCTCGCCCGAGTCGACCTGGAGGGTGGGGATGAGACCGAGGATCGACATGGCGGTCACCGATTTCCCGGAGCCGGACTCGCCGACGACGGAGAACACGTCGCCGCGATTGATGTCGAACGACACGCCGTCCACGGCGCGAACGATGCCGTCACCGGTCTCGAAGTGCGCGTGCAGGTCACGCACCGACAGCAGGGTCTGATCGGCGCCGCCTGTGGGCATCGGGGACGTCATCGAGGAGGTCTCCATCACTTGGAACCGTTCATTTGAGTCTCGGGTCGAGGGCATCGCGTAGACCATCTCCGACCAACACGAACGAGAGCACGGTGAGGCCGATGGCCGCTCCCGGGAAGAACACGAGATGCGATGCGTTGGCGAGGTCGCCCTTGCCCTGCGACACCATCAGGCCCCATGCGGGCGTCGGGTCCTGAGGGCCGACGCCCAGGAACGAAAGCGCCGCCTCGGCCAAGATCGTCGAACCGATGGCGATCGTGCCGTAGACGATGATCGGCTGGAGCGCATTCGGGAGGATGTGGCGGAACATGATCCGGCTGCGACTGAACCCCAGTGCGGTGGCCGCCTCGACGTATTCGAGTTGCTTGAGCTGCAGGAAGCTCGACCGCACGATGCGGGCGACGCCGAGCCAACCGGTGAGGCCGAGCACCAGGATGATCGCATTCTCGCTACGCCCGAACACCGCCGCGACCGCGACGGCGAGCACGATGTAGGGGATGGCCAAGAACACGTCGGTGACGCGCATGATCAGCGTCTCGATGAGCCCACCGAAGAAGCCGGCGATCGACCCGAAGATCAGGCCGATGACGAGCGCGATGGAGGTGGCGGAGATGCCGATCCGCAGCGAGACTCGGGCTCCGTAGACGATGCGCGAGAACACGTCGCGGCCGATGCGGTCGGTCCCGAACCAGAACTCCGTGCTCGGACCCTGACGGAAGGCGCCGGCCTTGCTGCCCGGGCGGTCGGTGAAGTCATGAGGTGCGATGACGTCGGCGAAGATCGCCACCACGATGATGAACACGATGAAGACCAGGCCCGTGACCGCGAGACGGTTCTGCTTGAACCGACGCCACACGTCGACGCGCAGCGGACGTGCAGCCTGGAGGTCGGGCACATCGCCGGCGACCGCTCCTCCGCCCCCGGCTTCGTGGCCAGCGGAATTCGGGTCTGTCGGGTCGGCTCCCGGCGGGATGTGGGTCATGATTCGACGTCCGCGCCGAGTCGGATCCGCGGGTCGAACCACGCGTAGGAGACGTCGACGATCAGGTTGATGAGCGAGTAGGCGAGCACGACCACGAGGGTCAGACCCAGCAGGACGGGCAGATCACGAGAGAGGACGGAATCGGCGATGGTCGAACCGAGACCGGGCCACGAGAACACCGTCTCGGTGAGCACGGCCGCACCGATCACCGCGCCGAGGTCGAGGCCGATGAGCGTGACCACGGGCAACATGGCGTTGCGGAGACCATGCCGCGTGATGATGGCGCGCTCACGGAGGCCCTTGGCCTTGGCCGTCCGCATGTAGTCGGCGCGCAACACCTCGAGCATCGATCCGCGGGTCATGCGGGCCGCGAGTGCCGTCGACACGCTGGCCAGGGTGATGGCCGGGAGCAGGAGATAGCGCCACTGCTCCCCCATCGGGATGAAGAACAGGAACCAGTCGCCATCGCCGGACCCTGGCGGGCCGATCTGCGACGTGCGAAGCGTGGCCCATGCGGGCCAGTCATGTTTGTTGGGATACACGGCGAACATGTACTGGAGGATGAAACCGAGTACGAAGACGGGAATCGCACTCATCGCCGCTGTCCCGACGGTGGTCAGCTTGTCGATCACGCTGTATCTGCGAATCGCCGAGATCAGTCCCACCGAGATGCCGACCCCGATCTCGAGGAGGATCGCCCAGAACCCGAGCCGGAGGCTGTTGACCGCCTTGTCACCGAGGACGTCGTTGACGCTGCGGCCGGTCGAGTAGGAGTCGCCCAGGTCCCACTGGATCGTGCGCTTCCAGTAGTTGACGAATTGTGTGGGGAGCGAATCGTCGAGGCCATACCGCTCGTTGACCTGCTCGAGCTGGATGGGGTTCACGGCTCGGTCGCCGCCGCCGGCGATGAGCTCGGCCGGGTCGCCCGGGAGCACGAAGAACAACAGGAACAGGAACGACAGCGCGAAGAACACCGTCGGGATCAGCAGCAGGAGGCGGCGGAGGATGTAGTTGACCATGCGGTGGGCGTCCGTCGGGTCGTGATGAGCGGGGTGGAGAGCAAGGTGGGGCGGGCTCGAAGCCCGCCCCACCTGTCAGGAATTCACCGGCGCTGCGGACGCACCGCGGGTGCCTCCGTCATGCCGGTGCGGGTTCACTTTGCCGTGATCTGCTCCCAGGCGATCAAGCCCTGGTTGGTCTGGGCGAAGTTCTCCCACTTGTCGGCGTTGAAGACGTAGGTGCCCTTGTACCGGTTGATCGGGATGGCCATCGTGTCCTCGTTCAACAGGACACGCTCGGCGTCACGGAACAGTTCACCCTGCTTGTCGGCATCGGTGGTCTGCTTCGCTTCGTCGACCAGAGCGTCGAACTCCTCGTTCTGGTTGCCGTGGTTGTTCCCGCCCAGCGAGCTGGAGTGGTACAGGTCGAACATGAAGTTGTCATATGTCGGGTAGTCGGCGAACCAACCGGCCCGGCAGATGACACACGCACCCTCGGCCAACCCGGAGAAGTACGTCTCCGCAGGGAGCGGAGTCGCCACGGCTTCGATGCCGATCGCCTTCAGGTTGTCGACCATGATCGCCACCACGTCATCGTGACCGGTGTCGGCGCCGAACTGGATCGGGATCGGACCGTCCTGCACACCACCCTCTGCGACCCACTCGTCGAACAGGGTCTGGGCCTGCTCGGCGTCGTAGGCGCAGTACTCACAGATGCCTTCTTCGTAGCCGGGGATGCCCGGAGGCACGATGCCCGTCGAGACGATCCGGCTGCCGTTGTAGACCGCGGTGTTGATCTCTTCACGGTCGATCGCGGCCGAGATGGCCTGGCGCAACTTGAGGTTCTCCTCGCCACCGACCATCGGGTCACGATCGTTGATGTTGAAGTGGTACGAACCGAGGATGTCGGTATCCAAGGTGTTGCCGTAGTTGGCCTCGGCATCGGACACGCGAGCCGGCGGGATGTTGGCGTTGTCGGACTCGCCGGCCTCGAAGGCGTTGTACCCGGTGTCAGGATCGGCCTGGACACGGAAGATGATCCGGTCGAGGCGGTCGTCCCAGGTCTCGCCGTTGAAGTCGCCGACCCAGGTGTCGTTCTTGACGAGGATGATCTCCTCGTCAGTGCGAGCCGTCTCCATGGCGTACGGACCGTTGCCGATCATGATGCCGTTCTCGTAGTCCGTGACCGGAGCAGCGCCGTCGCCGGCCTCCTCAGGCATGGGGAAGAGCAGCTGGAACCCGGAGACAGCGTCGAAGCCCGAGTATGGGGCGGAGAGCGTGACCGTGAGGGTCATCGCGTCGTCGTCGGCCTCGACACCGGAGAGCGTGTGGTCGCCCTCGGGGTCGAGCGCGGCTTCGCCACCCTCGATGAACGTCAGCAGGTAGCTGTAGTCGCCGGCCATGGCCGCGACGCGCTCCCAGGAGCGCTTGAAGGTGCTCGGCACGATGGCCTCGCCGTTCGAGAACGCCTGGTCTTCCTTGATCGTGAAGGTCCAGACCGATGCGTCTTCGTTCGGCTCGACGGACTCGGCGAGCAGCGAGTCGACCCTGGGGTTCTCCGGGTCGGAGAAGTCGATCTCGGTGAGACCGTCGTACAGCGCGTTGGTCACCTGGTATGCGGCCAGGGTGCTGTTGAGCGCGGGGTCGATGTGCTCGGGCGGATCGCCGACGAAGGTGCCGTAGTCGATGAACTCGCCGCCGGCCGCGCCGCCTTCGCCGTCCTCCGAACCTGGGTCGTCGTTGGGAGAGCTGGAGTCATCGTCGTCGCCGCATGCTGCGGCGAACATCGTCAGACCCAGCAGCAGCGCAAGTACGCGCAACCATCGGGAGTTGATTGACACAGGGGGATCCTCCTGAATTGGGAACAGAGAACCGGTGGGTGAGCGGGAGCCCCCAACCGGCCGTGGTTCACGCTACGGGATTCGTGTGGACATTTCCGTGAACCGTGCGTGACGGTAGCAAGTGTGACCCCCATCACCAAGGACCTGCTGGACGTTTTGTGAGCCTGTAACGCGTTCTTCACGTCGGCTTGACATGTCAAGCGCCGCCAAACTGTACGAAAAGACTGCTCGCGTCAACCGATACTGGCGGTGTCAGCCAGTCGGAAGTTCACGATGCGAGCGAACGATTCGGCCTCCAGGCTCGCTCCTCCGACCAGCGCGCCGTCGATGTCCGGCTGCCCCATGAGCTCGGGCGCATTGCCCGGCTTGACCGATCCGCCGTACTGGATGCGCACGCTCGCTGCCGCCTCGGCACCGGCGAGGTCAGCAACGACGCTTCTCACGTGGGCGCACATGGCCTGCGCGTCCTCAGCGGTCGCGGTCTTGCCGGTACCAATGGCCCAGATGGGTTCGTAGGCGATGACCATCGCGCCGACCTGCTCGGGCTTCACCTTGGCGAGCCCGGCGCGGATCTGTCCGTCGACCTTCGACTCGGCGTCGCCGGCCTCACGTTCGTCGAGCGTCTCGCCGCAGCACATGATCGGCGTCATGCCCGACTTGATGATGGCGTGGACCTTGACGTTGACGTCTTCGTCGGTCTCACCGAAGACTTCCCGGCGCTCGCTGTGTCCGACGATGACGTACTCGACGTCGAGCTTGGCGAGCATCGTCGGGGAGACCTCGCCCGTGAACGCTCCCGTGTCCTCGAAGTGGCAGTGCTGCGCGCCGAGTGCGATCGGGATGCGGTCGGCGTCGAGCACGGTCTGGATCGACCGCAGATCGGTGAACGGCGGGTGCACGGTGACGTCGACGTGTTCGACGTCGTCGACCGTGATCTCGTACCCCAGCTTCTGGACGAGTTGGATCGCCTCGAAGTGGTTGTTGTGCATCTTCCAGTTGCCGCTGATGATCGGCTTCCTGGCGGGCTTGGTTGCTGCCATC
>JBBSLH010000216.1:0-7101 GCA_038255425.1 Acidimicrobiales bacterium
CTCGACCTCCCCGCCTTCACGCTCGTGGGTGCCACGACCCGCACCGGGGCCATCACCGGCCCCCTGCGCGATCGCTTCGGCCTCGTCGAGCGGCTCGACTTCTACACGGCGACCGACCTCGAAGCGATCGTGTCACGTACGGCGAGCATTCTCGATGTCGCTCTCGTCCAGGCGGGCGCGGGCGAGATCGCCCGTCGCGCCCGGGGGACACCGCGCATCGCGAACCGCCTGCTGCGACGGGTGCGTGACTACGCCGAGGTGCGCGGCGACGGGACCATCGATCTCGCGACCGCGCACGACGGTCTCAGCACCTTCGGCGTCGACGAGCGCGGGCTCGACAAGGTCGACCGCGCCATCCTCTCGGCGATCTGCGAGCGATTCGGTGGCGGGCCGGTCGGGTTGTCCACGCTCGCCATCAGTGTGGGCGAACAGACCGAGACCGTCGAAGACGTCTACGAGCCGTTCCTCATCCAGCAAGGTCTGCTGATGCGGACCCCGAAGGGTCGCGTGTGCACGACCGGCGCGTGGGAGCATCTCGGTCTGGCACCGCCGTCGTCAGCCGATCCCGGTGGCGGACCTTCGGCGCTGTTCGACCCCCGATAGGGGCAGGTCAGAGCAGGCCGAGCACGTCGTCGAGGATCTCGGGGACAGTCGGGAGCCCGCTGGTGTCAGGGACCGGGTTGTCGAGGCACAGGCCGACGTCGACGCCAGCGACGGCGAGACATGCCCATTCCGAGGCCGTGATGGTGGACGGCGTCGGCACCGGTTTCGGCGTCGGTGTGGCCTGAGCTGTGGGGGTCGCGACGATGCCCATGGCCAGGGTTGCCGCGCCGATTGCCCACAGGGCGGTGATTCGTCGAGTGCGGGTCATGGAGTTCCTTGGTTCGCTGTGGCGGGTCGTCCGAGAAGCAATTCGACGACGTCATCGACTGCGTCGGTCAGGCCCTCGCTGATCGACGGCGGATCGATGCCGCCGACGGCAGGACCGAGGGACCCGTTTATCGGCATGTCCCGCGCCTTCTGTGCCGCGGCCTCGGTGCCCTCGGGCCCGACGTAGACGCCGACGGGACCGGCGTTGAACGCAGGCGCGACGGGTGCCGGAGCAGACGTCACGGACGTCGTCGGCGAAGGCCGAGGCATCGTCGCGTCAGAGGTGGAGACCGGCGTCGGGACCGTGGAGTCCGTCGTGGACGACGTGTCCTCGATGTCGGTCACCGCAGGCAGCGATGTGGTCGCGGCCTCGATCGTCGACTCGCCGGGACCCGCCGAGGGGAAGAGGACGACGGCCGCGGTGATGGCACCGACCGCGACTGGTGCGCCGAAGGCAACCAGCTCGGCCCAGCGGTCGTCGAGCTTGGCCCGGAGCCTGGTGGCTCGTGACCCGAGCCACCCGATGACCGGGAGTCCCCACATGCCACGACCGTCGGTGCCCGCGACTGCGGCGTACTCACGCCGGAGGGCCTTTCGGGCTCGGTGCAGGAGTGCTTCGACGGTGGTGACGGGGACGGCGAGCGTTTCGGCGATGTCGTTGTAGCTCAACAACTCGGCCTCGCGGAGGAGCAGGACTTCGCGGTGACGGGGGCCGAGGTTGTCCATCGCCTCTCGGACGTGGCCAGCGTCGACCTCGGCGAAGAGATGGTCGATGTCGGGTTCGACCGAGCCCAGTTCGGGCTCCTCGGTCAGCTCGATACGCGACATCTTGCGGTGCCGGTCGATGACGATCCGCTTCGCGATCACCGTCATCCACGGGTAGAAACGACGCTCGCCCTGGAGTGAGTCCATGGAACGCAGCGCCTTCACGAAGGCTTCCTGGGCCACCTCTTCCGCCTCGTGGCGGTCGTTGGTGTGCCGCTGGCAGTAGCGGCGCAACCGGTTGAAGTAGCACCGATAGAGATCGTCGAAGGCCTCGGGATCACCGTTCTGGAGGCGCGCGACGAGGTCGCGGTCGCGACCCAGATCGACGTCGTCTGCGCGTAGTGCCACGGTGAGTGTGCCCCTCGGTTCCCTGCCAGTTCACGGACACTCTTCGACACGCCGCGGTTGGTCCCCTTCCTGAACCCCCGGTAACTTCGGACGGCTCCATGGAGACCGCGTCCTTCGACTACGAGCTCCCCCCGGAGTCCATCGCCCAGCACCCGGTCGAACCACGCGATCGTGCCCGACTGCTGGTCGATCGTGGCTCGCAGCAGCCGAGCGATCACCGTCTGGTCCGGGATCTCCCGGAACTCGTGGGGCCAGGTGACGTCGTCGTCGTCAACTCGACGAGGGTCCTGCCCGCACGACTCCACCTCCGCAAGCCGACCGGCGGCGCCGTCGAGGTCTTCCTCCTCGAGGAGATCGAGCCCGGGCGCTGGGAGGCGCTGGTGCGTCCCGGCCGCAAGGTGGCGCCCGGATCCGAGTTCACGGTCGACGACGACCTGCGTCTCGTGGTCGGCGAGCGACTCTCTGACGGGCGTCGATCGGTCGAGGTCCACACCCGCGACGTCCTCGCCGCACTCGACCGCCACGGCGAGGTCCCCCTCCCGCCATACATCACCGAGGTGCTCGACGATCCCGAGCGGTACCAGACCGTCTATGCCGACCGGCCCGGTTCGGTGGCGGCGCCGACCGCCGGACTCCACCTGACTCCGGCAGTCCTCGATCGCATCCGCACAGCCGGCGCGACCGTCGAGACCGTGGAACTGGTCGTCGGACTCGGCACCTTCCGGCCGATCATGTCCGAGCGGGTGGAGGACCACGTGATGCACCACGAGCGGTACGACGTGCCCGCCGAGACGATGGCCGCGTGTCGGGCCGCAGATCGGGTCGTGGCGATCGGCACCACGACCGTCCGGGCGCTCGAGTCGTCGGCTCGGTCGGGGACGCCGACCGGCTCGACCGGTCTGTTCCTCACTCCTGGCGACGAATTCCAGGTCGTCGACACGATGCTGACCAACTTCCATCTGCCCCGCTCGAGCCTGCTCGTGCTGGTCGAGGCGTTCGCCGGGCCCCACTGGCGCGACCTCTACGGTGAGGCGCTGGCGGCGGACTATCGATTCCTGTCGTTCGGCGACGCCATGTTGCTCCAGCGGAGCCGGAAGGAGACCCGATGACGCTCAGCGTCGAGGTCGAGAGCACCGCCGGGCCGGCGCGCGCTACGACGATCACGACGAGCCGGGGCACGGTGACGACACCGTGTTTCATGCCCGTCGGCACGCGAGGCGCGGTGCGCGCCGTCGACACCGCCGATCTCGAGGCGTTGGGCGCCCAGATCGTCCTCGGCAACACCTACCACCTGCTCTTTCGTCCCGGCCCCGACCTGATCGAGCGCATGGGTGGTCTGCACGGGTTCAACGACTGGTCGGGGCACGTCCTCACCGACAGCGGCGGCTACCAGGTCTTCTCGCTGTCGCCGAAGGTCGACGACGACGGGGTGACGTTCCGGTCGACCTACGACGGTGACGAGGAGCGGCTCACGCCGGAGCGAGCAGTCGAGATCCAATATGCGCTCGGTGCCGACATCCAGATGGTGCTCGACGTGTGCCCACCCCGTCCCAGCACGCCGGAAGTGGTCCGTGAGGCGATGGAGCGCACCGCAGCGTGGGCAGTACGGGCTCGAGACCGTTTCCGGGCGTTCGACGACCCGACCCGCAATCAGTTCGGCATCGTCCAGGGCGGCGTCGACCCGGCCATGCGGGCCGAGAGCGCTCGGCGTACGGTCGAGATCGGGTTCGACGGCTATGGCATCGGCGGGCTCTCCGTGGGGGAGTCTCGCGACGAGATGTTGCCGGCGTTGGCATCGGCCATCGAAGAGCTCCCGGCGGATCGACCGCGCTATCTGATGGGACTGGGCGACCCGGTGGGCATCGTCGAGTCGATCGCGCTCGGCGTCGACTTGTTCGACTGCGTCCTGCCCACCCGATTCGGCCGACACGGCACGCTGCTGACCTCCGAGGGTCGGCTCAACATCAAGAACCGGCGTTTCGCCGACGACGAGGGCCCGTTGGATCCTGCCTGCCACTGCTCGACGTGTACGCGCTACTCGCGGGCCTACATCCGGCACCTCGTGAACGTGAACGAGCCGACCGCCGCCCGCCTGTCGACCATCCACAACCTGGCCTGGACCCTGCGATTGACCGAGCGGGCGCGGGAAGCGGTACAGGCGGGCTCGCTCGACTCGCTGCGGTCCGAGATCGCGAACATCTACGACTAGGTTGGCTCGGCTCATGCGCCGCAACGGCTTGTTCTCCCTGATCTTCATCGTCGTGCTCGCCGCGGCCGGACTGACCGCGACGTTGGTGTCCGGGAACAAACCGCTGCTCGGGCTCGACCTCCAGGGTGGGGTGGCCGTGGTACTCCAGCCGACCGAGACCACCAACGACGAGTCGATCAGCCAGGCGATCGAGATCATTCGTCAGCGTGTCGACGGCATCGGCGTCGCCGAGCCGGAGATCTCCCGCCAGGGCGACGCGATCGTCGTCCAGTTGCCGGGTGTGAAGGACCGCGAGCGTGCGCTCGAACTGGTCGGCCAGACCGCAGAGCTCCGATTCCGTCCGGTGATGCAGGTCATCCCACCGGAGCTCGCGGACCTCGACCCGAACGACCTCCAGCCCGAAACCACAGACACGACGAGCACCACCGTGGCCGAGGGCGACGACACGACGACGACCGAGGCCACCGACGAGACCGGCTACGGACTCCCACTCGGTGAATCGGCCGCACCGGCTCAGACCGACGACGCGACCACGACCACCGAAGCCCCGGTCGAAGACACCTCGTCGACCACCGAGGTCCCGACGCTGATCCCCGGCCTCGAGAACCTCGACCTGACCGAGCCAGCTGACGACGTCGCAGAAGAGTCGGTCACGCTGGCCGAGTACGACGACACCGGCGCCGAGGTCCTCCGCTACCGCCTCGGCCCCACGGAATCGACCGGCACCATCCTCTCCGGCGCCGACGCCCGGCTCGAGGGCATCGGCACCTGGATCGTCGGCGTGTCGATCAAGGGCGGGAGCATCGACGAGTTCAACGACATCGCGTCGCGCTGCTTCAACCGTGACGCCAGTTGTCCGACGGGCCAGCTCGCGATCGTCCTCGACTCCCAGGTCCAGTCGGCGCCGTCGATCAACGAACCCTCGTTCGCGGCCGACGCCATCTCGATCAGCGGCAGCTTCAGCGAAGGCGAAGCGAAGGACCTCGCACTCGTGCTCCGCTACGGCTCGCTCCCGGTCGAGTTGGAGCCCCAGCAGACGCAGTCGATCTCCGCCTCGCTCGGTCAGGACGCTCTCGACGCTGGCATCATCGCCGGCATCATCGGCCTCGCACTCGTGGCGCTCTACATGGTCGTCTACTACCGACTCCTCGGCTTGGTCGCCATCCTCAGCCTCAGCATCTCGGCCGCCTTGTTGTGGACGCTCATCGCCTATCTCGGCGAGAACCAAGGCCTGGCGCTCACGCTCGCCGGCGTCACCGGCATCATCGTGTCGATCGGCGTGGCCGTCGACTCCAACGTCGTCTTCTACGAGCACCTGAAGGAAGAGGTCGCCCGAGGCCGGACGTTGCGAACGTCCATCGACGGCGCCTTCACCTCGGCGTTCTCGACGATCGTCAAGGCCGACGTCGCGTCGCTCATCGGTGCCGGGATCCTGTACTGGCTGACCGTCGGCCCGGTGCGAGGCTTCGCGTTGTACCTCGGACTGTCGACCCTGCTCGACCTGGTCGCGTCGTACTTCTTCATGCGGCCCCTGGCACTGATGCTCGTCAAGTCCGAGCGTCTCCAGGACAAGCCCCGCTTGTTCGGCATGCCGAGGCCCAAGCCCGAGGGGGCAACGACATGATGAGCCGCCTCGCCAGCTACGACAACGACATCGACTTTCCCCGCATCTGGCGGATCGGATTCGCGATCACCGCGGTCCTCCTCGTCCTCAGCGTCGGTGCGTTGGTCGGCCGCAAACTGAACCTCGGCATCGACTTCGAGGGCGGAACCTCGTGGGAGGTCGTCGCTCCCGACGCATCGGTCAGTGACGCCCGGTCGGCGCTCGGCGCCACCGGCGAGGCCGGTGCAAAGATCCAGATCGTCGGCGCTGACACCGTTCGGGTCCAGTCCGCGCCATCCGACGAAGCGGCGCTGGATGCGGTCACGACGGCACTTGCGGATCTCGCCGGCGTCGACGCCTCGGAGGTCAGCGTCTCGACGGTCGGCCCGACCTGGGGCGACGAGATCTCGTCCAAGGCGCAGCGAGCGCTGATCTTCTTCTTCATCATCATCTCCGCGTACATCGCGATCCGGCTGGAATGGAAGATGGCCGTCGGCGCATTGGTCGCGGTGGTCCACGACCTGATCATCACGGTCGGGGTCTACGCGCTGTTCCAGTTCGAGGTCACGCCGGCGACGGTGATCGCCATCCTCACGATCCTGGGCTACTCGCTGTATGACACCATCGTCGTCTACGACAAGGTGAAGGCCAACGCCGACAATCCGGCCGTCGCCCAGAAGAGGCCGTACACGGACATGATGAGCCTGTCGCTCAACCAGGTGCTCATGCGGTCGCTCAACACGACCATCACCTCGCTGTTGCCTGTCCTGGCCATGCTCATCGTCGGCTCGTTCATCCTCGGCGCCGTCACCCTCCAGGAGTTCGCGGTCGCACTCACGATCGGCCTCGTGTCCGGCGCCTACTCGTCGATCTTCGTGGCCACGCCGCTGGTGGCATTCCTCAAGGAGCGTGAGCCGCACTACCGCAGCCTCCGCGCCCGTCTGGAGAACCAGGAGACCCGCCGGACCGGGCCGACCGACGAGGTCGCCCCCGTCGGCGTCTCATCGAAGCGAGGTCGCTCGGCACCAGCCCCCGAGCTGTCGGGACGGGCGATCCCGCCCCGGCCGCGCAAGAAGGGCAAGCGCCGCTGAGCCGTGTCGTACACGCCTCCGCCACCACCTCCTCCACCCCCGACCTCGGGCGGGCTCGTCCCGGTCGGGCTGGGGACGCGCTTCGGCGCCAAGCTGCTCGACTGGCTGATCCTCCTGGTACCGAACATCGTGATCAGCCTCGTCGTCGGCGGCGCGGCGACGACGTTCCGCGGCTCGCTCTCCGCTCGCAGCGTGCTGGCGTCGATGATCACCAC